>NZ_CP197418.1:8245000-8561421 GCF_052161655.1 Novipirellula methanifontis
CCAATCCAGGATAACCCATCGACGCTAGATGCGAGCGAATCGATGCACTCACACGATCATGAAATCATGAATCAATGAGACTGCGGGCTTATGTGCTCGCACTCGGAGCAGGCGCCCCGGAAGTCGATAGACATTTTGCGATCTGACGTACGGCTTGACGGAGTCGCTGCTCATTTTCGACCAGCGACATTCGCAGATAGCCTTCGCCCGCATTGCCAAATCCGCTGCCCGGACTGACCGCGACGTTGCCCTCTTCGAGCAATTTCATGGCAAAGTCCATCGTGCTCATCTTGCTCTTCCAAGGCTCGGGGACCTCGGCCCATACGAACATACCTGCTTTGGGCGGGGTTAGGTTCCACCCCAGTCGCCGAAGTCCGCTGACCAACGCATCGCGGCGACCTTGATAGATCATCGACTGTTTCTCGACGCTCGCCTCGGTTTCTCGCAGCGCCACGATTGCCGCAATTTGAATGGCTTGGAACATGCCATAGTCGTAATAGCCCTTGATCGTCCCCAAACCGCGAATCATCTCGGAATTTCCGGCACAGAACCCGACTCGCCAACCCGCCATGTTGTAGCCCTTGCTCATGGTGGTGAACTCGACGCCCACGTCCTTGGCACCTGGAGCACTCAAGAAACTTGGTGGTTGATAGCCGTCAAATGCGACATCCGCATAGGCAAAGTCATGAATGACCATGAACTTGTATTTTTTGGCTAGCCGCACGACTTCGACAAAGAAATCAGGCTCAATCACCGCAGACGAAGGATTGTGCGGGTAATTGACGATCAAAACCTTTGGCTTGGGAGCCATATGTTCGCATGTGTACGCGACATTACGCAAAAATCGATCCGGATCGGCGACGTCCAACGCGACGACGTTGCCGCTAGCCAAAATGACCCCGTACATATGAACGGGGAAATAAGGCGAGGGGATCATGGCGGTATCGCCCGGCCCCATCAACGCCAAGCACATATGCGAGAAACCCTCTTTGCTGCCTAAACAGGCGATGATTTCAGAGTCCGGGTCGAGCCGCACACCATATTGCCGGTTGTACTTGCTCGCGACTTCTTTTCGCAGATTCGCGATCCCATTGGACTTGCTATAGCCATGGTTCCCAGGATCCGACGCGGCGTCGATCAATTTTTGGATCACGGTCGGATCAGGTGGATCGGAGGGATTGCCCATGCCGAGATCGATGACATCGTCACCCGCTCGCCGTTTTTGATACAGCGAATTGTTAATCCGCCCAAACATGTAAGGGGGCAGCCGGTCGACGCGAGAGGCAAATTTCACCTCGAACGGCTCCGGAACAGGATCGGTCGTCAGCGGTGCAATCGCAGGAGCATCGATGTTGGGCGTATCAGCGTCAAAAGGTTGACTCATGTCATTCAAGCCAAAAGGTATTTGTCAGATCGGAAATTCGAAACCGTGGTCGCAGGCGAATCGTACCGCCGTTGCCGGTTTCGAGGTATTGTCGACCAGACACCAGCAATCGCCCAGGGGTTATCGGTTCTTTGCAGCAAGAAATGAGTCCCGCAAACCCTAAAAACTCAGCCCAAAAGCGGGTTGTATTGGCTTTTCCAGCGGCTCAAGGGGCCCATCTAGCCGTAAAAAAAGCCCAGCATTAATGCTGGGCTTCCTAATTCTGCTCGTTTCCTGCACATCACGTGTAGGAAAAGTAGAGCTATTTTTTCGTGGGTTGAGGAGCGGTAGCCATTTTCGGGAGCTGTTTCGCCACGGCAAAGAAGTTGTCGATTTCGGCCGCCGATTTGAGTTCATCGAAGCGGACATTCATCGCCATATTCATCTTTTTCTCTGACAGATCGCGGACAAGTTCCGAGCGAACATCTTCGATTTGCTTGACCACGGGGTCGGTGTACCCCTGGCATCGCATGATGATGTATTTGTCGCCCGTGACAACAATTCCACTCAGGTCGCCAGGTTTCATTGCATACGCTTCTCGCTCGATCGCTGGTTGACCACTGTGTTTGCGAATCGGGGGAACTTTGCCCATGTTGCTCGCCGAAACCGGTTCGACGCTGTATTGTTCAGCCAATTTGCCGAAAAAGGCGTCGTTCGGGTTGTCGCGAGCCATTTCCCAAACTTTTTGAGCACTGCGTTGATCCGACAATACGATTGCCAACACTTCGACCCGCGGTCCGTAGGACGACTCGAATCCTTGTTGGATGTCTTGCTCGTTCAGAGCAACCGAGTCCTCGACTAGTTTTTTAAGTGCCACGCTCGGCCACACCGCGTCGCGGATGTACAAATCTTGCGTCGTGGTTCCATCGGATGTTACCGATTTCATCCAAGCGTCGACGTCGGGTTGGCCATTGGCTGCCATAAAGCCAAAGCTCGCAGCAGCTCGCTGGATCTCTTGTTGAAGATCAGCATCCTTGACCTCTTTGTTGGCTTTTTTCAGTGCTTGCGAAAGCAGTTTGCGATTAATTTCGCCTTCGAGAACTTCGCTTCCGTGACGTTTGGCACACTCGGCGGCAACCGCAGCCAAGCTCACTTGTTGTCCGTTGATAATCGCAGCAACGCCAGGATATTGCTGAGTTTTCTCGGCGTCACCCAATACGGTCACGACTTGAGCATCAGCCTGCAGTTGAGCGAAAAGATCTGTCGCGGCACCTCGCATCTTTTCATCTCGAATGCGATCGTTGATCTGTTCGCGGATGCTGGGCATCGCTTGCGGGCTTGGCGTGGTAGCTGGCAATCGACGCACTGCTTGAAGGAAAATCCACTGATCGCCAAGTTGCAGTACAGGAGAAACTTCGTTGTCTTGCAATGCGAACGCGGCCTCTTCCAAACGAGTGTCGCCGGTGTAGTGGCGAATTGGAGGGATCAACCCGCCCACGCTTGCACTGGCCTCGTCTTCACTGTGTTCTTTGGCTAGCGACGCGAATTGATCAGGATTTGCAGCTGCTTTTTGACGCAATGCTTCAGCGTCTGTCTTGCTTGCCATCATGATCAATCGGCATTTGACTGCTTCGCCAAACTGGGCAATGAATGCCTTGTTGAATTCTTCGTCGCTGACTTGCACACGGTTGCTGACCAAGCGACGTAGCGCCAACATCGGCCAAACAATTTCGCGGCTGTATTGGTCAGGCTGGATATCGCGTTCTTCTTGCAGCAGTTGCAAATAGGCTTGCATCGACAAGCCAAATTTCGAAGCGATGCGGTTGATTTCCTCTCGAACCTCGGTGGACGTGACCTCAATTCCACTCGTCTTACAGGCCTGTAGGATCAAATGGCGGTTCACCATGTTCTCGAGAACGTCATGGCCGTAACGGCGAAGCGACTCTTCGTTCAGCGTTTTGCGGGTAATTGGATCGGCATTGACGACCGCGACGACATCGTTCGAAGTGTCCTGAGCCGCAACCGGATGGCTGAGCGATGTGAGAATGACGCTCAGCAGTAGTGTCAGATAGAGGCCGACGCGAAGCAGCGAAGTCATCCACTGCTTGAGTTGATTGGATGTTAGGGGCATGGCGGTCACTCCTTTGAACCGACAGAGATCGTTGACATCGCCGAGAAATTACATGGGCAGCTTACAACTGCATTCTCGAGCGATAGTGCCTTCGAGCAGGAACATAGGAAAAATTCCTATTTCGACTCAAGACTAAAAGTTTTGCGGTCGGGGCAAGAAACGTGAATGACGAATGCCGTAAGCGTAGACATGACTCGATCTACAAATGATTTGTAATTCCTACGGAAGTAACACATCGCCACGAGCCAGAGCGGAACCACGTCTTTGCCTTAAGTCGTTTCTTGAAAACGAGTTGCAGCTTATTGCGGGATTTCTTTTTGAGTTTTGGCACACCTCGTGCATTAACCCTCTTTCGTTGCCAAGACGAATCCACTCAGGAAACGAAACGGTAACGACTTCTCTATCTCGACGACGAAATTAAACGCAAAGGACACTGCCATGTTGGTTTTAACACGCAAGCTTGATGAAAAGATTCAAATTGGCAACGACATCACGATCACGCTGATTCGAGTGCAAGGCAACACGGTGCGAATCGGCATCGACGCCCCCCGCGACATTCGAGTGATTCGTGCGGAACTCGAAGCGTTGGATAACGCAGCTGAGGCTGACGAAAATTCTTTGAGCGAGCGGGAAGAAGCGTTTGCACACCCAACGATGGTCACAGGCCGCTCAAAAAAGCATGCAGCAAAACGACGTGACTCGTCCGCCGAAGTTAAAGTGCCTGCTGCTGCAACGAATCGTGTTGGATCGTTGTCGGGCGAAATCTACATGACCCGTGTGCCCGCAGGCGGCAACGCAGTCCGCAAGAATGCAGCTCCCTTGGCAGCATTTTTGCCAAGCGATGTGAATGTGGGAATCGCTCAATAGAGCGGTCTGTTGTTGAGAAAACGCGACTGCACACGAAATGCATCCGGTTAACGTCGGTAGGCGTCCGCAGCATGCATCGGTGCTTCGCTCGGCTGAATCGCGACGCGATCGTTAGCGTCGACGCTTTGAAGATGTTCGAGCAAGATACGGCGAACTTCGAAAATGGCTTTCCCTGTCATGTGAATACGAGTGTGTTCCGCGTCAACCATGATTTCACTTTCCACGTCATCCATGTGAGCACTGGCGTATTCCACGACACCATCACTTTTACGCGATTTGGAACTCAGTAGTGAAGGTTTTTCTAAGACGCCAATAATGTTGTGAAACTTGACGTTGGATGATTTCTTTGCTCTCAGCATGACCGGAAAAATGGGCGATTTTGGCGATAGCGAGTCCACCGCATTCACGGCGGTCAACAAATCCGTATCACGAAAAAAGTCGGGATTTTCGCGGGTCAATCTCTGTCCGGTGGATACGAACATTTGAGGAAGTTTGATGAATTTCCGAGCCAACCACTGTGTGTAATCGTTCGAAAAGTCGCTGCCGCGGTGGGGAGTTCCAATCGTGATCACGCGACCCACGGACTGATTGGGCTTAAAGAACAGCGTGCTAACTAGTTTGACGCGATCTTCTTTTGCCCCTTTTAACTCGTTGGCAGGTTGGTCGCTGACAATTTTCCAGAAATCGTCGCCGCTATCCATTGTTTGCAGACGGCTGACGAGCCCTCCCATGCTGTGTCCGACCAACACCATGTTGTCGACCGCTTGGTCACGATGTCCGGGATCGAAGGATCCTCGCATCGAGGCGAGGTCCGTACGCAGTTGTTGAGCGCTAATCCAAAACGGTTGACCGGACGGGTAAAGATAGAACCAAAATTGATAGCGTTCTCGGATCTCGGGAAAACTGCGGAGGTCATTGAACATGTCCATCCACGTTAGCGGGCTCGACCAAAGTCCATGGACCATCAAAACGGGAATACGTTCAGGATCATACGGTTCGAGCATATAGATGCCTCGCCTCTCTTGTGATCCATCCGGGTCCAGCAAGCCTTCGGTCGCATGGTTGCGTTTGCGAAATTCAGGGCTGTCTAAGAAATAGGCAAGCGGTGTCGTGAGATCCGTTTCCAGTGGCACCCACTGTTTTGCGATTTCAATTTGGTTTGCTTCGAGCGGATCAAAAAATTCCAGTACACAGGTCGACGATTCGCCGGTTCGTTTGCCTGACGTCCCCGGTGAACAACGCATCATCGCAGATACGGCATAGCTCAATCCCGAAGGATAGTAGCGTTCGCGGGCATCACTTTTGTCAGCGGGTTTTCGCACCGCGATTAAGGGAACGCCAAGCCCGTAGGTGGTATGCCGATTGTTGAGCGTCTCGATATCAAAGTCACTGACGAACTCGTATCGGTCGAACTCCTCGGGTTTCCATTTGCCTCGCATTTCGGTGCGGACAATAAATTCTCGATCAGGAGTCGAGATGGTGTAGTTGCTGCCAGGTTCGATTCGATGTTCGCTGCATAAGATTCGCAGCGTGTCCTCAAGCGATTCGTTGTACAAATCGCATGCTGCACGGAATTGTGGATCAAACGCATTGCGAGTGATCTGCAGATCGTCGCTGAATAAATAATCGTACGAATTTGTGAGTGCGATTCCATAATGGTTCAGTGCATTCAGCGAATCGCCACTGCGTTCCGCCTTTTTGCCCTCCACATAGGAAAGTTCACTCAACGCGTAAACCAAATCGGAATCGGGAGACTCGTTGATGGTTTGCCGAATTTTCGCGAAGCATTTGTTGCGATCGGCCGCATATTGGTCTTCCAAACCAAACCGATTCAACGTGTGCCATGTTCGCTCGCTGACCTCAGGGCCGCGAAATGTCACCAATTTCAGGTTGGTGGCGAGCGGATTCTCTCGAATCGAGCGATTCGAGACATAACGGGTGGATGTGCAACCCGACCCAAATCCAAGCAGCGTGAACAGGAGTAGAAGATAAATGCCGGTCGCTTGGTTTAGCGGATTCGCGGCACTCGAATTCGACGCATAAGAGCGCGTAGTTGCCGATTTCGCATCCCTGTGGGTGCGAAAGTCGTGGGTCACGCATTCCGTTGCGAGCAATTGCGGCATTCCGATCCATCGTCCTGACGTGGCAAGACCGCTAAGTTAGAGACATTAAAGGCAATTTTGACCAACGTTAGAAACGTTGGGCATTCGCTGTCAACCTTAGCTTGTGTTCCCTATTGGAAACCGCCACCACCGAGGCCGCCACCACCACCGCCGCCCGGGACAGTGCCGCTATCTCCATCGACGAAGTTAAACGTTCGCACGTCACCGACTTGCGAAAACGTGGGCACAGGACTGATTCGAACATAACGACGGTCCGACGAAATGATCGCTAGGGTCGAAACCGAGGCTCCTTCGGGAAGCTGTGTGATTTCAGGTCGGAAACCAACCGCACCACGATTGAAGCGACCTAGGCCTCCTAGCCCGCCAACTCCACCAGCACCTCCTGCGCCCCCAACGGATCCGCCTGTCAACGATTGCACGTCATTGAAAAGATTTTGCAGGACTTGAGCCGCATCGGGACCATCGCCAGCAAACTGGGCAAGTGCGTCGTGGTTCATGTCACGTTGGACGTCTCGCAAGTGAGCAAGCTGAGCCGCTGCGATGTCTTCTTTGCGTTGTCCCTCTTTGACTTCAAAGACAACCAACGCGTCTTGTTCTCCGATTGGAATTTCTTCGCGAATGAATCGCTGAGTTGGACGGCCTACGTCGGTGATGATTTCGACTGTGGCATTTCCAGTGGAAACGTCACCCCAAACTCGGCGAATCAACAATCGGTATTTTCCTGTGAAACCTTTCGGGCACAGGTAGGTTTCTGAAACGGTGCCTAGTTCATCGTCACCACGACCGGGGAATGAATCGCCCAGCAATGTGCCACCGCCAGCCGACGAGGGGCTGTCAATTGCACAAACGGTTCCCGATGGTTCTTCGACAGCCACGTCAAGGTCGGCGTCGCCTGTCCAGGAAACACGGACAATCGCGTCATGCGAAGCGGCAAGTCGCAGCGAATCGCTGAACTTCTGGGCATCTTCGGTTCGGCCTTCGGCAATCAATTCGCTATGCGTTGCACGAGCAACCAAGCGAGCTTGTTCGACGATCGGTTGGAATTTCTCGGGCCACGCCTGGCTCAATACACCGCTGCATGCCCACGACAAGGCGTCGACATCATTCAGTTGCTGAGCGATGCGAAGTCCCATCAAGTAGGGTTCGCGTCGATAGGGATCGAGTGCTGAAATCTTTTTGCACAACTGCAGCGCCGCAGCTCCCGAACCAACTTCTTCGAGTCTCGCAGCGACATGCAGGACTTCTTCCGGAGTCTCGGCAAAGTCAACTGCTGAAAGCAGCGTGCGTTCAATCTCCTCTTTTGGAGCGTTCGTTGCTTTGAGAGCGATTGCGTAGGCTTGATACATCCATGTTTGGACGTGTCCGGCACGCATGGCAGCCGCAATCGTATCTCGCATCTCTACGAAACAGGCCACGGTTTGCTCGGGCTTGCCGGATTCTTGGAACTTCAACGCTTTGGTCGACCACTCGCGAACCGTTGAACGAATGCGTTGATCCAAACGAGTCAGGTCTTCAGCGGATTCGATCTTTTCAGACGCAAAGAATTGGTCCCATGCTTCGGCTTTGGACTGACCCTCGGCGACTTGAAGTCGGATCGGTTTGATATCAAAGCGTGAAATCGTTTTCTTGGCAGGTTTCGCAACCGGTTTGCTCGCAGCGTTTTCCGAGCGAGTCGCAGGAGTGGATGCCGTGGTTTTGTTTTGTAGCGAAACGTCATCAGGAACGGCAAACATACCTCCGCCGCCCATGCCTCCGCCGCCCATACCACCGCCCATACCGCCGCCGCCCATGCCGCCGCCCATTCCACCGCCGCCCATGCCGCCACCCATACCGCCGCCCTGGCCGCCGCCCATACCGCCGCCGCCGAGTTGCATAACAGGAACGACGAGGTCACCGACGGGATAGACTTTGGTAACGAGGTTTTCTTCGGCCGCTTCTTGCGTGGTGATCTGCATCACCTCGTCCTTGATCATGTAGGTCAAGTCGAGTTCGCGAAGCAACAGCCGCATGAACGAACGAAGCGAAACGTTCTTAAGTTCAATCGTGACGGGACTGTCTGCGGTTAGACCAATTTCTTCCAAAGCACGTCGATCAATGACGATAGGAATATCGTGGTCCGTAGCGATTTTCTGGATCGCTTCCTCAAGCGGTGTTTCTACAAAAATCTGGCTTGTTTCGTCACTGAGCGTGGCTTGAATTCGACGCTCGGTGTCGTTGTCACCAACCAATTCGATCGCACCGTAACGCTCAATGCGGCGTCGGCTAAGTTTTTGCCACGCATCGGCTTCGGGCCAAACCACGGGGGGTTCATCCACAAACGGAATCGCCGCTTTCAAAACGAGTGAGAATGCATCGACAAAGTTACGATCTCGCATTTCGGTGTAGCGACGATCGCGAGCATAGGTTTGCAGCCACAACGGATAATCAATGAATTGACGTCCTGCGGTCGAGTCACGTGTGATCGTATCCCCTGCCAAGCGAGCAAAGGGAATCGAGACTTCACCGTCCGCCTCTTCGTAACGTCCTTCGTCAATCAAGGCGTTCATTTGCTCGGACAGTGTTTTGAGCGACTGTTCGGTTCGGAAGGTTTCCTCGAGCAAACGCGTCATCGAGTTCGCACCCTTGGCTTGTTGTTCAAGGTTCGCTTGAGCATCCATGAAGCGAGCTTCTTTGCTGCTGGCAAGCTGAATGGCTGAACGGACTTCGCCCATCAATTCTTTACGCACTGCTGGACTGACGTTTGCCGTAATCTCAATTCTTCCGAGCAATGACTTCAATGATCCAGAGACTCCCTGCGGGTCGACCACCAATTGGCGGCGGGCTGCACGAAGTTGCGAGTTAACCTCGGCACGCAGACGGCCTTCGGCTAGTGATTGTTCGGCCTCGACTCGATCGAGCAAATCGCCACCAGATTCGAGCAATTCGTCATCACCCGCCGCAGGACCAAAGAAATTGTTGTCTCGCATCGGAGCCGCGTTTCGTGGCTGAGCCACATTTCTTGGCGGTGCCGCCGCACGGGGAGCGGGTTGTCGCGGAGCAGCTGCTGGTTTTGCAGCCGCTGGCGCCTCGTCCTGGATATCCATCGGGTCATTTTCGACCACAGCGGGTGCAGGATCGTCTCCTCCGAATACATCACCGCCTGCTTCTGCCGCGGTGTCGCTGCCAAAGACATCGCCGCCCTCGTCCATCGGGGCGTCACCACCGCCGAAAATGTCATCAAAAGGCGAGTCGGCTGGATTTTGAATGATCAGCGTGTTGGCTTCTTCCGTGACCGTTTCGATTGCCTTGGCCTCGGGGTTGTTCGGATCGGCCTTGAGTGCTTTCTCGGCGATCGCCTTTGCACCACGCATGTTGCCTTGCTTGACGGCGATGTTTGCGGCACGAACGAGATCTTCGGATTGAGTGGCCAATGCATGAGCCGTTTCACGCAGCATCGGCGAACCGGCAGTGGCCAACATCAGTCCGCGATTGTCGGCGGAATCATCAACCAAACCTGGCAAAAACGCAAAGTCGGGATGGCTTGTTTCAATCGTGCCATCGATCTGGATAGCAACATTGGCTGAAGTCGTTTCACCCTTCAATTGGAACGCGACCTCTCCGGAGGCCATCTTCATGTGGCCTAGCAAAATGGAGTCGCGGTCCAGACGAAGCGGTGGCAAACGATCTTGTTGAACGGTTTTCATGCCCTCAGTCAGCTTGGCATCGCTAAGCCAAATCGGTGACATCGAGGCCGACTTGCCGACCTGGCGTGAGATTTCGACGGGACTCACATTCTCTCCGGTTCCGACCACTCCCAAAACGCCGCCAGTTTGATTGGCCAAAATTCCCATCACTTCGATGTTCGCTGTGGGGCCGATCAAGATGCTGTGAACCGAAATGCGATCCGATCGCAATGTATCTACCAAAGCTTCGAAACGTTTTTTGTCCGCGTTCGCTTCCAGCGACGATCCGTCGCCGATGTAAACGACACTGCGAGTTCGATTGGCGGGTTCGCCGACCAAAGTCGCTCGAATCGAGTCAATTACGGTGATTAGGTTGGTGTTTCCAAGCGGCAAACGTTGACCCAGTTTCGCAATCGCGTTTTGTGTCATCGAAGAGCTTGGCGAGTCGAAGTCGCCACTCAAATCGGCCGTCTTGACATCCGCAGCAAACAAGCGAACACGATCCCCCGTTCGCAATTGCTCGATGGCACTGCGGAGGGCCGCGATCGAATCGCGACGGTATTCGCCGACTTGGCTCGCCGATGTGTCCACGACGATGACGATATCCGCCTCCGCGTCGCGAACTGCATTCATCAACGAATCACTCGCCGATGGTTGAAGCGAAGCTGCGAAGTACGCATCACCCGAAGGCATTTTGTAGCTCGCGACCCGGACTTGTCCCCCATCACTCGATGTTTCGTCAGCCGAAACTGTGGGAATCCAAATCGCTGCAGAAAGCAGCAGACCGGTCGCCAGCTTGAGGGGGGCGGATTGTTGAACGATTAGTGCGACTTGTCGCAATCCCATCTGATTATCTCTTTCGCGAGTGACAGAAAACGCGTTTTGCTGTGTTCTGGTTCTGAATAGCGGAAAGTAGGGCAGAAAAGCACTCTCCCATTAGAGAGTCTATTTCCCATGTATCTCTTTTGCTACGAAAAAAACGGGGTTTCGCCGCGTTGAGGTGTCGAACATGACGATTGTATGTGTTGCATTTTGCTACAGGTGTTGCAATCTACCTCAGCACACTGAATCGAATGCCCCATTTGGCTTGACCCTACCTTCATGAAAGCTAGCACCGTGCCAAAGTCACGTTCGTTCGACGACAAAAAAAACGAGAATTATTTCGTCGACACACCAGTGGGCGTTTGAAAAGCTGCCGATGGTTTGAAACGCTACGAAAAAAGGCGAGGCCGATCTCGAAAGACCGACCCCGCCTCGCACGGGGGGACGCTTAATATCTGGTTGTTGAACTCATGTTGCCTCGGCGTCCCGCTGACACAACAAAGACTAGTTCGACTCTGTGGTCCAAGCCGAATTTCTTGATCCGTTCCGCTGTAAATTGCAATTCAAGATTGCTACAACGTCCGTTTGTGACGTTCGTCCCAATCATGCAGCGCGTAGGCTGCTGCTTTCCGCACCAAGCGAGGGCTCAGTGTTCGGATCAAGGTATTTCCCAGCGTTTCCAGCGTCATCTTCGCTGCAACCACGATGCCCCTCCAACGAAGCCCAGGTTGTCGCGGCGGCAACCAGGCCGCAAACTGCATCGGGATTGCTTGAAGGTTCAGGCAATGGCACGAAAACATTTGAATGTTGAAGGGAGATCCAGCTTTGACGGATCAAAAAATCGACTTGCCCGAGCGGCTGGACCTTATCGCGGTCGGCGCACACCCAGACGACGTCGAAATCGCTTGTGGTGGAACGTTGGCGAAACTTGCCAACAAGGGATATCGAGTCGGCATCATCGATCTGACCGATGGCGAACCGACACCCAACTCGCCAAGTCCCGAGGTCCGGCTGCTTGAAGCACAAGAGGCCGCGAAGGTGCTTGGTGTGAAAAAACGAATCCAGCTCGATTTGCCTAACCGCCGTTTATTCGACTGTTTCGAACATCGCGTCGCCTTGGCCAAGGAATTTCGCCGTTATCGACCTCAGCTAGTGATTGGTTTTGGCGAAAAAACCCCGATGGCGTCGCCTGATCATTGGCAAGCGATGCAAATCACGGATGCCGCGGTTTTCTACAGCCGGCTGACCAAATGGGACGAGTACTTTCCCGGTTTGCCCGTCCACTCGATCCAGCGACAACTTTATTATCGCTTGGCAGTCGAGCCTGATACGTTGGCGGGAAATCCGTATCATCAAATCGTCGACATCAGCGACACGATCGAAACCAAGATCGAGTCCATCCTGTGTTACAAAACCCAGTTTGAACACAAACCGAACATTGTCACCCGTGTTCGGGCTGCTGCGACCGTGACCGGTGCGGCCGCCAGTGTGACGGCCGGTGAATCGTTTGCGGCGGCAAAACCGTTCGCGGTGGATAACCTGATGCTGACGCTGGCGCTAGAACCGTTGATGGACTAATCGCGTTTTCCGCGTTTCGGCGTGCTTTCCTCTTCACCTTCTTCGTCGCCCTCGCGGTGACGGCGGTGCAGATACATCTTGATCGGCACCTCACCAAACGGCAGGTGGTCTCGCAAAACGCCAAGCAAGTAACGCTTGTAATCGGCCGTAAATGCCTTCGGTTCGCTACACATCAACACCACGGTTGGCGGTTCGGTGGAGACTTGCGTGGCAAAGTAAATCTTGGGCCGACGGTTTTGGTACATCGCGGGCGGATGGGCGTCGATGGCCGCTCGAATCAGCCGGTTCAGCTGCCCCGTGGTGACTCGTTCGCGAGCTTGTTTGAACAACATCGTCGCGTGATTTAGCAGCGTTTTGACATTCTTTCCGGTCTGGCCGGTGATGAATGCGATCGGGGCATAAGTGAGCGTCGGGAATTGGGCGTGAATGTAGCGAACCCAACGATCGGTGGGCACTTGGCCGTGATATTTGTCCCACTTGTTGATCACGAAAATGCACGGCTTGTGATTTTCCATCACGTAGCCCATCAGCTGTTTGTCGACTTTGCTGACGGTTTCGCCCGCATCGAAAAATATTAATACCACGTCCGCTCGACGAACGCTTCGCTGAGCACGGTGCATTCCGTAATATTCGAGGTCGGTTCGTTGGCTCTTGCGTTTGCGAAGTCCTGGCGTGTCGATGGCCATAAAAGATTGGCCGTCCATCTCGAAAATCACATCGACGCTGTCACGCGTGGTCCCTGCAACTTCGCTGACGATCATGCGGTCGTCTTCGGCAAGCGTGTTGACGAACGTGCTTTTGCCGACATTTCGTCGCCCGACGATCGTGACTTTCATTTGCGTTTCTTTGACCGTTTCGTCGTTCGCTTCGGGCAAACGATCCACGATCAGTTCCAACAAGTCTTCGCGATTACGGTTCTGCGTCGTGCTAACGCAAATCAGGTGACCACGGCCAAGTCGCTGAAAGTCTTCGGCGAGCAGGTCTTGGTGTGTTTGGTCGGCCTTGTTGGCGACCAAGATCACCGGACGTTGAATCGTTCGAAGACGCTCGGACACTTCTTCGTCCAACGGCATCACACCCGTTTGTACGTCGACCACCAACACGATCACGTCGGCGGTATTGATCGCGATTTCAATTTGGTTGTGGACGTCGTCACTCAAATTATCTGCATCGACGACCCCCATTCCTCCCGTGTCGACCAGCTCGAAAAAACGGTCATTCGATTCGATCAGCGTCGTCATTCGGTCCCGCGTTACGCCTTCGTAATCGTCGACGATGGCAAGGCGGCGGCGCGCAAGCCAGTTAAATAGGCTGCTTTTGCCTACATTGGGACGACCGACAATTGCGACTCGAGGGACGGGCATTCGTGATTACAGGGGTGCGGGAACAACTAACAGGGGTACGCGAACAACAATGTGACTATGCGCTTAAGCACTGAATCCTATTCTCGGCGACCCAAATCACAAAGCCCTAGAAGACGTTCCTAGCTAGATTCGCTAGAATCCGTGCCATGGCTGACAAGATTTCACCCCCGTTGGATCGCGATCAATTGATCATGCAAGCCGCTGCGCTTGCCGACCATTTGTCGCGGTCAGGCGTTCAGTGGATGCCGCGTCCCAATCCGCAATCGGTTGCCGAGCTGAAGTCACGTTTCGAAGCTGCAATTTCCGCTCCGCCTGCCGAAAACGCGAACGTGGCAGCGCCCGACGTGCCGCCTACGCCCCCCCCGGCGGCGAATATTAAGGCGACGACCACCCCGTCAGCTCCGCCGCGCAAGCCCGTTTTGACTCCGACGTTGCTCGGCGACTCCGCCAAACCCTACCCTGGGGCAAGTTTGCCGTTGGTGCAGCGTGAAAGTGAACTCGCAGCTCTGGCAGGCGAAGTGGCAGAGTGCCAACGATGTCCTCAATTAGTTCATTGCCGAACGAATACGGTCTTTGGCGAAGGCAACGCCGCTGCTCGCATCGTGTTCTTTGGTGAAGGCCCCGGGGCGGACGAAGATCGCAGCGGACGTCCCTTTGTCGGCAAGGCAGGGCAACTGCTGACCAAAATGATCCAAGCGTGCAAATTTGCTCGCGAAGATGTTTACATTCTCAACACCGTCAAATGCCGTCCCCCAGGCAATCGGAACCCCGACCCTGAAGAAATCGCCAACTGCCGCCCCTATTTTGAGAAGCAAATTGAGCTGATTCGTCCCGAATACATCGTCTGTCTCGGGGCGGTTAGTGGGCAAGCCTTGCTCGACAGCAAACTATCTGTCGGACGACTTCGCGGTCAGTTTCATTCCTATTTCGGCAGCAAAGTGGTGGTCACGTATCACCCGGCGTACCTGCTGCGAAACCCAGCCGCCAAAAAAGCTGCCTGGGACGATCTGCAAATGATGCTTCGCGATGCAGGACTGATCTAAGCAGTTAGGCAGGAGTCTTTCAGTAAATTGGCCGTTTTGGCGCTAGCCACGGTTCCCGCATTCAACCGGGGCTAGCGCCCAAACGGCTAACGGGATTTCACCCAATGATTCCTGCGTACCTGCTTAGCTGCAAAAAAACTTTGGCCTTTTTTCGATCGGGATTCATCTCAATCCCGCCAAAGAGCCCTAACTTCTTTATTTGCTAGCATTTACGGCGATATTTTTCCTATTGACCGATGCGATGCGATGGGAACAATTCGTTCTCAACGGTGAAGCGGAGGACTGCTTTTCCGAGTGGCAAAGGATTTGTCATGAAACCATCTTCATCGCTATGTGCAGGGAGGCCATCATGCGTCATGCGGTCAAATCTTCGTTCGTTTCGAATGCGAAGTCTTCTATTTCCGTCCATGATTCGATCAAGAATCATCCCGCATCCGGATCCGAGGCGTGCTTGTCGCTGGCGGCGTTAATCGCCAACGCACGATTTTTCGCTGGAGACGATATTTGTTTCAGCGAAATCGCTGATGACGTGAACACTGCACAACAAGGCGAATTGGTCGTCTATTCGGTTGGCGATGATGAGCCTACCGCCTTTATCGCATCGGCCTTGGCACGGGGCGCTGCTGGGATTTTGACCGAGCAAATTCTGCCCTGTCCTTTGCCGCAATGTGTCGTCGGTGATGTTGATTTGGCACTTGCTGGGCTGAACGCGAAACGACTTGATCGTCCCGACCGTCGTTTGTTGACCATCGGCGTATTTGGTTCCGCAGGAAAGACGACGACGTCTTTGATGGTTTCTCAATTGCTTCGCAACATGGGGCTTCGCACCTCTTACCAAACGGACTTAGGTGATTGCGACGGCGTGATGCAGTCGACTGCGACCGAGTCGGTTCCAGCGGGCGGAGCACTGGTACAGTGGCTCGGCGATTGCTGTGAAGCCGGAGCAAAAACCGCCGTGATCGAGCTGTCCGAACAAGATGCAAAGCACGGTCGATACGACGCCATCGAATTTGATTTGTTGGTCATCACGGGAACGCCACAAGATGACGATGACTTTGGTCCTTCGGGGCTTCAGTGCGTTCTTGATCGAATGACGCAAAGCGGTGTCGTTGTCGTTTCGGCTGATTCGCCCGCCGTTTTGCGAACGGTACGCGATCACGGAGCCAACGCGTTTACCTACGGCGTCCGTCATGCTGCAGATGTGTCGGCAAAATTGATCGAACAAGAGTCTGGAATGTCAACGTTGCTGATGACCCATGAAGCGGTCACCGCCGTGATGGAGTCTCCGCTGTGTGGTGCGGCAATGGCGTCCAACCATGCAGCAGCCGCTGCGATTGGGGTTCTGTTGAATCAACCACTTCACGAAGTGGTCGAGCATCTCGGCAAGCTGCGAGAGATTCCTGGGCGGATGCAAGTGCTCAGTTCATTTCAGTGTGCCGATGTGATCATCGACTCGGCAAATTCACCCGATCAAATTGCGGCGGCACTACGTGCGGCTCGTTCGATGAAACAACCGGGCGGGCGTTTGTGGTGCGTAATGGCCGTTGACGCGAGCGACGCGCCCGTTCACCTCGCTTTGGCGGGTGGCCATCTCGAACGTTTTTCGGACAAGCCAATTGTGACCTGCAGCAGCGAATCAAAAGAGCAATTCTTGGCCGCATCGCACGCTGTGCTTGATGGCGTCAAAGATTGTGCCCTGCTGCGTCTTGTCGCGGATGATCGTCGCGCGATCCAGTGGGCAATCAACGAAGCCTCGGTCCGCGATACGATTTTGTGGATTGGCGGAATTCGACAAACTGGCGCAAAACAAGAGCGTCAACGCATTAGAGAACTCAGCGACTTGATAACGGCTTCGCAAAACGCGATGGCGGAAAAGGCAAAGCGTCCGAGCAATCCTGCTCACGCTGTCGCGAGCGACAATCAACATCCCGTGATCTTGTCGATGTTCAAAAACGAATGCTGATCTGTGGATACCCCACAGCGCGACGGTCTTACTGATCTTTCCAAGGAAAATGATGCTGGCCGTCGGCACCAATCCGCAGCGGCCAAGCTTGGATGATCGACGTTAACGGAATCGTCCCGTAAACGTGCGGGAACAAGGCACCGCCGCGTGATACTTCCCAGCGTAGAGTGTCGCCGAGCTTTACCTCGTCGACTTGGATCAGCACGAGATCCTCTTGGCCCGCAAAATGTTTCTCAGCAGTCGCTTCGACCTGATCGCGTGCCGAAAGATGGATGAAACCGTCCTGCAGATCGATAGCCGCACCCTGGATCTCGCCGATCGATTGCGCGAGTGTCCACTGCTCGGTCGAAAGAATCTTAAAAATCGGGCGAGTCATCTTGAATGGCCTTAGCAAGCTGTGTGATCATTTTTTGCTTCTGTTTTTCTTGCCAACGAGCATAACGATTATTGATCTCGATCTCGATACCCGCGTATTGCCGCGACGGATGCTGCGTTCTTAGATAGGTGGTCAGTCCGTCATCGATGCCTAGATACGGTTCGTTGTGGCGGACACGCCGATGAGGTGCTGAGGACGCGAATCGGCTCACGATGGCTTCACTAATTTGTTTTTCTTCCGCTCGGCTGGGATCGTAAAGAATCCCAAGATCCAACGGGCGATGAGTCCCGCGAAATCGAGGCGTGAACGTATGCATCGACAAATGAATGACGCGGTCGTTTGACGTCAGCAGCGATGCAATTTGGTTTGCAATTTGTTGACGGTAGGGATGGTAGTGCTTTTTAAGTAACGTCGCCCGTTCAGGCTCCGAAAGCATCATCGCGTATTTTGAAAACAGTTGCGGATTGTCGAGCGAACGATTCAGATCGACAAGCAACCGTGTCGTCGTCGATGAAATGAATGGGACGCCAAGCTCCGCTGCCAATCGCGTCGCTGCATCAAATGAACCGGGGTCGTACCCTCGGTGGCTATTCAGATCACGTTTGGCGCCCGACGACGAGAACAATGGTGCATAGTCGGGCGGAACTTCATTGCCGCCATGTTCGCAGCTAATCAGATAACGAATCGAGGTCATGGCATCAGCGGTTGCCATTGCTGCAAACAATCGGCGACTTGATCGTAGGCATCATGAAGTTCGTCGTGCGAAAACGAGTCCCCGACGAGCTTCAGGATTCGTGTAGACAATGTGCCGTGATCCAAAATGATTTTCAGCGGCGCCATCAAGCTGTCGAGGGTTGAGTCTTCACTTCGCAGCGTCTTCACCAAATGTTGCCAAAGATCGCCACAGCGAATGGAAGCAGCGGTGATGCCAAAGTGGCGTAAAAACTCTTGGTCTTCGATGATCGTATGTTCGGCACTCACCGAGCATTCGGTCAGTCGCATTCTCAAACGCTCGGTGGGCATTTGTTTTTGGTGGTCCAGCGAGGACCATTTCTCTTGCGTTAGTGCACGAAGCACTGCAACGACCGCAGCACAGATCGACACGTCCGCCGCAGGGTACTCTTGCACATCCATCACCCGGATTTCCACCGAGCCACGATCGAAGCGAGCGATCGCGCCACGTGAATTCAGAAAATCACAATGCATTGTCTGTTCGGGATCAAGCGGCTGAATCGCCTCGGCGATGGGGCCAAAGATTTCTCGCCGATAGCTGGCTTCATCGTACAGCGGCTCCGGAATGATCGGGCCCGTCAGCACTGGGACGCGGTCACAGTGCGCCATGTACTTTTTCATACGTGTCGAATGCCAACCGCTGATCTGAGAATCGGCGATCGGCGAACTCGCGGCCAAGCCGGGCAGCAGCGGCAAAACCAATCTGACTGCCGCATGCAATTTTGCAAACTGTTCATCGCCATCGAATGGCAGGTTCAAATGCACGCTTTGCACATTTGCCCAACCGTGTGAGTAGCAATTAAATATTTTGTGATACTGTTCGTAGATTTCATGACATTCGTGCGGCCACAGTTTCGTTTCCTTCGCCGGATTCATCCACGGATGCATCGACGTCGGAAGCAAGCGTAGTCCGAGCTTTTCAAGCACCGGATCAATCGCGCGCACGGCGCTCTCAAATTGGCTTGGCAACCGAACTAGATTTGTGATCGGATCGGTGATTTTCAACTCGATGACGTGCTGGGCCAATTCGTTGGACCAAGTGCACAACCCCGCGCTAAAGTCCGAGGGGAATTCATCGGACGCGGCATTGCTCAGCGATTGCAGCACCTGATCGGCGCTACTGCGAACGGAAAGCTCTTCGCGATCAACGATGACATATTCCAGCTCGATCCCGTAAGCGTCAAAAAGTCCGCGTTTCGGTGCTAGGTTCATTGAGTGCTGTCTCCCGATTTGCGGCGTTCGATTCGACGCAAAAACGATTCCATGATTCGGCGATACAAATCTTCACGCATGATGGCATCCTCAACGCCTGAATCGAGGTTGGGATTATCGTTGACTTCGATGATGTAGAACTTTCCGTCGCTCTCTTTGACATCGACGCCATACAGACCGTCACCGATGATGTTGGCGGCTTTGACCGCGATGCTGACCGCGCGTCGCGGCGCCAGTTCAATGGGTATCGTTTCCGCTTTTCCGAACGTCTGTTTGCCTTCGTCTTCGTACTTGGCGATTTGCCAGTGGCCGCGTGCCATGTGGTACTTGCTGGCAAAAAACGCCCGTCCATCGAGCACGCCGATTCGCCAGTCAAAATCGGTACGCATAAACTGTTGAGCAATCACTAATTCGGAATACTCAAACATTTCCTCGAGTTTTTCTGCCAATTCCGTTTCGGATTCCGCCTTGGTGACGCCTTTGGAAAAGGCACTGTCGGGGCGTTTCAGCACGCATGGCAACCCGATTGTTGGCACAATCTGATCGGCATTGCCTCGATGAACGACGATCGTTTTGGGAACATCGATCTTGGCCCTGTCCAGTATTTCCGCCAAATAGACTTTGTTGGTACAGCGGATGATCGATTGGGGATCGTCCATCACGACCAATCCTTCTCGCTCGGCCCATCTCGCCAAGCGGTAGGTGTGGTGATTGACCGAGGTAGTTTCCCGAATGAACAACGCGTCGAACTCGAGCAGTCGTCCCGCATCTTCACGCGTTAATAGTTCCGCACGGATGCCAACCGAGGCCGCTGCCTTGATCATTTTTTGCAGAGCCTTGGGATCCGAGGGGGCGAGGTCCTTTTCGTTCGGGTCATGCAAAATCGCTAAATCGTAACGCAGCGAATTTTTCTTGCTGCGTGCCGCTCCGCGTCCGGCAAAATGCAATTCTGCTTGTTGGGCGACAAACGGCCAATGCGCTTGCGGCACCGCCTTGATCCCAATCACTTCGGCTCGTCGCAAACGCCACTTGTCCTTGCGACGCGAAAACTCGAAACGCAGTAATGGGCATGGAAACGTGTTAAATAGCTCTCGCGATAGGCGGTCGTAGCGTTTGGCTAAGTTGCGACCAAAGTAAACGCTCAGTTCAAATGTGTCTTTCGTCAGCGGCGAAAGTGCATGTTGAATCAGTTCGTCAAGCTCGGGGGGAAGCAACCGCACATTGGCTTTTCCCGCAAGATCTTGGATGGCGGTCACGTCGGGCATCGGACGATGACCGCGAGCTTCGGCCAACAACGAAACGTAATAGCCAAAACTTTGGTAGCGATACGAACGCGCCAGGTTATAGACCTTGATTCCCCGTCGACGGTTCCAACGCGGGTCGGTTAGATATTCACGTGGATCAACGACTTCGACACCATCAATCGCTTCGATCCATCCTGCTTGCGATTCAGTGACAATCACGTCAGACATTTACGGAAGCCTTTCCAGTCGGGCGATGATTCCGAGGCCGGATCATCAATAGGTTTGCGTCGTAAGTCGCGATGCCGAGCAGAATGGCGGCCGCGACTTGGGACAAGGGTGCGGTGTATAGATGCGTTGCAGCGATCGGATTGTTTTGCAGAGGGTCGGCTAACATCACCTGACCGGTTTGGCCGTCGTAACCGTACAACACGACGAAGTGGCCAACGGGGTCGCCAGCCACATCGTCGGTAATACAGGTGCGACCGGACTCGTCACGTACCTGATACCGTTCGCGAGCTTCCTGATACAAGAATGTCGCGCTCAGTCCGCTCAGTAGCGGCACTCCGGCAATCAGCGTTCGCACAATCAGATTTTCTTCGAGCGGTTCCATTTGCACTTGGCCGCCCATATCCAAAAACTGCAAATACGATTCCGTCGCAACCTCAAATCGCTCGTCTTTGCCCTTCTTGGCTGCGCATTGTGCCTTCAGCTTTTCGGCCAAATCGACGCGGCCCGGTGGGAACCAGGTCGGGTCAAAAAATTGCAGGTTGTACGTCACAATCGTGGCTTCATAACCACGAGCGAGCGCGTGACATGCCAGTTGAACCGCCAGCGTGCCGCCGCGTCGGAACTGCCCGATCTCGCGGATCACCTGCTCTAACGGGATCTCGTCTTTCCAATAATTGTAAACCGCATGCAGGCATGTCGGTCCACAATCGGAATCACTTGGCTGCGCCAGAATGCTCAGCGGTAAGTGGTGAATCGGAGGGGTGATCAAATTTGGCGAACCTCGTTGCCGCTTTTGTAGTTGACGTGGTACATGTCGGTCCGTCGGTCACGCCAATTGGTGACATTGCCTTTTTCGCGGTGACGACGAAGCAATTCTAAGTCGACATCATGAATGATCACCATTTCGACATTCGCATTTGCTTCCGCCCCGATGGCATCACGCGCAAACGTGACATCCGCCGGTGTGAAGATTGCTGATTGAGCGTAGTGGATATCGGCATTCTCGACGAAGGGTAAATTGCCGGTGCAACCAGCAATGGCAACGTACATATGGTTCTCGATACAGCGTGCTTGTGCACACAATCGGACTCTCAAATAACCCAGTTTTGTGTCGGTATTGAAGGGGACAAACACCATGTTCGCCCCGCGTTCCGCCGCGATTCGCGATACCTCGGGAAATTCACAGTCGTAACAAATTTGAATCGAGATCGGACCACAATCGGTATCAAAAACCTCGACCTTGTCCCCGCCGGTCACTCCCCACCATTGTCGCTCGCTCGGAGTGATGTGCAATTTGTATTGCTTTTCGATGCTGCCGTCCCGACGGAACAAGTACGAGATGTTGTACAGCGTTTCATCTTCGACGACGAAGTGGGAACCGCCAATGATATTCGTGTTAAACGAGATCGCCATCTCGGTGAACAACTCTAGGTACTGCGGCGTGAACTCCGACAGAGCCCGCGCGGCACTGCCGGGTCGCTGAGGAGGCAAACACGACAACAGTTGCAGGGTGAACAGTTCCGGAAACAACAGGAAATCGCATTTGTAGTCGCCCGCGACGTCAACGAAGTAACGTGCTTGATGAGCGAATTCGTCAAAGTCTTTGACGGCACGCATTTGGTACTGGACCGCCCCGATGCGAACGGGTTCAACGCTGTGTCGGTAGCGACGCGTCGGCGCTCGGTTGAACTCAAGGTTCTTCCATTCCAAGAATGTCGCGTAACCGGCGCTCTGCACGTCCGAGGGCAAATAGTTGGGAATTAGTCCTTGCAGTGCGAAACCGTTCGCGATCTGGGCGGATAAAACGGGGTCAAAGATCGCCTTTTCCACGACACGCTCGATATACTCGCGGGCGGTCAACTTATCGGCATGCTTGTGATAGTTTGGGATTCGCCCTCCTACGATGATACGGGCCACGTTCATACGGCGGCACAGATCTTTTCTCGCTTGATACAAGCGGTGCGACAAACGCATCCCGCGATAATCGGGATCGACCATGATTTCAATTCCGTACAGCGTGTCGCCGCCGGGAACATGGTTGCGAATGAAACCGCCATCGGCCATTTTCTGCCAATTGTGCCATTCCAAGTTATCGTCGTAATTGACGAGCAGTCCGCTGCATGATGCGATAACCTTGCCATCGCACTCGACGACAAATTGGCCTTCGGGAAATCGTTCCAATTGGCTGGCCAATTGTTCGATTGTCCACATGGGCATCCCCTGGAAACACTTTCTCTGGATCTCCATCAACGGTTCGAAATCGTCCGCCTTGGTTTGGCGAACAACTAAGTTCCACTCAAACTTGGATAGATCGATTTCGTCGGAGGCATTTTCCCCACCCGAGTCAGAGGAATTGGATGCGTGGTTTTCTCGGGTGTCGTCAGTCACGTCTCTCTCGAGGGTTTCGAGTCAGTGGGAAGGTGATGCTGTTATTTAGTTTGCAAAATATGCGAACTCTCGCGAATCATATCCATCCATGACTTTTGGGCGAGTGGTCAATCGCGAACTTTAAGAAAGATTTTCCTCTCGATTTTAGATGCCACTTCCCTTTACAAGTTGCGGCATTGCGACAAGCTTGCGTTTTGTCGCTCGGTTCGTCAGAACGCGGACGCACGTTGCGTCGCCAAACCTTTCCCTTTGGGGCTACTCTAGCCCGCTTGCTCAGCCAACCGTTTTATACCCGGATTCCCATGTTTTTCGGTTCCAACGCTTCGTCGGTGACGAGATCGAATCTCCGCGTCAGTCTCGTTGACGGAGCGAGCTATGGTGTGATGGTCGGGTTGGGGGAAACCTATTTCGTGGCATTTGCGTTGGCCGTGGGCTTAGGAGAAGTCTCGGCCGGTTTAGTGGGCAGCGTTCCCTTGTTGTTTGGCGGCGTTGCGCAATTAGTTTCCCCTACAGCGGTGCGATGGTTCGGATTTGAACAACGTTGGGTCGTCTTCTGTGGTTGTTTGCAAGCAGCCAGTTTGATTCCGATCGGCGTAGCGGCGATGTTCGGAACGATTTCGTTGACATGGCTGATCGTGTTCGCGTCGATTTATTGGGCGTCGGGGTTGGCTACCGGCCCCGCATGGAACACATGGATTGAACGCATCGTTCCGACTCGATTGCGAACGATTTATTTCGCCAGGCGGACAAAATGGGCCCAGGCCACCACCCTGGCAGGGCTCGTCGGCGGCGGATTGCTTTTGCAGTGGGCACAGCAAGGAGATTGGGTCACGACCGGTTTCGCATTCTTGTTTTTTGGCGCCAGTTTGTTTCGTTTTGTGTCCGTCGTAATGTTGACGCTTCATCGCACAAATCGTGATGTGTCGAACCAGCAGGTTCAAAATATCGCGTACCAACCGCAAGCAAATGCGACTCTCGCTAGTACTGAAGAGCGATCGTCCAGCACGCCTGCTGCAAACAAGCCGATTGGAACGAAGGTTCCCGTGGCGAAAACTCCACCCTCGCCCATTGGGATTTCAGCAATTCAGTTGCTCGGTTACCTGGTATTTGTCCAAGGGATGGTTCAGCTAAGCGGTCCCTATTTTTCGCCCTACATGCTCGAAAAATTGTCACTGTCCTACCAGGATTTTGTGACGTTGCTAGCACTCGCGTTTGTATCCAAGATTATTGCCCTTTCGTACTGGGGCAATTTTGGCCGCCGCTATGGTGCAAAGCGATTGTTGTGGATTGGTGGAATTGGCATCGTCCCAATCGCTTCGTTTTGGATCGTATCAAGCAACTTTTGGTGGATCGCATGCATCCAAATTGTCAGTGGCACCGTCTGGGCAGCCTACGAGCTAGGCTTTTTTCTATTGATCTTTGATGCCGTTCCTGCCAGCCGGCGAACCAAGATGCTGACCCTCTACAACTTTGCGAACTGCACTTCGTGGTGCATCGGTGCAGCGATTGGTGGCAGCATTCTGGCGTATTTCGGAGCGAGCGAAAAAGCGTACTGGATCCTGTTCGGGATTTCCTCGGTCGGACGCTTTATGGCTCTCGGGCTGCTGATTGGGGTTCAGCCGGGACGACGATTGTTATCACGAGTCCGCGTGCGTGTGCTCAGCGTGCGGCCCAACGGGGCCACGCTCGATACGCCCGTGTTGCCCACGCTACAGCGGCGTACGTCCTCGGCCGCAATCTTGGCGACCGCGGAAGCGGACTAGCGTTGACGGACTTCCGCGAATGGGGGGCGGTGACTTGGCGCCAACGATGCATCGTCGATGTTCACTCCCGCTTCGACTTGGTCGCGATGATTCAACCAAGGGTGATCCGGAATTTGATTGAGCGACGAGAGCGGCATGAATTGCACACGGCCATCTTCGTACAACACATTGATCCCCAAACCGCTGTGACCAACATTCTGAGACTGAATGTCGACGCCGGTAAACCGGCTCGTTGGGGCATCCGACATGACAGCAAACGAAGAGCGTGATTCAAATTTTGGCGACTTGAATTGCTGTCCGTCTACGACCCCAAGCGTGTACGCGTAATGGCCGCCAGCGTACTGTTGGATTTCACGCAGCTGATCGACCGAAACTTCATGCAAACTCTGCACCGACGCAAACTCATCCACTTGAGTTAGACCGGTATTGATCACCTCAGGTTGACCAAGCGATGGACACCATCGCTGCGATACGTCCGCCAGTAATCCTGCGTCGTTCAAACGCATCATGAAAACCCCCGCAAAGGCTTCTGGACCTTCTTTGGCTACCGCAGGCAACCGATTTTGGTGATCGCGAGAAACATACTGCGTGAGCGCGGTTCCGAATTGTCGCAACTGATCTTGGCAGGCCACTTTGCGAGATTCAATACGTCCCTCGGCAATGGACGGCAGCAGCAGGGCAAGCAAAATCGCAGTGGCTAACGCACCGCCGACCCAATCGAGCCATGTGTATTGCGATTGTCGTGATGGATCCACGCCGTTATTCATCGCTGGCAAGGTGACTTGATCGTCGTCCGACGAAACAACCGGGGCGACAAAACATTCACCGGGTTTGGGCAGCGTAGGAAGATTGGCGAGCGTTCGAGAAATCAAGTCCGCCGGAGGGCTTTCGGGCGGTTGATAGTGCTCTTCCAATGGACGCAGGGCACGCTCGATCTCGGCGAGCTCGCGACGCGCTTCGGGGCTTTCCCGGAGCCATTGCGCTACACGATCCATCTCGTGCGGCTCCAGGGCGCCAAGCAAATATCCGAGCAAGTCTTCGTGCATCAACTTCCAACACTCATAAGAAAATCACGGACCAATCGAACCTTAACGAGATCCACTGGCGATTCGTATTCTACGCGCGGGCGGTGGAAGTGGTTCGCCAAATGACGAACCCGCATGACCCTTCGCTGCGAATTACTCGCTGCGTTCTTCGTGGGATTCTTCCCATAAAATGCCCAGTCGCTGGACAGCGGCATGCAAACGGCTTTTCACCGTTCCCACGGGAATTCCCAAAATGTCCGCGGCTTCACGGTACTTCAGCCCTTGATAATACACCAAGTTAATGACCTGTTGCATCGATTCGCCCAGGCTCTCCACCGAGTGGTTCACCCAGCGACTGTTTTCTTCTTGCGCCGCCGCGGCGTGGGGATCGATCGTGTCGCCGACCAATTTCTCGGACCAGCTTCCTGATCGATCATCCTTTTCGTTGGTATTGTTGCGATCCAGGCTGACCATGCGGTGACGTTTGTTGCGTCGTTGGGCATCGATCGCTTGGTTAGTGGCGATGGCGTACAGCCATGGTCGGAATCGCCGTGACGAGTCGAATTGCTGACATTTCAAATGAACCTGCAAAAAGGTCCCTTGAAATGCATCCTCCGCGATTTCCGAGTTGCCCACGTAACGCCGTAAATAACTAAAGATTTCCCGCTCATAACGTTGAATCAACGTCTCAAAAAGACTTCGGTCGCCTGATTTCTGGTACTGAGCGATCAGTCCCTCGTCCGACACATCGCAGAAGGCGTTTTCGCCTGCGATAGTGGGTTTTTCAGTCTTGGTAGTCATTGGAAAAGGCCTTCCATTGATGGGAATAAGGAGGCAAAAAAACAGCGATAAAAACGAGGGAGAATGTCCCTCAAATTGAATTACGCGACGATTATACAGGAATCCTGCACGCCCTTGCCTGCGATTGTGGGGAAATAAGCAAACATTCGCAGTCCGGACAATCTCGTCCCTATTCAGTATCTCAGAATTTTGCATGCAGTCAAAGCGATTTTCATGGAATCTTAAAGCAGCCGGTCCTGCAGAGGGGGTGCGGGTTGCGGTTCCCTGTGTCATCACGATGACGATGAATTGCTACGATAGGGACGCCATGGTCGTACAACGTTCTATTCCCGATTGAAAAGCGGTGCATTGAGCCAAAAATCCCCTGCTAATCCTTCTCGCTATCATTGGGCTCAGCCAGGCGACGTGAATGCGTTTTTTGGTTTGATGCTCGACAATATTGTGGGTCTCCTGCTGCTAGTTGCGCTGCTGTCTGGGTTTGGCTTCCCAACTGAGTTTGCCGTTTCGCACATGGTGCCTGGGACGGCACTGGGAGTGTTGGTCGGCGACCTGGCCTTTTTCTATCTGGCGTTTCGGCTCGCTAGCAAAACCGGGCGAAACGATGTGACCGCGATGCCACTTGGGCTCGATACGCCGTCGACCTATGGAATCGCCCTGTTCATTCTCGGGCCGTCTTACTTGCAAGGACTCCAGTCGGGACTTGAGCCATTGGAGGCCGCATCGCGGACGTGGTACATCGGAATTTGGTGCATCGTGCTCAGCGGACTGCTGAAAATCGGCCTCGCCCCGCTAACCCGCTGGGTTCAAAAAGTCGTGCCGCGAGCCGGATTGCTCGGTTCGCTTGCAGCGATCGCGCTGGTGTTGATTAGCTTCTTTCCGCTGATCGAGATTCTTGGACATCCGTTGCCGGGCATGTTGGCAATGGTAATCGTGCTCAGTGCGTTGGTTGCCAAGATTCCGCTGCCGGGGCGAACCCCTGGAACGCTCGGAGCACTGTTGGTCGCCGGAGCAGTTTACTTTTTGTTGTGCTCGATGGGCGCCAGCGGCTACGCGTTTCCCGCCGCCGAGTCGAGTGAGTGGTTTCCGACGGAATGGCTGCAAAGCTGGCAATTCGATTGGATCTCGGGCTTTCCCGATGCGTTGCCCTATTTGCCGATTGCGTTTCCGTTCGCCATCGCCACGATCGTGGGCGGCATCGACTGTACCGAAAGCGCCGCTGCGGCTGGCGACGACTACGACACTCCAACGGTGATCGGCGTCGAAGGCGTTGCCACATTGATCGCGGGGTTGTTCGGCGGCGTGGTGCAGACCACTCCTTACATTGGGCATCCCGCGTACAAGGCGATGGGAGGGCGAGCCGCCTACACGCTGGCGACCGCTCTGCTGGTCGGTTCCGCTGGATTGGTCGGTTATTTCGGTTGGCTGAACGCTTGGATGCCCAAGCCCGTGGTCTATCCGATCTTGGTGTTCATTGGACTCGAGATCACGGCCCAAAGCTTTCTAGCCACGCCACGGCGTCACTATGCCGCCGTCGGATTGGCGTGCCTGCCTGCGCTGGCGTTCTTAGCGATGAGTTTGCCAGGGCGCATCTTCGGCGACGGAGCCGCGTTTGCTGCAGAGTTCAATATCCAGACATTGCAGGGCGAGGGATTGAAGCGAGATCTGCTCACGCTTTCGATGCTGAGTAACGGCTTCATCGTGACCAGCTTGCTGTGGGCTTGGTGTCTGGCCGCATTGATTGACCGCAAGTTGCGTGTCGCTGCGACCGTGCTGGTCGCAGCCGGGGTGCTGACCACGTTTGGCATCATCCACTCGCCGCTGTCGGGCAATCGATTGTTTTTACCGATCGGGCCTGAGGCATTTGGGTTGGCCGCCTGGGGTGAAGGGATCTCGTTGGATCCCGCCAATCGTCGTTTGGTGCTCGAATTTGTGGCAGGCTATTTTGCCTCGGCGGCGTTGATTTTTGCTTGGTCGTTCTACCCGCCAGCCAATGTTGCCGATGATGGTGCAAGCGATATTTGATAAGAAGGTAGGCAGAAGTCTTTCAGTAAATTGGCCGTTTTGGCGCTAAAACTTTGGGCTAGTTGTGATTTTTGGGTTGCGCTGGTTTTCTGCCACCTCTCCACCAACTTCGGAGACTGCTGATTTAGTCATTCCCTCGTTTTTGCGGCGTGCATATAATTCCCCATTGAATCCCCCCCTTTGGACGCAAGAGTGAGGTGCTAGAAGAAACAAAGAATGATCACACGAGACCGTGATTTTCTGCTGGAAATTTCAGCCGAGGACCTAGCCATTTACGCACGAGTTATTCGGGGCGACTCGCCGTTACTGGATGCTTTGCAGTTGATCCCCTGGGAGTCGTTCCGCGGCGACCTTGAAAAGTATTATGTTCCGAACATGGGGCAACCAGCTCTGCCTGTCATTCATATGCTCAAGCTGGAGTTTCTTCGCTATACCTGCCGGCTCTCTGACCGAGGTGTCGTTGCCCGAGCTCAGACGGATTTGCTATTTCGTTGGTTCCTCCAGGTGCCTATCCGTTTTGAAATGCCCGACGCCTCCACGATTTGCCGCTTTCGAGCGCGTCTCGGAGTGGAAGGATTTCAGGAAATTTTCGATCGACTGATCGCCTTTGCTCGGGACGCCGGGGTGGTACGCGATCGGCTTCGGCTAAAAGACGCCACCCACGTCCTGGCTAACATCGCCGTACCCACCACTCTAAGACTGCTCGCGCAACTTAGAGAAAAGATGCTCTCAGCGATCGAGTCCGTCGACGCCGAGTTGGCCGCTGGATACCACATCGAGGCGGAGCGAATCCGAGCGGAGACTGAAAAAGAATCCGACGAGATCCGCTTGCAAGCTCGCTTGGATTTGGTGCTGGACATGCTCCAGTGGATGCAGAGGTTACCCGCCGAAGCCCCCGATCCAGAACAGAAATTGACTTGGCAACGGCTGTTGGCGGTGCGAAGTTTGGCAGAGAAAATCACGGCGGATTGTTTGAATCCTGGTAGCGGCGACCGTACCCTTAGCGTGGTCGATCCCGAGGCGCGGCGTGGCAAACATGGCGAGTTCTATGATGGTTACATGCTCGACGTGATGATGGACGCCGACAGCGGACTGGTGACGCAAATCGAAGTGCTTCCGGCCAACGGTGCCGAGGCCCACGACGCGATCAGTTTGGTGCAACGCGAGCAGGCGGTTCACGGTAATCAAATCGAGCAACTCTCGATCGATGGTGCTGGATTCAACGGACCGATGCTACGAACGCTGGAAGATCCCAACGGTCTTGCCGTGGACGTGATCACACCGCCGAGCGAACACAGCGAAGGGAAAGGCTATCCCAATTCAGCGTTCCTCCAAAGCGAAGATGGTCAGCATGTCACCTGCCCGGCAGGTCATACCTCGGGCACCCCATGGCGAAAAGCAGACAAGCCTAATTCGTTGTTTTACGACTTCTCGCTCAAGGGTTGTCGGACTTGTTCTCTACTATCGCAATGTTATCCAGAGTTCAGACCGACGGCTCATCGTGGCCGTCGAGTGTCCAAAAATGAGTACGAAACGGAGTACGAACGAGCCCGCGCTAAGGTGGGCACGGAGGAGTATCGTTCGGTGCGAAAAGAGCATCCCGCGATCGAGCGAAAGATCAATGAGATCGTACGTCATGGATGCGGTCGAAAGGCACGGTACTGGGGACGATCCAAAGTAAAAATTCAGGAACTAATGACAGGCTTTATGGTGAATGTTCGGCGTCTGACGAAACTCCTCAAGGGGCCTTCGTGCGCCAATATGATCGGATGTTGGTAAAACAAGATTGATCGGGGCCGCAAACGAGTCCAACTCGCGTGTCAATCGGCTGCAGCTTGTCTCCAGCGAGACTGGCTTGCGAAGAGGGGCTACCGGATAAGAATCTCAAATTTGTTCGCGGTGCAAACCAAATCCGCTCGACGAATCAACTTTGCTACTAAATCAGCAGTCTTAAAAGGGGGGGGCTGTTCCTCTCCCAGCTCCTCACTCTCTTTCCGCTTCATGCCGGAACTCCGCTCCGCTGTGGTCCCGCCTACCTACTGCTCGTTGATTGGATTGTCTTCCAAGTCGCCTTCGGTCAATATTTGGAAGCCTTTTTCTTGCAGCGTCTTCATCGCGAAATCAATGTTCTCGACCATGATCGCCACTGCGGGTTTCCCGTGAGGACGGACCAACAGCGGATAGGCTTGCACGATATTCAATTCGGCCTGCAGTAGCGCCGTGCATATCCGCAGCAGCGGTTGCGGGCCCGTTGGCAATTCAACACCGATCAGATCGGTCTCGATGATCGCCAAACCGCTGCGTTCCAGGATTTCCCGTCCGCGATCCGCATCACTCACCAGAAAACGCACAAACGCGCATTCCGCAGCATCGCTGATTGAGAGTGCACAAATGCGAATCCCCGTCCCCTCGAATCGTTTGACCACTTCCAGAAGCTGGCCAACGCGATTTTCCAAGAAAACCGTGAACTGGCGAAGTGCCGGATAATTTCGACCACGCGAGGTCTGATATGCGGTCACTGAATCGGATCCATCGCCAACGCTCATCGCAAGCTCGTTTTTGTGCGTGATTACTGATAGAAAATCAAGAAGAAGTGTACGCTTCGACCACATTCGCGGTCAATCATCGCCAATTCTGGGCTCAACACCGAGACGACACAGAATTGTCAAATTCAGACCAATTTCGCACGATTAAACGGATAAACAGGAAGCTTGATGGATTCGGATCTACTGAAAAACGGCTCAACTCACCAAATCGAAGTTCGCGTCGAATACAACGAAACCGATGGGCAAAAGCGAGTCCATCACGCGAATTACCTAAATTATTTCGAGCGAGGGCGGGTCGAAATGCTGCGTGCAGGCGGGGTCAGCTACAAGCAATTTGAAGCTTCCGGCCGGATGTTAGTTGTCACCGAAATGAATATTAAGTATTTCGCGGCGGCCGAATTTGACGATGTTCTTACCGTGACAACCACGCTGGTGGACGCGAAGAAAGTCCGGCTTTATCACACATATCGCATACAGAGAGGCGATCAATTGGTGGTCGAAGCGACCTCGACGATCGCCTGTGTCGATAAAAACGGACGCCCTTGCCGGTTTGCCTGATCCCCCAAACCGACGCTCCGCCCCCACCCATTTGCAACAAAATAGAGACTTCTGATCCCATTTCCAGACGAAATTTGGCGAACACGGCCGATTTCGCGGCCCTAACCGCTAAATTATGCTGGATTGACCCTGCGAATCTCGTACAATGATCAGCAGTGTGATCTCGATCACATCCTACCCCCCACCCACCCCTTCAACATCGCACTGCTTCGATTCCTACCCGAATCGTGAAGAGTCCGCCGACGCAACTAGGTCGGTGACTAGCGATTGTTTCCCCGTCCCACCCAAATAATTCATTGCATTTTCTCTCAATGTCGTTTCGCGCGATCATGTTTCTGTTGAGCATTGCCCTTTGCTTTTCGGGGACTCGGACTGCCGTTGCTCAACAAAACCCCACTACTGAAAAAGTCGCTGACCAACACGAAAACGTCTCCCCCGATCTTCAAGCTTCGGTCGAATCGTGGAAAAAGACCGGTTGGCCGCTCGTCGAACGTCTGTGCGTGGATTGCCATGGTTCCGATGACGGCGACGCGGGGCTCAATCTAAACATCTACAAAGACATCCAGTCGATCGACGCGGACCTCGGATCGGTAGAACGGGTGTTAGAGATCGTTCGTTTCGGTGCAATGCCTCCGGAGGACGCCGATCTCCCAAGCGACGAAGAACGCAAGGCCTTGGTCCAGTCGCTGGAACAGATCCTTTACAGCGTCGCGTGCAATTCGCGTCGTGCCCCGAGCAACGCAACCACTCGCCGGTTGAACCGATCCGAATACAACAACACCATTCGCGATCTGTTTCACATCGACCTTCGCCCGGCCGATTCGTTTCCGTCGGATGAAGTAGGCGGTGGTTTTGACAACAACGGTGACGTTTTAACGTTGTCCCCATTGTTGATGGAAAAGTATTTCGAAGCGGCCGAAGAAGTCGCCGCTCATGTGATCATCGATCCGGCGACGCTTCCTAAACTAGATGTCGATCTCGCGAGTGATCGTTTGTATGTTCGTGGTGAATCGAAGACGGGAAGTTTCAATGGTCGCTTCCTTGCCCCCGACGCCTACGTGTGGACCGAAGTGGACGTTCCTGTTGATGGCGAATACTCGGTACGTCTCTATGGCGGAGTCACCGACGAAAAAGCCGAACCGGCACAATTTGGTATCTTTGGCAACGATGGAATCTTGCTCGCGAAATACAAACTCAAATACTTCGGCGGCAGCGGTGGCAGTCAGAGCGAAGAACAACGCTTCCAACTAAAAAAAGGCTCGTATCGATTCCTAATCGCACCGCTTGCGGACGACGCCGTGGTGGGCAAAACAAAGTTCAAGCAACATGGCGACTTAACCAAAGAAGTGATCGCCAAGCAGCACGCCGACAGCAAGAAGGCGCTGCAACCGAGTGGCAAGTTCGAAATGGACAAGTATCCTCATATGGTCCGGCGTCTTAGCTTCGACGGACCGCGAGGATCGCGAAAAGATGAACTGCCGAAATCGCATTTGGAAATCGTTCGCAAAACAGCCAGCTACGACAGCGGCAAAAAACAGTGGAAGAATGTGGTCGAATCGGCAAGCGAATGCCTAAAACCACTAATGCGACGCGCATTTCGCGGACCGGTCACAGACGACGAAGTCAAGCAATTTGCCTCCCTAGTCGAAATTGCCACCAAGCGAGACGAAACCTACTACCGCGGCCTGCAAATCGCGGTCACTGGGATTTTGATGTCTCCCCGGTTCCTGTTTCGCGTCGAAACACCTGCGGATAACGAAAACGCTGATGGCAAGTCTGCTGATACCAAACTGACTCAGCATCAACTTGCCACACGGTTATCTTATTTCTTGTGGAGCAGCACTCCGGACGAGGCGTTGTTGAAGGACGCCGACGAAGGCAAGTTGCAAGGCAAGGCAATCGAAGATCACGTTCGCCGCATGCTGAAGGATGATCGAGCCAATGCACTCGGGAGCGAATTCGCAGCACAGTGGCTGGGACTTCGCAATCTGAGTGACCATGAAGCCGATGAAAAGCTTTTCCCCAAGTACAATGATTCGCTTGCCAATGCGATGTCCGAGGAAACCGAGCAATTGTTCATGCATCTGGTTCGCGAGAATCGACCTACACACGAACTGCTAACCGCGGACTACACGTTCCTGAATCCGCAGCTCGCTGGGTTCTACAAAACCGAACATAGTGGCAAGGAACAATTCGAGCGTGTGTCTCTCAAGGCAACGCCTCGCCGCGGAGTTCTTTCGCACGCCAGCGTCTTGACGCTGACAAGCAATCCCAATCGCACTTCGCCGGTGCAGCGAGGGAAATGGATTTTGGAGAACATCCTTGGCACGCCGCCACCGGATCCTCCGGCGGGTGTACCGGAGCTAGAGGAAACGCAAACAGCGGACGCCAATGCGTCGTTTCGCGAACAGCTCGAAATCCACCGTGCCGATCCAAGTTGCGCAGCGTGTCACCGCGTGATGGACCAACTCGGCTTCGGATTGGAACAATTTGACGCCGTCGGTCAATTTCGCGAATCGACGGCCAAGTCGAAAATTGACGCTTCGGGCGAACTGCCCGGCGGCCGTCGCTTTTCGGGTGCCGCCGATTTGGCCGAGATGCTCGGCAATAGTGAGAAAGATGCATTCGCCAGGACCGCAATTCGTCGCTTTTTGACTTTTTCGCTCGGTCGTGAACTGTCGCCTGCGGATCGCTGTGTGATCGAATTGATCGCAAAAAATACGGCAAAAGAAGAATATCGCTTCACGGACTTAATTCTTGAAGTGGTGCGTAGTAGTCCCTTTCAGAACCACTTGCGTTCCAACTAAAATAAACTCTCGGAGGAGAACACGATGAGCCAGCCAATTAATCGACGAACAATGCTTCGCGGTGCCGGACTTGCCATGGGGCTGCCGTTGCTTGAATCAATGACTCCGTTCGCGCGGAACGCGTTTGCAGCCAGTGCAACCGCTGCGACCGAGAAGCCGGTTCGCATGGCATGCATTTTCTTTCCCAACGGGGTGATCGTGCCGGAATGGAAACCGACCGGCAGCGGCGATGATTGGCAACTATCGCCAACGTTGAAACCGTTGGCGGCATTGAAATCCAAGATCAACGTAATCTCGGGGCTCGCGCACGACAACGGACGAGCGCACAAAGACGGTGCAGGCGATCACGCTCGAGGCGGTTCGACGTTCCTTACCGCCGCTCGCCCTGTGAAAACCAGCAGCAACATTAAACTTGGTATCTCGGTCGATCAAGTCGCGGCCAACCAATTGGTGGGCAAGACGACATTGCCATCGATCGAACTTGGTTTACAAGGAAGCCGGAACGCGGGCAGTTGTGACAGCGGATACAGCTGTGCCTATTCGTCAAACGTTTCGTGGCGTAGCGAATCGCAACCGATGCCCAAAGAAGTCAGTCCGCGGATGGCATTCGAGCGAATGTTTGATTCCGGCAGCGACTCGGCACGTCGGGAACGCGATTTCTATCGCAAGAGCATCTTGGATGTGGTGTCGGCCGATGCAAAACGACTGATGAAAAACGTGGGACGTTCGGACCAACGTAAACTCGACGAATACTTTACCAGTGTGAGTGAAATCGAAGCGAGGATTTTGCGCAGCGAACAAGCGGACCGTGCAGCGATGCCGGATTTGGATGTTCCCTATGGTCGTGTCGAGGCGTTTCGTGAGCACGCACGACTGATGTTCGACATCATGGCTGTGGGATTCCAAACCGATACAACCCGAGTCGCCACTTTGATGCTTGACTCCGCTGGCGGCAGTCGTCGCTACTCGGAAATCGATGTCAAAGAAGGGCATCACCAACTGAGCCATCATCGCAACCAAGAAGAGCAAGTGGCTCAGCTGAAAAAGATCGATCGCTACTTGGTCGAGCAATTCGCCTACTTCCTCGAGCGACTCGAGTCGATTAAGGAAGGCGAAGGCACATTGCTGGATCAGTCAATGGTGTTATACGGCAGCGGGATCAGTGATGGAAATCGCCATCGCCATGAAGACTTGCCGATCGTGCTCGCTGGGGGCGCTGGCGGACAAATTCGCACCGGACGTCACATCGAAACAAAGTCCGAGCGTCCGATGGCGAATCTGTTCCTGTCGATGCTCGACAAAATGGGAACGCCTGCCGAATCGATTGGCGACAGCAGCGGTCGACTCGAAGAGTTGGCGTAGTTTCGCCACGTTGCGAGCGGAAAATTGACTTCAGCGCCGGGTCACGAACCAGCCTTCGGGCGGATCCGGCAAGTTGAAAGCCTTGTGGTATTGCCGCTGGGCACGTTCGATCCAAACCGATGTCCGCTGGTACATCGGCAATGGGTATTGTCGGACCGCTTTGCGAGCGAGTTGTTTCGCACGCGAAAAATCTTGCGAAGCGGCAGCGGCCAATGCCAAGTTGTGCGTTGCGGCCGCCTGCATCGGATGCTCTTCGGCCGCCTTGGTCCAATACTTGGTCGCTTGCTGCCAGTCGCCTTGCCGCGCCGCGGCGTTGCCACGCAGCACATCCGACTTTCCAAGCGTCAGCATCGGGGACGCGAGCGAGACCGTTTCTTGGTCAAGCGATGGGGCCAATAATCGGTAGGATTCACGCACTGCAGCGGCAACCATTTGTTCCTCGGGATCCGTGATCAGGGCCAAGTCGGGATACCGTTTAACCGCCGCGTCACGTTCCACCACGACCGGTTTACCGCCCGAGGCGGAATGGCCATCGATTGCAGTCAAACGCCACGAGAGCGTCAGCTTGTCGGGGTCAGCCGGACGTGCTCCATGAGTCCGTTCGGCCAACACTTCACCGCGAAGCAGATAGTCGTATCCCTCGCGCCGAGCGACCGAAGCGAGCGCCACATCACTTGATTCATCATCCGTCGCCGCGACTAAGCGGATCGCAGATTTCTGTTGCAGGGTTTCCGAATCGACGAGATCAAGTTCGCGTCCATCATCGATAGGGGCCGAGGCAACAAACTGCCTTTGTATCTTTTTCGCGATTTTCTCGGGGCCGACCACTTGAGAAACGGCAACCCGTTTGCCAACGGTGGATTGCAGCGTCGGGGGCGTCCAAATCGCGATCGAAGCGCGCGTACGACAGCCGACGCCGAGGGCAATCCCAGCGCAAAGGAACGTCATACGAAGCAACGTGAGTCTCATGGTGCTTGCTCTGTAACGATTCCCGAGCAGAAGCGTCAACCGCGAAAAAAGGAGAGGAAATTCTTATTCACCTCCCCTTTGGGGAGGTCAGAGTCGGCGGTAGCCGGCTCTGGGTGGGGCTCGTTGTGTTAGAAATGGACGATAAAAGTTCAGTTTCACCAGCTCTCCCCGGCCGCATCCCGCGTCCGACCCCTCCCAGAGGTAGGGTAAATTCTGCTCAGGCCGGAATGCCGCTCCGCTGCGGTCAGATTTACATTGTCGCACGGCTTTCCAAGCCGTTTTGCGTTTTTCACCTCCCCGAAGCTTTGCTTTGGGGGAGGTCCGAGCGAGCGACAGCAAGCGCGAGGTGGGGCCTCGCAGTATTAGAAATAGCCCGTGCAAGTTCAGGATCACCAGCCCTCCCCGGCCGCTTCCCACGGCCGACCCTCTCAGGGGGAGGATGAATTCGCTGCCGCGGCCGAACAAAAACGTTGCTTTTGGGGTCCACCTTTCATCTGTGCCCGTATTTCCTAGAATTCTCCCTTTGAACGCTCCGGATTTTCCCCTCTTACGCCAAAGCCGAACTTTCCATGCCTCGTTATAATCCCGCCGAAATTGAGCCTCGCTGGCAAGCTTATTGGGAACAAAACCACACTTTCGCCACTCCGGAAAACCCAGCGGGCAAAAAACGTTACGTTTTGGACATGTTTCCCTACCCCAGTGGTGATGGGCTGCACGTCGGGCACCCCGAAGGTTACACGGCGACTGACATCATTTCGCGTTTTGCCCGAGCACGTGGCGAAAGCGTGCTGCACCCCATGGGGTTTGACGCATTCGGACTCCCTGCCGAAGAACACGCGATCAAAACCGGCGAACATCCTCACGTTCAAACCCAGAAAAATATCGATAATTTCACCCGCCAACTCAAAATGTTGGGCTTCAGCTACGACTGGGACCGGGTACTGGCGACCACCGACGAAGATTATTTCCGCTGGACTCAGTGGATCTTTCTCGTTCTGTACGACACCTGGTTTGATAGCGAAGCCCAGAAGGGCCGCCCGATCGCCGAATTGCCAATCCCAGCAGAGGTGCAATCGCAAGGCGACGCGGCAATCGAAGCCTATCGTGATTCGCAGCGGTTGGCCTACCAAGACGACGCCTTGGTGAATTGGTGCCAAGAACTCGGCACCGTGTTGGCCAACGAAGAGGTGATCGACGGCAAAAGCGACCGCGGTGGCTATCCCGTCAAACGCATCCCGCTGCGTCAATGGATGCTGAGGATCACTGCCTACGCCGAGCGTTTGGCAGACGGCCTGGATGATTTGAATTGGCCCACCGGAATCAAGAAACTGCAAACCGATTGGATCGGCCGTAGCACCGGGGCCGAGGTCGACTTCTATATCGGCGATGCCGATCATTTTGACGCCTGGAAAGCAGAACGTGCCAAGGACGCGTTCCCTGCCGAGGCTGGTGACGATGCCTTGCGTGTCTACACGACCCGTCCCGACACGCTGTTCGGGGCAACCTACATGGTCGTCTCGCCCGAACATCCGTTGGTGGATCGTTTGACGACCGCGGCGCAGTCCGAGGCAGTCAACGCGTATCGCGAGAAAGCATCGTTCAAGAGTGACCGCGAACGCACCGAAGGTGACAAAGTCAAAACTGGCGTCTTCACCGGATCGACTGCGATCAATCCGGTCAACGGTGACGCGATCCCCATCTGGGTCGCCGACTATGTGTTGGCGGGTTACGGAACCGGGGCGATTATGGCCGTTCCCGCTCACGATGAACGCGACTTTGAATTTGCCAAACAATTCGATCTGAAAGTCGTTCCCGTGGTCGATCCTGCTGCGGACGATCCTAACCGCGATGCGATCCTGGCGGGCGAGGTCTGCTTCGCAGCTCAAGGCCGAGCGATCAACAGTGGCGATTTCAACGGCAAAACGACCGACGAAGTCAAATCCGCCGTGACCGCGTGGTTGTCCGAATCAGGGCAAGGCAGTGAGGCCGTCAATTTCAAACTGCGTGATTGGTTGTTCAGTCGCCAACGATTTTGGGGCGAACCGTTCCCGATCCTGCATGAACTCGACGAAAACGGCGAGCCCACGGGAACAAAACGTGCGGTGGACGCTGCGGAACTTCCCGTGCGACTGCCCGATCTGAAAGACTACAAGCCGCATGGTCGTCCCGAGCCGCCTTTGGCCAAAGCCGATGACGATTGGTTGTACGTCACGATCGATGGTAAACGCTACCGTCGCGAAACCAACACGATGCCTCAGTGGGCCGGTTCGTGTTGGTATTACTTGCGCTACATCGATCCGAAGAACGATCAAGCGATCATCGATCCGGAAAAGGAAAAGCAGTGGATGCCGGTCGATTTGTACGTCGGCGGAGCGGAGCACGCTGTGCTGCATTTGCTGTACTCGCGATTCTGGCACAAAGTCCTTTTCGATCGCGGGCACGTCAGTACCCCCGAACCGTTTGGCCGCTTGGTCAACCAAGGCATGATCCTCGGTTCGCCCCAGTACCACATGGCGGACGAAGATTACCAGTCCGCCAAGGCAGGCCTTGACGCCAAAGGAATCCGTGGCGACCGGGTGGAAGATGGCGACAAGGCATCCGTCATTTTGAAACAATCCGATGGATCGGATTTGACTGATGATGAAACCGAAAAACGCAAAGGCAGCACGTTCTTGGCGGGCACCGATTTCAAAGTTTTGGCGAAAGCCGACAAGATGTCCAAAAGCCGCGGCAATGTCGTCAACCCCGACTCGGTCGTGCGCGAGTACGGAGCCGACGCACTACGTCTGTACGAAATGTTCATGGGGCCACTCGAAGCGACCAAGCCATGGTCGATGGACGGTGTCGGCGGAGTCCGCAATTTCTTGGACCGCGTCTGGCGAATGATCATCGATCAGGACGCGGACGAAGTCGTGCTGAGCAACGCGATCACCGACGATGCGTGTGATGAAGACCAACTGCGAACACTGCACCAAACGATCCGCAAGGTCACCGAAGACACCGAAGCGATGAGTTTTAATACTGCGATCGCTCGCATGATGGAGTTCACGAACTTCTTTACTCGCTGCGAGAAGCGTCCGCGTGAAGCAATGAAGACCTTCCTAATCTTGCTGTCGCCTTACGCTCCGCACTTGGCCGAAGAATTGTGGATGCTATTGGGCGGCGAAGGCTGTGTCGCCAAAGCCGCGTGGCCCGAGTGGGACGAAGCAGCACTGGTAGAAAGCAGCATTGAGATCCCCGTCCAGATCAACGGCAAGATCAAGGCCAAAATCAACGTGGCTCCCGACGCGAACAAGGATCAATTGATCGTAATCGCTTTGGCCGATCCCAAAGTGAGCGAGCATCTGGCGGGCAAAACGATTGTCAAACAAATTGTTGTCCCTGGCCGACTGGTGAACTTGGTCGTCAAATAAGCAAGCATCTTCACTGATCACTTCTTTCCGTAGGCCGGACCGCAGCGGAGCGGAGTTCCGGCATGAAGCGGAAAGAGAGTGAGGAGCTGAGGAGGCAAAACAGACTTCACCCTCCCCTCTGGGAGGGTCAACCGCGATAGCGGTCGGGGAGGGCAGGTGACACTGAGCTTGCACGGCCCATTTCTAACAACCGCGAGACGCTGCCGGACGAAATGTCGCCCGACGACTCCGCTCGTCGGTCTCCCGTTTACTCTGATGCCAACGAAAGTCTTCGCGACTTTCGCTACGGGAAAGGGGGAAGACGATTCGCTACGACCTACCTGCGTTGTAGATTGAGGGGTTGAGTGAGGCGTCGTTGTACATCTTCATCTGACGATACGTCTTGTGACGCTTTCGTCCTGCAAAAATGTCATCCAACAATTGTTGTAGCGACAATGACAAATCGACAAGCTGAGTCTCACAAACCGCTAGTCGCTCGGACACTTTTAAGCGATGCTCATCCTCCGTGTCACTTCGCTGGCACTGTTCACCGTAGTGAAACAGACGTAGCGACAAAATCGAAAGGCGATCGATCACACTGCCCGGAGTCTCGGTGTTGATCGGCGCATCCGCTGGAGCATCAACCCCTGCAGCAGCGATCGCTTCGGAAATCGCGTCATCCACTTTTTCAATCTGGTAATGACGCTGCTGATTCAAACCATCAATCGTGCGTTTGACGGTAGCAATTTCCGAATCGGTCGCGGTGGGACTGCGAGCCTTGTCCTCCTCATGCCACAACCGAAAGTTGATGGCATGTTGGTCGCACACAAGCCCCTTGAGTTCTACAAAAGCATGATCGATTGGTTCGACGTGCCAACGCCGAACCATTTCGATTTGCATCTGCGTCAGATCCGTTACCTGAAGCACTGGCAATTGATCTGACGTTGCCATGGATCAAACTTCCTTTTCGTCGATCCAAGTCATCATGCGGCGAAGCCCACGGCCAATTTGCTCGACGCCGTGCTCACGCTCCAAACGACGCGTGGCCTTAAAGAAAGGTGCACCGGCACGATTTTCCGAAATCCACTTGCGAGCGAATTCGCCACGTTGGATTTCAGTCAAAATCTTCTTCATTTCGACTTTGGTTTCTGGTGTGATGATGCGTGGGCCGCTGACGTAGTCACCATACTCGGCAGTGTTACTGATGCTGTAACGCATGTAGCTCAAACCACCTTGGTACAACAAATCGACGATCAGCTTCAATTCGTGCATGCACTCAAAGTAGGCCATTTCAGGCTGATAACCAGCTTCGACAAGCGTTTCAAAGCCGGCCTTCACCAACTCGCTGACGCCACCACAAAGCACCACTTGCTCGCCGAACAAGTCGGTTTCGGTTTCTTCGGCAAACGTGGTCTCGATCACACCACCACGAGTTCCGCCGATTGCCTTGGCGTAAGCCAAACCAATTTGCTTGGTGGTTTCCGAAGCACCTTCGCCCAATGCGATCAAACAAGGGACGCCACCACCCTTTTCATATTCGCTTCGCACCAAGTGGCCAGGGCCTTTGGGAGCGACCAACAATGTGTCGATTCCCTTTGGTGGCTCGATTTGGCCGAAGTGGATGTTGAAACCGTGCGAGCACATCAAGACGTTGCCGGGTTTCAAGTTGGGCTCGATGTTTTGGCGATAGATGTCGCCTTGAACTTCATCGGGTAGCAGAACGTTGATGACATCGGCTGCCTTGGTCGCTTCGTCGATCGACATCGGCTTGAAACCGTGCGAGACGGCCAGGTCGTAGTTTGCCGAACCGGGACGTTGCCCGATGATCACTTCACATCCGCTATCGCGAAGGTTTTGAGCCTGTGCGTGGCCTTGCGAACCGTAGCCAAGAATTGCGACGGTCTTGCCTTTAAGGTGAGACAAATCCGCATCGTTTTCGTAGTAAATCGTAGCAGCCATAACGGGGCTCAAATCTTTGGGTTGTTGAGTAAAGGAAAGTCTATTTGTTTATTTGAAAACTCAGAGGGGAGCGACGGAACGACGAATCGTTAGACCGTCACCACTTTGGGCGAGTCGCTGATGCGTGGCACTCCGGCGTCGCTGCGAACCATCGCGATGCGTCCGGTGCGAGCCAGTTCCGTGATCCCGTAGGGTCGCATTCGCTCGATGAACGCTTGCACTTTGTTCTCGCGACCGCTGATTTCGACCATGATTTCGCTGGGGCCTACGTCGACGATCTTGCCACGAAAAATATCGACAAGCTCTCGGATTTCGCTGCGAACCGGACCGGCGGGTGCCTTGATCTTCATCAACAACAAGTCTCGCTCGACGTAATCACGACTGCTGACGTCAAGAACTTGGACGACCGTGACAATCTTCTCCAACTGCTTGCCGACCTGCTCGAGCACGCGGTCGTCTCCCACGACGACGAACGTCATGCGAGAAAGATGCTTGTCTTCGGTCTCACCGACCGCTAGCGAATCGATGTTGTATCCGCGTGAGGCAAGCATGCCGGAAATGTGGGCCAGAACGCCTGGGACGTTTTGGACAAGTGCACTGAGCACGTGCCGCTGATTGTCGTTGCTCATCAGATGGGGGGTGTCGTCATCTACGAGGATTTGGATTGAACCGCTTTGTCGAGCGTAGCATGATAATTTTGGGGACAAAAACCAACAAGGGCTTACGACGAGATCAGTAGCGAAACGTCGTTGCCCGTGGCCGTCACCACCGGCGAGGACAGGGCCGCGAGCGTGGATGTTCACGCGAAAACACTGCAAATGACCATAAAAACGTGTCTAGAGTGATTGCGGTTGCTAAGCTAATGTGAGTCGCGGATAGTTACGTTTTCCGCTCGTCATCTCCCCCCATCTTCTCCATTCGCTCCGTTCGCACCGCATCGGGCCCCGGCAAAACCATGAATTTCCGTGTCGAATTGCCAGCATACCGTGGTCCGTTGGACCTGCTGCTCTACTTGGTTCGCCGCCAAGAAGTTGCGTTGCCTGAAATGTCGCTGTCCAAAATTGTCGACCAATACCTCGGCTACATGGACATTCTGCAAGAGCTGGATCTGGGGGATGTGGGCGATTTTCTCGACCTGGCTTCCACCCTGGTCGAGATGAAGAGCCAGGCTGTATTGCCAAAAATCGTTGAAGAGAGCGAAGAAGAGGAAATTCTCGACCCGCAATCCGAGCTAATCGAGCGGTTGCTGCAATACAAAGAAATCCGCGATGCCGCTTCGATTCTTGACGAAATGGGGCAACGTTGGCAGCAGCGGTATGAACGCATGTCAGACGATCTGCCCACCCGGCGAGTCGACTTGGGAGACCAACCGATCATCGACCTGGAAATCTGGGATTTGGTCAGCGCTTTTGGGCGAATCATGCGGGAAGCCGCCGGCCCGCCAGCGACCGAAGTTATTTACGACGATACGCCGATCCACGTTTATATGCAGCGGATTCACGAGCGTTTGCAGAAGACGGAACAGGTTCAATTGATGGACCTGGTTGCCGGTGGCATTCACAAATCGTCGCTGATTGGATGGTTCTTGGCCACGCTTGAATTGACCCGGCACCATGGGGCAGCGGTCCAGCAGCACGAGCATGGCGATATCTATGTCGTCCGTACGGCGAACTATTCAGACAGCTTGAATGTCAATGAAGTGGATAACTACGGCACCAAAGCGATCGAAGCGAGCAATATGCCCATCCGCATGCGCTAATCGTCATCGATCGTGTCCGGTACAGCAAATCAATGCTTCACGATATCTTGTTCGGGCCTGAGCACGTTCCTTTCCACTTTGCACTCATGCCTGCGGCCCGATGGTTGAAAACCTTCCCGTTCTGTCTCACGTTCACAATGGTCTGACCATCGAAGGCTACTCGCGCGCGGCCGTGCAAACGTATTGGCGTGTCAACGAGCTGAAAGTTCTTTTTGATTGTGGCGGGCAACCCTGGGATTTCATGGGCACGCCCACCATGTTTATCTCGCACACCCACTTGGACCACATCGCCGCCTTGCCGGCGTATGTCTCGCGCCGCCGGATGATGAAGATGGATCCCCCGGTGATTTACCTTCCCGATTCGGCGGTTGATGCCACTTGGGACATGCTGCAATTGTTCCGTCGACTCGATCGCGGCGCGATGCCGTGCGAATTGATCGGCCTGCTGCCCGGCGATGAAACCTCGATCAGCCGCGAGTACATCGTCACGTCGCTGCCGACGCGTCACACAATCGATTCACTCGGTTTTGTCATCCATCAACGGCGTCATAAATTGAAGCCCGAATTTCAAGGACTCGAAGGCGACAAGATCCGCGATTTGAAGCTTGCTGGAACGGAGATCACCGAAGAAACACGTGTGCCTGTGTTTGCCTATACCGGTGACACCTCGCCTCCGGGACTGGACAACAATCCAGTCTTCTACGAAGCCAAGACGTTGGTCAGCGAATTGACTTTTGTCGCACCGGAGCACCGCAAAGAAAAAATTCACAAGCATGGCCACATGCACATCGATGATTACAAGCAACGCAGCGACCGTTTTCAGAACGAGTTAATTATCGCGTCTCACCTCAGCACACGCTACAACGACACGCAAGTGAAGCGACTTGCCCAGAAGGCACTTCCCGATGCACTCGGTGGCCGCATGAAATTGTGGCTATAAGCATGCAGTCTGATTCGCATGACCATCACGATTGGACTTGGCCGACACCCCGCTCGGCCTACGTTCACGTTCCGTTTTGTCGACATCGCTGTGGCTACTGCAACTTTTCCGTGATCGCGGACCGCGACGATTTAGTCCAGCCATTTCTGACCGCGATCGATCGAGAACTTGAACAACTCGATCGCCCCCAAATCGACACGCTGTTTTTAGGCGGGGGGACCCCGACGCATCTAGATGTCAAACAGCTAGAGTGGCTGCTCAAACAGATCGAACTGCGTTTTGAACTGACCGACCATGCCGAGCGTAGTGTCGAAGCCAACCCCGAAGACATCGACGAACAGAAACTGCGTGTGCTGGCCGATCATGGAATCAACCGAATTAGCCTCGGCGTACAGTCCTTCAACCCATCGAAATTGAAGTTGCTTGAACGCAGCCATACCGCGGCCCAGGCTTCTGCGGCGATCGAATTGGCGGCAAAGTGGATCGGCAACGTTTCGATAGATCTGATTTTCGCCGCGCCGCAGGAAACCGTTTCCGATTGGCAGGCAGATTTACAAACCGCACTCGATTTACCGATCGACCATCTTTCGACTTATGCGTTAACGTTCGAGAAAGGGACGGCGTTTTGGACGGCAAAACGCGCCGGTCGGCTCGACGGAGTGGACGAGGCGAGCGAAGTCGCGATGTACATGATGACGCGCGAGCTGTCGTCGGCACAGGGATTGAGTCACTACGAGATTTCTAACTTTGCTCGTGACGGTTTTCGTTGTCGCCACAACGTCGCCTATTGGCAAGGTCGAGGCTGGTACGCTGCCGGCCCAGGTGCCGCCCGCTTTGTTGGTGGACATCGTGAAGTCAATCATCGCAGCACCACCACGTATCTGAAGCGAATGGAGCGAAACGCATCACCCGTCGCCGAATCCGACGCTATCACTCCGTTGCAATACGCACGCGAACGTGCCGCGTTTGGCATCCGCATGATCGATGGGATCGACATCGAAGCACTCGCCCGCGAAACCAAGATCAACCTACAGCGGGAATGTGGAGATGCAATTGAAAAGTCGATTGCTCAAGGCCTGCTACAGCGGCAAGGCAATCACATCCACTTGAGCGAACAAGGAATCCTGTTTGCCGATTCGGTCGCATCCGAGCTGCTCGGCTGAGCAAAAGTGGGATAGGCTTCCAGCCTTTTTATACCCCAAAACATTTTCTTGCCTTTTCTCGTGTGTGTGCGAATGATTCTGCGAATTGGATTTTCATCGCACGGAGGTTGCAAGGATGGTTATCGATTGGGTACGGCAGGAATTTGAATCGTTGGACCTGGGCCACAAGCGGCGGGTGGATCGCGTTGTTAAGTTTGTCTCTCAAGCTTCCTCGATCGGCGAGTCGACACCGGACCGTGTTCGTTCCAAAGCTGACTTGAAGGGAATTTATCGCTTAGCCAACAACCCCAAGGTAGACGTGGATCAAATCTTCGACGCACATCATCAGGCCGCTCGAAAGCGATGCGGCGAGCACAAACGGGTCTTTCTGGATCAGGACTCGTCCGAGTTCGATCTGACCAAGCCAAAGCAGCAGGTCAGCGGGGCAGGACCGCTTTCGGGCGGCAAACGTTTTGGCTTTTTCTACCATCCGCTCTACGCCGTTGCTGCCCCAGGCATCCCCTTGGGAGTGGTCGACCAAGTTCTTTGGACTCGTGATGCGACGTCATTGGAAGTGCCAGCCAAGGAGCGCAAAGCCGAACGGCAGCGACGCTGTTTTGAAGAAAAAGAGAGCAGCCGATGGATGGAAATGATGCAAAGCGGCGAGCAAATCGCCCGCTCGATGCCGCAAACTCAGTTCATTCAGCTTTCCGACAGCGAATCGGACATTGGCGAACTGCTGGCCGAGGCGGCGGAGTTTCCAGAGAACTATGGATTCATCATTCGTCAGTGCCGGACTCAGAAGATCGTCGCCGCCGTCGATGCGGTCACCGGCTCGCCGATTGATGATGTCACGACAATTGAAGAGACGCTTTCAAAGGTCGCTTGGCGTGGAGAGAAAACGGTTTCGATCGGTGGCCGAGACGCTCCGGTGCTTCCAGATGATAAGAAACGAGCTCGGAAACAGGCACGTATTTCACGCGAAGCGCTGGTGCAATTTCGCAGCGTGCGCGTCAAAGTTGCCGGAACCGGGCGGTCCAGCACTGGCAAGTTGACCGACACTTGGATCAATGTGGTGGAGTCGCTCGAGGTGGATCCGCCAATCGGTGAAGCCCCGATTAACTGGATGCTTCTGACAACCCTGCCGGTCAGTTCGGCGGAAGAAATTGACGAGGTTTTGACCGGCTACTGTTTTCGTTGGCTAGTGGAGTTGTACTTCAAAACACTTAAAAGTGGGCTTCACATCGAAGACATGAAGTACGAAACATTGGAGCGTTATATACGAGCGTTTTCGATGCTCACGGTCGTCGCTTGGAGAGTGGAGTACCTCAAGGGCGCCACACGTCATGACGGACAGTCGCCCTGCACGGTCTACTTTAGCGAAGACGAATGGATGGCGATCATGATATTTCTAACTAAACGCCCGGTCGATCCGAAGTCTCCACCAACGATGGAAGCGTTCGGAAAATCGATCGCCATCCTAGGCGGCTACATCGACAAAAAATCGCAGGGTCCTGCCGGCTCAAGAACTCTCTGGCGAGGGATGAACCGTTTCTCGACCATTGTTGAAGCGTTCGTTGCATTCAAGCAAATGAGTTTTGGGGTATAAAAAGGCTTCCAGCCTGTCATCGGCCAATTTACCCATATCTTTCACCTCCCCGAAACTTGTTTTGGGGAGGTCAGAGCGAGCGGAGCAAGCTCTGGGTGGGGCCTCGCAGTGTTAGAATTGGACCGTGCACGTTCAATGTCACCAGCCCTCCCCGGCCGACCTCTCCCAGAGAGAGGGTGAATTCAGCTTTGCCTCCCAACTCCCAACTCCCAACTCCCAACTCCCAACTCCCAACTCCCAACTCCCAACTCCCAACTCCCAACTCCCAACTCCCAACTCCCAACTCCCAACTCCCAACTCATCACTCCTCACTCCTCACTCCTCACTCCTCACTCATCACTCATCACTCCTCACTCCTCACTCCTCACTCATCACTCCTCACTCCTCACTCCTCACTCCTCACTCCTCACTCATCACTCCTCACTCCTCACTCCTCACTCCTCACTCCTCACTCCTCACTCCTCACTCCTCACTCCTCACTCCTCACTCCTCACTCCTCACTCCTCCCACCTCCCACCTCCCACCTCCCACCTCCTCACTCCTCACTCCTCACTCGCCGCCGTCCTGGAACCGAATCGCGTTGCCGTGCCACAACACTTCCAAATCGGCACGCGTCCAAATCTCGGCGCCGACCGAAGGATCCGCGACCACAAAATCGCCTCTCGAGTTCTGGCCCAACAATACGACGCTATGGCCGAGTCCCGGGATCCAGCCCCATTGGTCGGCATAACGCGGATCCTCGACTCCAGAGATCGGCAACTCGACCATGATCAACACAGGCCACACGTTATCGGATTCAAGTTGATCCAAACTCAGCGTCAACGCTTTGACGTCACGATGATGGCGATTGGCCATCCATTTCACGCCTCGAAACAAACCCAACGTCGGTGTGCCACTCTCGTCGGTCAAGCACAACGGGATCAGTTCTTTTTCGCTCGTTTCGATGCCGCCAGCTCTCAGGAAGGTGGCTGCCGCGCATGGACTGCAGGTCGCCCACGATGTTTGTAGCGTGATCCCGCGATACACTTCGTCCCCGCCTTCCGGAGGCGGACGTAACCAGACGCCCACAAACGGCCACAACACCGTCGCGATCGAGGCAAAACCTAGTGACATGGCCAGAATCGATTGACGCCAATGTGGCGTATTGGGCAACCGATAAACAATCCCCGCCGCCATCGCCGCAAGCAGCGGCGTGAAATTGGACCAAACGATCACGGCGGAGTCGTCAATCCACTTGGCCCAATAGAGTCGGCCAGCGGAATAGAACAGAAAGGCAAACATGCACGTGACGACGATCGTCAACATCAACACGACGCCTTGGCCATCACGCGTTGTTGGTTTAGGACTCCGTGGGGCAAAGATCACCGCTGCAAGAACACCGACGATAACCGACAGGCCCATCATCACCAGAATTGCCAGAAAAAGATCGTCCATAAAACCAATCGAACCGAAATGGGAACCCGAGCCGGCTGAAGGGTGAAATACGCGTAACGATCAGGCGAGGTTCGGCAGGAGCAAAAATATTCGCAGCCCGATCTTACCGCGTGCAGTTCCAATTGCGTAGCACCGCATGAAATTGCCGCTGTGCTTGCCAGAAGCAGGCAAGAATTTCTGATGAAGAAAGCATGAATCGCCACAATCGGATTGCTCGCGGAGGGACGTTAACCTGGGCCGCTAAAACTTTCGTATTGACGTCGGATATTGGGGGTGAGTCTTTCTTTCAGCCGATACTGTTGTTCCTCACCACCGACGAAGTGCGACTGCTGATTTGGTTAGCCGTTTTGGCGCTAGCCACGGTTTCGTCAGCATCCAACCGGGGCTAGCGCCCAAACGGCTAACAGAAGGGCGGTGGCAGAAAACCAGCGCAACTGAAAATCACGACAACACCAAAGTTTAGCTGCCCAGTCTTAGCCGCGGGCCTCGTTTTCCCAACGTTTTACGCTAGCGGCGGCCTGACGTTAACGCGTTGGGCTCACAAAATGGGACAGTCCAGCCAGCGTCGAGAAGGTTTGCGGATAATGCCCGCTATTGCCTCTTACCTGCTTAGCAAACGCTCGCAGTGCGACTGCAGCGTCTGGACGGATTCCACGCAGGTGTGACAAAGGCGGTGGACTTCGTGCTCATCATTGTCTTTTAACGCCGCCATCAACTCGCTGATCAACAATCCGCATCCGCGTTCGTCAAAGGTCACGACCAACCCCTTTAAGGCGTGCGCATCACGATGAGCTTCGTCAAAATCTCCGCCTGCGATCGAATTCTGGATCCCTTCGACCAACGGCGGAACATCATCCAGTAAGATTGCCGCTAACTCACGCAACAATTCTTCGTCGCCACCGAGCCTCCCGAGCGCCTCGGCAAAGACGGATGCCTCACATGGATTAGAATTCACCGCAGGTTTGTTGCGGCGACTGCTCGTGGATGTATTTTTCCGAACCATATTGGACTGAACTTTCACGAAAGTTTCCTTTTCAAAATCAATTGATCGCCACCTTGCGCCGCACCGCTATCCGGGCAAACCACTTGAGCGATCTCCTTTCGTCTCATGCATTAACAAATGGGAGAGCACATCTCGTTCCATTCATGAAATCCGAGCGGTTTCAAGCAACCAACCTCAGCCAAGCAACCACCCGCATCCAATCGATTGTGCCAACGACAGATCGACATTCCCGCTGCCAGAAAACCGACGAAGAAAGACGACTTCCGGCCATCCAACTCCCTCCCTCGTCGGCGTTCAGGCGTTCAAATTGCACGACGATCAAACAACCTCCTCGAAAAATCTTATGACCACACTCACCGGCAAATTGCTGATCGCCGATCCTTCGGGGCATCAAATGATGCTGAGATCGGGATCGATTCGAATCAGTGAAGGGCGAATTGATGCCGTTGTCATTGAAGACGACGACGAAGCGTTCACCACGGCGGAAAGTTTCCGTCCCCTCGTCCACGGCGACCGGATTATTTGCCCTGGATTCATTGACGCTCATCTGCATTTATCACAATTTGGCATCATCGGTGCCCATGGGTTGCCGCTGTTGAAATGGCTCGATGAAGTCACATTTCCAGCCGAGCGTGCGTGGCAGGACGTGAATTTTGCACGTCAGACAACCCGACTGGTGCTAGCCAATTTGTTGTCATTCGGAACCACCAGTTTCTGTGCTTACACGACGGTCCATCACACGTCGGCAATAGCGGCGTTGGAGGAGGCATCCCAGATGGGATTCCGAGGAATGATCGGGCATGTGTTAATGGACCGCAACGCTCCGCCTGAACTCTGTCGCGAAACCAACCAATTGATTGACGAGGCCGCCGAGACTCTGGCACGTTTCCCGTCGACGTCCGAAATGGCCGCCGCTGTGACACCGCGATTTGCGATCACGTGTTCGCCGCGGTTACTGGAATCTGCCGGTGCGTTGGCCGCCGAACATAACGCTGCGATCCAAACTCATCTGGCGGAAACCGAACAAGAGTGTGCACGCGTTGCCGAACTCTTTGATTCCGCTCGCTACGTCGACGTTTATCAACAAGCCAAACTGCTGACGCCGCAAACAATCCTGGGCCACGGAGTGCACCTGAATGCACACGATCGCGAAACCCTCGCGACGCACGGTGCGATCATCGCTCATTGCCCAACGGCCAATCAGTTCCTGGGCTCTGGGCAGATGAACCGGCAAGCCCTTGATGAGGCTCGAGTCAAAGTGATGCTGGGCAGCGACATCGGTGCGGGTTACCAGCGAAGTATGGTGGGCGTGGCTCGCGCGGCGATCGAAACGGCGGCATCGCTTGGCAACACGCCTCCTACTGCTGCATCAGCTTGGTACGACATCACCGCCGGAGCAGCGGACGCACTGGGCTGGGATGATGTCGGTCAACTTTGCAAAGGATACCGCGCCGACGTCGTGGTGATCGATCCCGATTTCACCACTCAAATGCAAGGACATGACTCGATCATCGATCCCTTGTCGCAACTGATGTTCGCTTGGGATGATCGCTGGGTCAAACAAACCTACCTGCGAGGCCAATCGGTTTGGGGCGGATAGCCAGAACGTTGGCGGTTAGGGTCGTGGGGAGCATGCCCATCGTAGCCATTTCCAGCAGGAGAGTTTCCGTATTGCCCGTTACCATTGTGGCCACTTCCGAATTGCCCGTTTCCTTGAGGACGGAATCCGGTGCCTCCGAATCCATTGCCCCCTACGCCAGTAGCTCCACCAGTACCGTAGCCAAACGGTGTGATGTTCAGACCAGCGAACGGGGCTCCCCAAGCTGCATAGGGGACACTGTAGGGCCGATACGGTAATTGCCATTCACCATAGGGGCGAACGGCATCACCCCAAGTTTCGACGCGGTGATAGTTGTCCGAGGATTGGCCGTAATTCAAACGGCTGCGAACGTGTGTGTAACCGCTGGTCTTAAAATTCGCGACCTCCGGAACCGTCGGCGCCGCAGTAGGCTGGAATTGATCCACCCGCTGTGCCGAGACCGGATCATGCGAAAATTTGCCCGGTAGCGTCAACCAATCGGCTGCACCACATTGGCTCGCAATCACGAGATTCATTAGGACGATGACGACGTTCTTCATGAACGCCAAAATAGTTCACGTTTTTGCGATGCGAGATAAAAAAGCGATGCTCTACCAGGAATTATTGCAAATGCCTCGTCTCACAAAGCTCCTCAACCTCCGGATCGCTACAACCGTCGCAACCCGTCTTCGGTCATCGGCGTTGGGATCTCGGCGTCGACTTGATCGATGCGGGCCAACGTCTCGTTGTCCAACACCAAATCACGGGCCGCCAGCGATTCAAGCAACTGCTCGGTGCTGGTCGCTCCGATGATGGTCGAAGCGACAAAGTCGTGCTGCCGACTCCACGCGACGGCCAGTGCCGTGACGGTTGTGCCAATCGACTTGGCGATATCTTCCATTCGCCGCGTGGTTTCGATCGTGCGATCGTTGACAAAACGCTCCGCCATTTTGCGTTGCCGTTCTTCGCCGTTGAGCAAATAGTCAGTAAAGCGAGCTCCCGGCGGAGGCGTGACGTTGTATTTGCCCGTCAAAACCCCGCCGCCAAGTGGCGAGTACGGCAGCAGGCTCATTTTTTCTTTTCGCAACACCTGAGCCAGCTCACTTTCGCAGCGGCGATTGATCAAACTGAAGTTGTTTTGCACGGTTTCATAGCGATCTAGCCCCTGGACGTCGGCGGTCCACAAGCTTTTCATCACTCCCCAGCTCGTCTCGTTACTGCAACCGATCACGCGAACCTTGCCTGCATCCCGCAGCTCGGTCAACGCACCCAAGACCTCTTCATACGGCATGCCGTGGTCAGGCCAATGGATTTGATACAGATCGATGTAGTCAGTCCCCAACCGGCGAAGCGAGGCATCGCAAGCCCGCAAAATCTGGTGGCGATCGATCGAGGTTTTGCCATGACGGACCGGGGGGCAAAACCATCCGTGTGCTGGCCCGGTGATCTTGGTGGCGACCACAACCGACTCACGCGGCTTGGTTTTCAGCCAGCGTCCGAAAATTTCTTCGGTCACACCCACCGTGTCTTTGTTGGGGGGGACCGGGTAGATCTCGGCCGCATCGAAAAAGTCAATTCCAGATTCGAATGCCAAGTCACAGATCGCATGACTGGATTTTTCGTCACATTGGGTACCAAAGGTCATCGTTCCCATACAAATATCGCTAACGACGACACCGCTACTTCCTAAACGTTTTTTTTGCATCACGATCGGTTCAAAGATGAAGGGGAGAGAGAGGGTGAATTTTGATGTTCGCGAGAGCACGCCCTCGGGCAACGTACGGCTTTTGCGTTTCGTAGTGGATTGTTGGCGTCCATTGCGAATCACCACCTTCTGGCGAAGGTAAGCATGTAGTGAGCCGTGGGCCGTAAGGCACCGGGTAATGCGTGGGCCCCGGCCGCTCACGCGCGAGCGGCTCACTAAGTCAACAGCCCGCTAGCGCCAAAACGGCCAATTTACTAAAAGACTCCTGCCTAACTGTTCCGCTACCAGAAAATGCTTCACAGCATTGCCTTCAGCGGGCTAAACAAAGGGAAAGTCCTTTTCATGTCATGCCCACGCGAAAAAACGGTTCTAAACTGCTAAAATAACAACTGACGTCTCGGCGTCCCTCCCCCCAACTTTCCCTCCTTTGCCTACTGAGTCTTTCTTATGCGTGCGTTGCGTTCGTTGTCGACTGCCGTCGCTTTTGTGGCCTATTTGGTCACCCCCGCAATGTTGGCACTGGCACTCTGTGCACAGCCCGTGACTGCCGAGGACTACCAACACGGCCCCGACTCGCAACCCAACGACGCGGTCCCACATGGCAAAGTGACCCAGCACGCTTGGGATTCGAGCAAGGTGTTCGAGGGCACGCGGCGACGCTACAGCGTGTACGTCCCAGCCCAATACGATGGCAAAACCCCGGCCGCATTAATGGTTTTCCAAGACGGACACGCCTTCGAAGGAACCAAGGGAGATTTTCGAGTCCCAGTTGTGTTTGACAATCTGATTGCCAAAGGACAGATGCCGGTCACGATCGCCGTGATGATCGATCCCGGCCATAAAGGCGAACTCGCTGAGAAACGCGGCTGGAGTCCCCGACCGAGCAACCGCAGTTTCGAGTACGACACGGTCAGCGGCGATTACGCGGAATTCCTGCTGACGGAGATTCTTCCGGAAGTCGAAAAAGACTACCGAATCTCGAAAAATCCAAAAATGCGAGCCATTTGCGGCAACAGCTCCGGCGGCATCTGCGCCTTCAGCGTCGCATGGCATCGCCCCGACCAATTTCAAAAAGTGCTCAGCCACATCGGCAGCTTCGTCGATCTTCGTGGCGGTCACAATTATCCGCCAATGATTCGTAAAGCGGACAAGAAGCCGATTCGTGTATTTCTACAAGATGGCGAGAACGATCTCGACAATCAATTCGGAAACTGGCCCTTGGCCAATCGTCAAATGGGCAAGGCATTAGCGTTCAAAGATTACGACTACAAACTGGTTTTTGGCAGCGAGGCACATAACGGAAAACATGGCGGTGCAATTTTTCCTGATTCGCTGCGTTGGCTATGGCGAGATTGGAAAGATGAAACGTACTAGTAGTATTCAGCAGCGACTCGGGTCTCCTCCACTCCGACCGTGCTGCAACTAAATAATGATGTCCGCCGCTTGCAGTTCGCAAAAGCAACCCCTTCAAAAATATCCATGCTGAATCGTCTTTCCAATACAACCGACATCCCTTTCACCGCCTCATTCGTCCATCGATTGCGGGTCACGGACGATGTCGCTGGCGATGATTTCTCGGTATTGGTCGATTTGCTGGACGGTGGAGACAACGGTTGTGCGCGCGTGCTGTTGATCGCCGAGCGATCGGTGGCGGAATCGAGCGACCGTGTTGCCCGGATCGAATCGCAGCTCCGCGGTGAGGCCTCGATCGAGTTGACGTCACCCACGATCATCCTGGATGGCGGCGAACCAATCAAAAACACTCAAACTGCAGTCGAAGAGATATTGGGTCTGATTCATGACCTGAATCTTGATCGCCGCAGTTACGTCATCGCCATCGGTGGCGGTGCGATGTTGGACGCCGTCGGCTACGCCGCTGCGATCGCACACCGCGGGATCCGGCTCGTGCGTCTGCCCACCACCACGTTGGCGCAGGCCGATTCGGGTGTCGGAGTCAAAAATGCGATCAACTATTTCGACAAAAAGAATTGGATCGGAACGTTTGCGGTCCCTTGGGCGGTCGTCAACGATTCGGCCTTGTTGGAAACGTTACCCGATCGAGAATTCTGTAGCGGATTGAGCGAAGCGGTGAAAGTTTCGCTGCTGAAAGATGCAGACGAATTCCACTGGTTAGCCGAACACGCGTCGCAGATTTCCGCGCGAGATCCTGAATTATCGCGGCGAGCGATCCACCGTTCTTGTGTGCTGCATATGCGTCACATCACCGAAGGAGGCGATCCTTTCGAGATGCTCGAAGCTCGACCGTTGGACTTCGGTCACTGGTCGGCCCATAAACTCGAGACACTCTCACGCTATCAAATTCGTCACGGCGAAGCGGTTGCGATCGGCGTCGCGATCGATTGCTTGTACTCATCGCTCAAATTTGGACTGCCTCGCCAGGATGCGGAGATGGCCGTGCAATGCTTGCATGACCTAGGCATTCAACTTTGGCATCCCTGTCTGGAGCCGGTGGACCGATTGATGCAGGGGCTCGAAGAGTTCCGCCAACATCTCGGCGGCCGATTGACGATCACGATGCTCCGCGGGATTGGCGACCCGATCAATGTTCACGAAATCGACGCACTCGCCATGAAGACGGCGATTGAGACATTAGGCAAGATAGCCAAAAACAAAGCCATCACTGCGAATTAGGAGGCCGTGGCTGAAACAAACTACCCCTCCCTCTGGGAGGGTCGACCGCTGAAAGCGGACGGGGAGGGCTGGTGAATTCTCGCTTGCACGGTCTTCCTCGAACACAACGAGCCCCACCCAGAGCCGGCTACCGCCGGCTCTGACCTCCCCAAAGGGGAGGTAAAATCAATTTACCCTCCCTCTGGGAGGGTCGACCGCAGGAAGCGGTCGGGGAGGGCTGGTGAATTCTCGCTTGCACGATCCACCTCTAACACAACGAGCCCCACCCAGAGCCGGCTACCGCCGACTCTGACCTCCCCAAAGGGGAGGTGAAATCAATTCACCCTCCCTCTGGGAGGGTCGACCGCAGGAAGCGGTCGGGGAGGGCTGGTGAATTCTCGCTCGAACGGTCCACCTTGAACACAACGAGCCCCACCCAGAGCCGGCTACCGCCGGCTCTGACCTCCCCTTTGGGGAGGTAAAATCGGTTCACCCACCCTCTGGGAGGGTCGACCGCTGATAGCGGTCGGGGAGGGTTGGTGAATTCTCGCTCGAACGGTCCACCTCGAACACAACGAGGCCCCCTGCGGTAGACGCTTGCTACCCGGGCGATCAACGATCGCGTTTCTCACAACCTGGGACATCTTCGCTCTTGTTTCCAGAGCGTCTGGAGGTTCGCCTGCAAAACGAATACGGAAGTCCAACTTGGTTTGCGATAGCTCGCAACACGGACTCAGCATCTCTTAGCACGTCCGTATTTTCAAACCGGATCACCTTCCACCCTAACCTTTCTAAATAACGTTGCCGTTTCAGGTCATCATCGGCAATCTGGTCGTGATATTCACCATCGAGTTCAACGTCGAGATGGTGGCTGAGGCACGCAATGTCCAGGAAATAGGGATCGACCGGATGCTGACGTCGGAACTTCAATCCACAAAGCTGCTTGGATCGTAGAAGGCTCCACAAAAGTCCTTCCACTCGCGTTTTTGACTTGCGAAGACTGCGGGCTCGAGCAATTCGATCATGATCAGAAGACATCAGCTTGGCCCCGATTCGAAGTGCGATAGAGTTCGCGTCGGCACATCAGAAGTGACGTCGCCGATGTTTAAATTCTACCGCTCGTACTAACCTGCTTCAAACAAGTTGCGGGGACGCGAAGCATTCACCCTCCCTCTGGGAGGGTCGACCGCTGAAGGCGGTCGGGGAGGGGTGGTGAATTCTCGCGTGCACGATCCATCTGTAACACAACGAGCCCCACCCAGACCCGACTTCCGCCGGCTCTGACCTCCCCAAAGGGGAGGTGAAATTGCTCTGCCGAATGTCTACGCGACTTTCGCTACGGAGAGCATTCGCCTCAAAAACCTGCCGAATTAGTTCCAAATCTGCCTTGTCGTGAGAGCGTCCGCGTTGGTAGTTACCAACATTGATACCGCAAATAGGTGGTAAATCGTTAATCAATAACGAAACGCCTCCTCTATTTGCGACCGAATTCAAGGATGAATCGGTTTTTCCCCTAGCGGGATACCTCACTGTATGACACGACGGACTACGAACCGAATGACTGCTCGAACAACTCGACGCGCTCTGTGCTGTAGTGCCGCCCATTCTGTTTCGATGACTGTGCTGATCACGTTTGCGCTTTCGCCAACGTTGGCAAATGCGCAGATGGGTGGCGGAGGCGGATTTGGTGGTGGCCAAGGCGGCCCAAGTGCTCCCGCCGCCGACGCAAGACCCAAATTTCGTGACCATGTTCGCAGCCGTGATGGGTTGGCGATCCACCGCGAAAAAGGGGACGCGATCGTTTTAGACGTCACCGTGCGTGGCAACAAAGCGATCGGCACCCACTTGATCATGCAGAAGATCGAAACCCGAAAGGATCGCTTCTACGATTACGAAACCGTGCTCGGCGACGTGCGACGTTTGAACGACATGGGCTCGTTTGATCACGTCACTTTCAAGCTTGACGAACGCCCCGAAGGAGTCGCGGTCACCTATTTCGTTCACGAACGCCCCGTCATCACCAAGGTCGTCTTCCACGGCCATCGGGCGTTTAACAATCGCGAAATACGCAATCGTGCCGGGGTCCAAGCCAACGATCCCTTAAGCGAATTCTCGGTCGAATCCGCTCGCCGCCGCATTATCGACTACTACCTTGAAGAAGGTTTCAATCAAGTCGCCGTCGATGCACAAATCGGTTTTGGAACAGATCCGGGAGTCGTGATCTTCCGCATCAACGAAGGCCCCAAAGAACGCATTTACGATATCACAATCAAGGGCAACACGATCGTCAATGAAGCCCGGTTGAAAAAGATCATCGCTAGTCGTGGGCCTACAGCAGGCGTGTTGTCCTACATTGGTAACACCGCCAACCTTGCCACGATTGACAACGACGTCAATGTGTTGGCTACGTACTACCACAACCTCGGTTTCTTAACCGCCACCGTTGGTCGCCGTCTTCGCTATGACGAATCGGGCAAATGGCTGTATGTCACCTTTGTGGTCAACGAAGGGCCTCGGTTCACAGTCAACGATGTCAAAATCGTGGGTAACCAATTTATTACCGAAGAATCGCTTCGCAAACGATTGGAACTGAAAGCGGGCGACATGTTTGACGGCACCCTGATGCGTCGCGATATCGGCGAGATCACCTACGGCTATGGCGAACTCGGTTTCATCTATGCCGAAGTTGAACCGAAAACCGTAATGCGAGACGAAGCGAACACGGTCGACTTGGTCTACGACGTGACTGAAGGCGACATTTGGAAAGTCGGTCGCATCTTGGTCAACATCGAAGGCGAACCGCACCTGATGCGCGAATCCACGATGCTCAACATGGTCGATCTCCGTGAAGGAGACATCATTGACCGTCGCTCGCTCGAACTAAATCGACGTCGCATTGAACGCAGTCAATTGCTAGAAACCAATCCACAGATCGCCGACGCCCCCGACATCAAGGTCGTTCCGACCGATCGTGAGGTCGACGATGTCTACTAAGTTTGAACAGCACTCTTCCGATGAAGTCGTCCGCATGATGCACACGATTGAAATAACGGCACGAAACATTGCGTGCTCAATCGGTGTCGTCGCGTTTGCGACGTCATTCACCGGTTGCAACCAGCTCGCGACGCAAGCTCCTTGGAACAACAATCCACTGGCAGCTCGCTCTGCGGCCGCAGCTCATTCGGTATCGCCCCATTCCGCGGTAAATCGTTCCGCAAATGCATCGGCGACCGAGCACGCGTCAGACCCTGCGGCTCAGTTTGCTTCGGCACCCGCCGCAGCACCTGCGGCAAACGAACCGATCCCCGTGCAATCGGACAGCGACCGCTATGTCGCTCGGCAATACCCCAGCACACCGCCGTACACGCCACCATCAAGCGGCTATACTGCACCCAACAATTATCAAGCTCCCGGCAGTTATTCGGCCCCACCATCGCTTTCCAGTCCATCGCAAAACTACAACGGTGGCAGCGTCTACGGTGCCCCCGCGACGAGCGCGCCTCCGACTCAGTACGGCGCACCCGCGTATCCTGATTCGACCTTTGCACCTCCCTCGAACACATTTCCTGGTGCGGGCTACCCTGACACCGGCACGCTATTGCCATATGGTGCCGATCCCTACGGCGGAGCCCCGTCGAGTGTCCCGATGCCTACGGTTCGCGAAGCCGACTTGATCATCAATGGATTCCCGGCACGAACCGGACGAATCATGCTGGGCGGTGCCGTCAACAGTGATGCCGGCGTGACCGGTCAAATCACAGTCGATGAACGCAACTTTGACATCATGCGATGGCCGCGTTCGTTTCAAGACTTGTTTAGCGGAACCGCATTTCGCGGTGCCGGACAAACGTTTCGCATCGAAGCTGCCCCTGGTAGCGATTTCGACCGCTACACGATCAATTTCGCCGACCCCAACTTGTTCGGATACAAGCCGGTTAGCATGTCAGTCAGTGGCTTCTTAGTCGATCGGCGTTTCAACGATTGGGACGAAGAACGACTCGGCGGACGATTGAGTTTTGGTTACCGGATCACGCCCGACCTTTCGATTTCGCTTGGCATCAGTGGCCAGAGTGTCGACATCACGAACCCTCGAGTGCGTGGCGTTGCACCGTTGGAAGCCGTGCTGCACGAAAACGTTGGACGCAACGAACTGTATTCCGGCACGTTGTCATTAAAACACGACACCCGTGACAGCCCGATTCAATCGAGCCAAGGACACTATTTCGAGTTCAGTTTTGAAGAGGCCTTTGGCGACTTTGATTATGCTCGCATCGAAACCGAATACCGCAAGTATTGGTTATTGGCGCAACGTGCCGACGGCAGTGGCAAGCAAACGCTGTCATACTCGAACCAACTTGGGTTCAGCGGCGACAACACACCTCTGTTCGAGAACTTTTTCGCGGGTGGTTACGCCACCATGCGTGGTTTTGATTTCCGCGGTGCCAGCCCGGTCGTGACCAGTCCGAGCGGCAATGTCGAAGTCGGGGGACGGTTCAAGTTCCTCAATACTGTCGAGTACATGTTCCCGATCACCGCAGACGACGCATTCAAAGGCGTCGCGTTTGTCGACTTTGGAACGGTCGAGTCCGACATCGAACTGCACAGCGACTCATTCCGCGTCGCACCCGGTGCCGGTCTTCGCGTCGCAATTCCGATGCTAGGCCCCGCCCCACTGGCATTCGACTTTGCCTATCCCGTCAACAAAGCGCCGACGGACGACACCAAAATCTTCAGCTTCTACATGAGCCTGATCCGCTAACGGCGGAGAGAGTTGAGGAGTGAGGAGCTGAATTCACCCTCCCTCTGGGAGGGTCGGCCGCACGAAGCGGCCGGGGAGGGTGGTGACACTGCACTGGCACCGTCCAATCCTAACACAACGAGCCCCACCCAGAGCCGGCTACCGCCAACTCTGACCTCCCCAAAGGGGAGGTAAAGATGGATTTCGCTACGGCTAACCCACACCTTCACCGACCAAAATCGGCAACAGCTTCACCAGGTCGGACAAATCGTCGACGACCAACAATGGGTGTTCGACTTCCAGCATCTCGCGTGAGTAGCCGCCAGTGCAAACTGCGACCACCGCGGCACCGATCGCATGCCCACAACGGATATCGGCCGGCGTATCGCCGATCACCATGATCCGCTCACACGCCTGTTCGCCCGCCTCGTTGCGGATCACTTCCCGTGCTCGGCGAGCCAAATCGTCACGATGCAGGTCACTATCGCCACCGACGATCCAGCGAACGTAATGCCGCAAACCAAAATGATCGAGCTTGTGGTGTGCCGTCTCGACCAGATTGCCCGTCATCACGCTGACGCACACTCGCGCGTCGCTCGCCAACCGCTCCAACAACTCGACTACTCCCGGCAACACTGTGCCGCCCCGCTGCTGCAATATCTGCGGCAGCAGCGAGATATAGCGATTCTCCAATCGTTCTCGATTCGATTCGTTGGGCTCCAAACCGTTCAAAACCAGCAATTCATCCAGAATTCCTCGATCGGTCCGTCCGGCATAGTCCACGTCGGCCGTCGCGTTGGGCAAGTCAAATTCTTGCTGGAGAGCCAATTCTAATGCCCCTTGCCCCCCGCGGTTCGTCAACAATAACGTTCCATCGATATCGAAAAGCAAGGTTCGCATCGGATTGAAAATCTCTGACTTCGGGGAAAAACGGTCTCAGCTCAGTTATACAGTGCTGCTGGTTTACGGTCTTTCTAACAGGTCGAACCGAAGTTCACCCTCCCTCTGGGAGGGTCGGACGCGATAGCGGCCGGGGAGGGCTGGTGACACTGAACTTGTACCGTCCATTTTAGACTCAGCGAGCCCCACCCAGAGCCAGCTACCGCCGACTCTGACCTCCCCAAAAGGGGAGGTAAAACAAAATTCACCCTCCCTCTGGGAGGGTCGGCCGCAGGAAGCGGCCGGGGAGGGCTGGTGACACGGCACTTGCACCGTCCATTTCGAACACAACGAACCCCACCCAGAGCCAGCTACCGCCGACACTGACCTCCCCAAAGGGGAGGTGAAGCACGCCGACGGCTTGGAAAGCCGAGCGACAATCGTAGACCGACACCCCGAATCCGGTCGGGCTTCACCGTTTCCTTGCTGCAGATTAACTTAACGACACTTTACCCTTAAACGAAAACCGTTGGACTATCGATGGTCGTCACCGAACACGAAACAACTCCCGCCGCAGATTCCGATGCTGCGTCGCCGCTGGTCGACAAAAGCGGTTCGCGAGTGCGAGAGATGTTTCGTCAAATCGCTCCTCGTTATGACGCGATGAATCACCTGCTGTCGCTCAGCATCGACCGCTATTGGCGGTGGCGAACCGTGCGGATTCTGAAACTCGATTCGGCCGCTCCTGTCCTGGATACCTGCACCGGCACCGGCGACCTCGCCATCGCGATCGCTAAAAAAGCTCCCAAAAACGTTCGCGTCGTTGGCAGCGATTTTTGTCACGCGATGCTGGAAATCGCGATCCGCAAACGACGTGTCGGAACCACCAGCGAATCGATCGAGTTTATCGAGGCCGATTCACAATCGCTGCCGTTCCCCGAAAACCGTTTCCAGTGTGTCACGGTCGCCTTCGGACTGAGGAACGTTACTGATACCGACAAAGGTCTCCGCGAGATGACTCGCGTCTGTACCCCCGGCGGCCAAGTCGTGGTGCTGGAATTTTCCCAGCCTCGGCTGATCGGACTCCGCCAAGCCTACGGATTCTACTTCCGCAACGTGCTGCCTCGGATCGGACAACTGTTCGCTCGCAACGACAAATCCGCCTACAAATATCTGCCCGAATCGGTGGGCCAATTCCCGGATGGCCAAGCACTTGCCGATCGCATGACCGCCGCCGGATTGACTGATGTTCGGTTCACTCCGATGACGTTCGGCGTCGCCACGATCTACCAAGGCACCAAACCCGCGGTTTACCAAGGCACCAAACCACCGACCTCGGAGTCGACCGAGTGAGCAAACCGTTGGCGGGCAAAACGACAGCGAGCGACGCGGCATCGAATCAGGATCGAGATCCGCAGAATCAGGATCGAAATCCAAAGGATCGGAGCCCCGTTGTGCTGGCGATGACCGGTGCGAGTGGTGCGATCTACGGCGTTCGCTTGCTGCAGATCCTCGCCCACGCTGGCTACGACGTGCACGTCACAATCAGCCCCAGTGGTGCGGCGGTGATCAAGCAAGAACTCGACGCTGCCGTCGATATTCACAACGCCGATGTCGGGCAACTGTTGACGCTTTCCCCTGCTTGGTCCAACGCAGTGATCGAGACTCCCGATGCAAGCATGTTGTCGCGAATCCACTACCACCGCTACGACGACTACTTTACCCCGATCGCCAGCGGATCGTTTCGAACGCAAGCGATGGTGGTGTGCCCGTGCAGCGGCAGTACGCTCAGCGGGATCGCTCGGGCGGCCGGATCGAATTTGATCCAACGTGCTGCGGAAGTGCATTTGAAAGAACACCGTAAACTAGTGCTTGTGCCGCGAGAGACGCCGCTCAGCGTGCTGCAGCTCGAAAACATGCACCGCGTGGCTGCTGCCGGCGCGGTGATTTTGCCGGCGATGCCCGGTTGGTACCACGGCGTCGATTCGCTCGATTCGCTGGTCGATTTCATCGTCAGTCGCGTCATGGACCAAATCGGAGTCGACAATTCGCTGATCCAGCGGTGGGGTGAATCATGAACATCTCGCATTGGCTCGGACTGATTCGATTCAGCCACACCGTTTTCGCATTGCCGTTTGCCGCGTTGGCGACCGTGATGGCGTTTGCGACTCCGCTCACATCAGGTGCTCGTCCCTCGTTTCGCTGGCAAGACGTCGTGGGGATTCTGCTCTGCATGGTGTTTGCCCGCAGTGCCGCGATGGCGTTCAACCGATTAGTTGATCACAACATCGATGCACGAAACCCCCGGACGGAAAAGCGTCATTTGCCTGCCGGCGTGTTGTCTCGCAGCAGCGTGTGGGCGTTCACGATCGGTTGTTCGCTCGCATTCGTCGCATCGACCGCATTGTTTTTGCCCAACCGATTGCCACTGTACGCCTCCGTTCCTGTCTTGATGTTCTTGTGTGGCTACAGTCTGGCGAAACGTTTTACTGCCGCGGCGCATGTCTGGCTTGGCGTCGCACTCAGTCTGTCGCCGATCTGTGCCTGGGTCGCGATCCGTGGTAACGAAGTGACCTCCAGCCCGAGTGACTTGCTCGCCCCGCTGATCCTTGCCGCCGCAGTCGCCGCCTGGGTTGCCGGATTCGACATCATTTATGCGTGCCAAGACGCAGTGTTTGATGCGGAAGCAGGCCTACACAGCATCCCAGCGAAATTTGGAATCGCGGGCGCGTTGAAAATCGCTGCCGCATTCCATGTCGTGATGCTGGGGCTACTCAGTCTGCTGCCCACGTTTGCCCACAGCACAGGACTCGGAGTGCTATTTTGGGGCGTTTTGGCCATCGTCGCCGCAATGGTGTTGTGGCAACACTGGCTAGTCCGCCCCGACGATTTGAACCGTGTCAATCAAGCCTTTTTCAACACCAATGCTGCCATCAGTTTAACGTTACTCGTCGCCGGAACCCTCGATTGCCTCTGGCTTTAAAGTAGAACAGTTGTCCCCAACTGTTCATCCACCAACCAACACACCGCACTGAACAATTGAGACAATTGTTCTACATTGAAATCGACTTAGGTCTCGAAACGACCGTGCCCGGCACTTCAAATTAGCGAACACCCACAAACCTCACTTCCTTCATAAACATCCAACGCATGATCACTCAAGAACGCGAAGCCCGATTTCGAGAAATCCGCGACAAAGTCGAAGCGGAAGAGCGACTGACGCTTGATGACGGGATCTTCCTGTATGATCCCGAAGTCTCGCTGGGTGCCGTTGGCGAATTGGCCAATCTCGTTCGCGAACGCAAAAACGGAAACGTCGGCTACTTCAACATCAACACGCACCTGAACCCCACCAACGTCTGTGTGTATCGATGTCGCTTCTGTGCCTTCCGCAGCGATCTGCGTGACCCGAAAGGGTACGTCATGGACGACGAACAGATCCTGCAGCGAGGTCAAGAAGCGACCGAAAACGGCTGTACCGAAATGCACATCGTCGGCGGACTGCACCATCAAAAACCGTACGAGTGGTACCGTCACCTGATCGAGCTGCTGCACACCAATTACCCGCAAATTCACCTGAAGGGTTGGACGGCGGTGGAGATCAACTGGTTTGAATTCCAGACCAAGAAATCGGTCCGCTGGGTTTTGGAAGATTTGCGTGACGCAGGCTTGGGCAGCATGCCAGGAGGCGGCGCCGAGATTTTTCATCCCGAGGTGCGTGACCAATTGTGCGAGCACAAGGCGAACACGCACGCTTGGTTGGACATCCACCGGACAGCACATCAAATCGGTTTGCGTACCAATTGCACGATGCTGTACGGACATGTGGAAAAGGCGTATCACCGCATCGACCATTTGATCCGGTTACGAGATTTGCAAGATGAAACGGGTGGTTTCCAGGTCTTCATTCCGTTAGCGTTTCACCCCGAGAACACGAAGCTGTCGGAGATCAAGAAGCCATCGGCGATCATGGATTTGCGAACGATGGCGATCAGTCGTCTGATGTTGGACAACGTCCAGCACATCAAGGCGTACTGGATCATGTTAGGTGTCGAGACCGCACAGACTGCGTTGGCATACGGCGCCGACGACCTCGATGGGACAGTGCGTCACGAATTGATCTATCACGACGCCGGCGCAACGACGCCGCAATGTTTGACGGTCGACAAGATCCGCGACCTGATCGTCGAAGCCGGCCGTGACCCCGTCGAGCGAGACACGATCTATCGGCAAGTCCACCGCGACCCCAGCGACTACACCAAATGGACTCCCGGCGAATCGGTCGAGCAGCTAGCCGCGACCTCGTAGGCCTGAACGCAGCGCAGCATTGTCGGCCAGCTTTCCAAGCTGGAACCGTTACGATCGAACGTTCAGCGCATGGAACGCAGTCACTCTCGCCTCGACATTCAAACATGAAGCCCGCTAACGGCTTGGAAAGCCGAGCGACAATCGTAGGCCGGACCGCAGCGGAGCATTGTCGGCCAGCTTTCCAAGCTGGAACCGTTATGATCGAACGTTCGGCGCATGGAACGCAGTCACTCTGGCCTCGACGTTCAAACGTAAAGCCCGCTAACGGCTTGGAAAGCCGAGCGACAATCGTAGGCCGGACCGCAGCGGAGCATTGTCGGCCAGCTTTCCAAGCTGGAACCGTTACGATGAACGTTCGTCGCATGGAACGCAGTCACTTTCGCCTCGACGTTCAAACGTGAAGCCCGCTAACGGCTTGGAAAGCCGAGCGACAATCGTAGTTGGCTATAGATAGATGGGAGGGCATCTTTAAAAAAAGAGGGGATGCCTCGAAACTGATGTTTCACAAACGTAACTTCCACCAGTGCAACGGAGGTCATCCCCATGCCATCTAAAAGAGCCTATCGTCGTGTTTCTGTCAACCAAATCGAACTCGAGACGCTTCGAGAACTAGCCATTGAGCGAGGAGGTCACGGCACCTCCGTTGGACTCGATGTCGCCAAGGAAGAAATCGTTGTCGTCGTTCGTTGGGGCGACCGCCATTACGAACGTCCCTGGAGTGTGCAAAATCCATTCGAGATTGACACGCTTGTCGAGCGTCTGGTCGTCCTCAAAGGTACGTGTGACAGCCTCTGCATCGGACTCGAATCGACCGGTACGTATAGCGAAGCCGTTCGCCACGCGATGACCCTCGCTGGTTTGGACGTCCACCGTGTTAGCGGCAAGAGCGTCGCGGATTACCAAGAAATCTTTGACGGTGTGCCGAGTCAACACGATGGCAAAGACGCGGCGATGATCGCCGAATTGACCTGCTTCGAAAAAGGAACTCCTTGGCCTTGGCAAGAACCTCGCAAAGACGAACAAGAGATGGGGCATCAGGTCAAACGGCTTGATGCATTTCGCTCGCAAGCGACCCAGTGGTCCGGTCGCATCGAGGGAATGCTGAGCAAGCACTGGCCCGAAGCCACTCGCTTGGTGACGTTGACCAGCGTAACGCTACTGAAGACGCTGCAGCAGTACGGCAGTCCGGCGAAACTGGCATGCGACCCTGATGCCACTGCGAATCTTCGCAAGTTCAGCCGTGGCACCCTGTCTGCCGACAAAATCCAGGGATTGATCGAGTCGGCACGAACGACAGCAGGCATCCCCATGTGTCCAGCTGATATCGATTGGCTGCGTGAGATCGCCAGCGAAACGATCGCGGCACTGGACCAGTGGAACCTGAGCGTCAAGCGACTCGAGCAAATTGCTCGCGAACACGAAACGATAAGTCAGTATGCGGATGTCTTCGGTGCAACGACGCTGTGTGTGGTCTGGGCATGCGTGGGGGATCCACGACGCTATGACAGCAGCGGCGCGTTCCTGAAAGCTCTTGGGTTGAACCTGATGGAACAGAGCAGTGGCAAGCGAAAAGGAGAGTTGGCGATCACCAAACGAGGTCCCAGTCTGGTGAGAAAGCACCTGTATTTCTTGGCGCTGCGAGCAGTACAACGCAAGGAACTGGAGAACTGGTACAAGACTTTCCAGAAGGTTGGCAAGAGCGAAGGGAAGGCGAGTGAACATCGCAAGATGAAAGGTTTGGTCGCGCTAATGCGTAAGCTCAGTCGCTCATTCTGGTTCGTAGTCCAGCACGACTTGGAGTTCGACTACGCGAAAGTGTTCCCAGGTAAACCGCTTGAAAAGCGGACGGCTCGTCGTCGTCGACGCCGAAGCAAGAAGTCTTCGGGCCGAGCAGCTTAACCCCACCAAGTGAGCGTCCAGGAAATTGGCTCCCATCCGTTTACAAGATTCCTGCTGAGTTATGTCCGCGATTCTTTTACGAACAAAGTCACATCACCAATGAAGGAGTTCCGAGCCCTGGATTGACTGTGAATCAGCTGTTTGTTTGGGGACGACCTTTTTTCCGGCCAGAGGTTCCGCTTTAAAGCGAGACTCATCTGTAGTATCAAGGCGTCCCCGAACACGGTTCTGAAAGCAATCTTCGATGAAGCCAATTCACTGCCCAGCGTCGAGGGACTGGTATCTTTTCACTCGATGCCACTCCGCTTGGGACAGTCGAGGTAAAAGGTTGAAGTCATTTCAGACATATCCCGTGAGACAATCGGCAATCGCAATCAACGTTCCGCTCCCCCCCTGCCGAGCACCGCACCGCATCCTCCGCACGACAGCGCTCCAGCGTTTTTGAAAATGCCTCAAAAACGACCGATCTTGGTGCGCAAAGACACCATCAACCCGGCGAAAAAAAATGCATTTGACAAACCTAGAAAAGGCCGGATCGCAGCGGAGCAGAGTTCCGGCATGAAGCGGGAGAAAAGTGAGGAACTCACCCTCCCTCTGGGAGGGTCGGCCGCCGAAAGCGGTCGGGGAGGGCTGGTGAATTCTCGCTTGCACACTCCATTTCTAACACCGCGGACCCCACCCAGAACCGGCTACCGCCGACTCTGACCTCCCCAAAGGGGAGGTGAAATCCGGTTCACCCTTCCCCGTGGGAGGGTCGGCCGCGATAGCGGTCGGAGAGGGCTGGTGACACCGAGCTTGTACGTGCCATTTCTAACACCGCGAAGCCCCACCCAGAACTTGCTCCGCTCGTTCTGACCTCCCCACAACAAGTTGCGAGGAGGTGAAGCTGATTTCGCTATCGCGACGTGTCCCCGCCCGCCCAAAGTCGCCCGACGACTCCGCTCGTCGGTTTCCCGTTTTCACCAACACCAACGAAAGTCTCTGCGATTTTCGCTACGCCTACTCGTTCCCCGGCTCCTGCCTGGGACGCACTGCACCCGAGGCTCCGCCTCAACCCCCAAGATCCAGCAGGCGGAAGCCTGCAAGGCAGTGGGTTACCAGGCGGAGCCTTTAAACCAGAAAACCGGCCGCTCACGCGTCACGGCTCACTGACACCAACGAAAGTCTCCGCGACTCTCGCTACACCCGCTCCAACGCCACTAACACCTCGCTAAGGACACCATCGCCCCCCTCACCTCGCTGGCTACACAACTGCAATTCCCCACCAGCGGTACAGGGCTAAAATACTTTCGGGGGCCGGGAACGAACTTGCGTGTCGATCATCTAACGATTTGCTAATCCAAACGACACAACCTCGTCTTCAAAAACCAGTCATGTTGTAATCTTGTCGAAACAACTGGTAATTTTTGTACACCATCCGTTAAATTAAGGCCAAAGAGGCAAAGGAATGCTAGGGTTCTGTGGGATAGGCTTCCAGCCTTTCATTCGCGGCCTAATGATTTACAGCGTACTTGGCTTCCAGCCGGTCAAAAACGGAATTTTCGCTTCGGTAAAACAATTAAAACGACGCGTCCTGATACTGCCTTCAAAACTTATCCAACTCCAGCAACAACGAATCCCGTAGTGGATCTTGCTAAAGATCCTTCCCCAACCGTAGTGGATCTTGCTAAAGATCCTTCCCAAACCGTAGTGGATCTTGCTAAAGATCCTTCCCAAACCGTAGTGGATCTTGCTAAAGATCCTTCCCAAACCGTAGTGGATCTTGCTAAAGATCCTCCCCAAATCGTAGTGGATCTTGCTAAAGATCCTCCCCAAACCGTAGTGGATCTTGCTAAAGATCTTCCCCAAAACCGTAGTGGATCTTGCTAAAGATCCTCCCCGAAACCGTAGTGGATCTTGCTAAAGATCCTCCCCAAAACCGTAGTGGATCTTGCTAAAGATCCTCCCCAAAACCGTAGTGGATCTTGCTAAAGATCCTTCACGCGAGATCCTTAACAAGATCCACGACGCCAGCTAGTTCCTTGGCATCCCCTAATGGGGACCACCAGGATACGCAGCTCTGAAAACCTTTCATGAAATCGATCGCTCCTCTCCTCATTCAAATATCGCTTTGGGCATCCGCATGCATTTTGACAGTGCTGCCCTGCGCCATCGCGTTTGATTACGGCGGCATCCTGCCGTGGGCCCAGTGGGCATCATGCGTTGCCGTGCTCACTGCGGGGGCTCTCGCTTTACCTTCGATCATCGACCGCGAAACGCAAGGCGGTCCTCGATTCCACTGGCTTGCATTGCTGCTGCTCGGCTGGGCCGCGTTCGCTTGGTTTCAAACGCTGCCGCTGCCCGCATTTTTGACCGGCCTGCTCAGCCCCGGCTCCGCTGCCGCCTACACCACCTGGCTCGCCCCCGTCCTAGCATCGCAAACAGAGCCCTCCACAATCCATCCGATCTCGATTGATCCCGCTGCCTCGCGGCACGCCGTGGCGATGTTATTGGTTGTCGCGACACTCGCCTGGACGTCCGCTAGCGTATTCCAAAATCGCCGACGCTTGGTGTTGCTGATGGCCGGGCTCGCGGCCGGCGCCGCCGTGCACGCCGCCCTGGGCATTTTTCAACTCGTCAGTCCCGAGACCGACCTGCTGAGCATGAACGCGATCAATCGCGGCGCCCACTTTGCCACCTTTATCAATCGCAACAACGCCGCGTTGTTGATGAACATCGGCGTCGGCGCCAGTATGGGATTACTGGCGTGGCGATTGTCCGCCTTGATCGGCGCCGAAGTTGACGACGAAAACTTCGAAGTCAACGACCTGATTTCACTGGCCAGTGACCGTGACTCCAGTATCGCGGTGATCAGCTTGGTATTGTGCACTGCCGCACTACTGGTTTGTGGCTCACGCGGCGGATTGGTCAGCTCGATGATCGGATTTACACTCGCGTTGGGTTGGATCCGGGCTCGCCGCGGTACCGCCAGTATCCCGGTGATCATCGCTGTTCTTTCCATCGCCGTCGCACTGTTGATCGTCCCCTTTAACCTCGATTTAAAGTCGCTGGACCGGATGGAATTGTTTTCTGATCGAGACGAATCGACGCTGCTAAACGATGCCCGATTGCCACTTTGGAGTGACACAATTGCTGCAGCGGTAACGTACCTGCCAATCGGCAGCGGACTGGGCACGTTCGCTGACGCCCACCTCACAAAGTTGGACAAATGCAGTGACGGATGGGCACACCACGCCGATAATCTGTGGCTGGAAATGTTCACCGAGCAAGGCATTCCAGGGCTGTTGTTCATCGGAGTGCTGATTGTCGGAGTGATCCGCTCGCTAAATAAACTCAATGACTCGCCCGATGCCGTCGACCATGGGCTGCGAGTCGCCGGTTGGTACATTCTCGGCTCGCTCGCCGTTTCCCAATTTTTCGACATGGGACTGATCCTCCCCGCAAATTTAATCGCCTGTGCGATATTCTTGCCCGTCGCTGCTACCCGCGGGTACCTCGTCACCCCACGAGTCCGCGATACTGGTTTCCAGCGTGATGAGCCAGACGACTACATTGATGCAGACGACGAACTGCAACCTTCGGGAGAGCTCACGGAATCTAGCGACGACACGCTGCAAATCGAACCGTCGACAGCGAAACGCAAGCCACGCATCCGTTTCCAAAACAAAAAATCGCTGCCGCCATCGATTGCGGTTGCTGCTCTGGCAATCTTGCCCACAGTATGGGCCCATAGTGTCCTGCAAACGGACGCCAATGTCGATGCAATCGTCCGTCACTCGCAAACGTTACTCAGCCAACGCGGTGTCGAGCCTGCGGAACTGGAAACGTTGATTGCGCCACTGCAGCGACTTGCCCAACAAACCGCATCCCCCGCCGCCTATCACGCACTCAGCGATCTGCATTTCCGCTTGGCACGTTACGACGAAGTCGTCAGTGCGAACCCAAAATCAACCGAGCAGATACGCACACTCTATTTGCAGACGGCTCCCGCGGTCCGCCGCTTGAAGTGGCATTCGCAGCACGCAGCGGTCAGTGCAACACCCGCAAACCACAAATCGGGCGGCCAAGAATCCCACCCAGATTCAGGTGACCTTGCCGAGTCTCAGCCGCTTTCGGCACATTACATCAAGGCGCTAAAAAACGCGGAAGCAGAGTTACGTGTGCGGCCGTTGTCGCGTGAGGCGAGGACGGCAAGTTTGTATTTGGACTTTGTGTATACCGATCGAGAGAGAACGCGAGCGATACTCGATCAGCTCAGCACTCTCTACGGCACGTACTCTGCCGGATTACTGCAATTAGCCCGATTGTCATTCGACAGCAACGAACCCGAGTTGGGAGCCACGTATTTGCGAAAGCTGCTAGAGCGTCAGCCGAGACAAACCGCGGTCGCTCTAAAGATACTGGAGTCCTACCCCAAGATACCTCTCGACAGCATCGTGCCGTCAACGACACAGAACTACCGAGCCGCAGCGGCCTATTTAATCACCCGTCCTGCCCCCGACCTCGATTTTTTAGCTAAATCGCTAGCCGGACTCGATTGCGATCAGAGTGAAACGATGGCCGAGCGAGCACGATGTGAAGAGCTCTACGCCGACACCGCATACGTATTAAAACGGTACAAAGAATCGTTTGCTGCGATGGACCACGCGATCCGCCTAGACAGCAGCAACGGGAATTTACGGCTCAAGCAGATCAATCGGCTGCGAGAACAAGGCAAGCAGGGCGAAGCCTTAGCGGAGGCCAGGAAGGCCAGGTTGGTGCTACCCGAAGACAAGCGTTTCGACGCCGTGATCAAGCAAATAGCCGAAAGCCAACTAGCCCCTAGCAACTAGTTCGACTGTCCTGTGATGTCGTTTCCCCCACCATTTCTGGACCAACAGCCCGCTAGCCACGGGCTGTTGATTTAGTGAGCCGTGACGCGTGAGCAGCCGGGTCCCACGCACTACCCGAAGACAAGCGTTTCAACGCCGCTATTAAGCAAATAGCCGAGAGCCAACTAGCCCCTAGCAAATAGTTCGCCTGTCCTGGCATGTGGTTTTTCCCCGTATTTCTGGACCAACAGCCCGCTAGCCACGGGCTGTTGATTTAGTGAGCCGTGACGCGTGAGCGGCCGGGTCCCACGCATTACCCGAAGACAAGCGTTTCAACGCCGCTATTAAGCAAATAGCCGAGAGCCAACTAGCTCCTAGCAATTAGTTCGCCTGTCCTGGCATGTGGTTTTTCCCCGTATTTCTGGGCCGACAGCCCGCTAGCCGCAGGCTGTTGATTTAGTGAGCCGTGACGCGTGAGCGGCCGGGTCCCACGCATTACCCGATGCCTTACGGCCCACGGCTCACCACGACGATTTACATTTCGATTAAATCGACAGCCCGCGAGCCACGGGCCTCATTTCCCGAGCGTCAAGGCTCACAATAATCACAACCCGACACGTAAGTGAGGGACTTCAAGCCGATCGCATGACCTTGCCGTTGGTCCCTCGCTCACGCGTGTTGAAGTTGCGCTATTTGCTGTCGCGGAGCGACAAATTTCGATAGCCTCGGACTTTAGTCCGAGGGATTTTCGCCAATATCAATCGAGTCCCAGCGGGACGTTTTGTGACTTGATCGTTCGTCACAGAACGTCGCTCCGCGAATGGGTGCCAATTTCAGACCGAAACCTTGGACTAAAGTCCAAGGCTATCCCATAAAGTGCCTTACGGCACAAACACAGCAACTTCAAAACTCACGCGTCGGGTTGAGATAGCGTTTGCTCAGCGGCGAAAAGAGTGAGAAGCTGGGAGAGCAAACGACTTCACCCTCCCCGTGGGTGGATCGGCCGCAGGTAGCGGCCGGGGAGGGCTAGTGACACTGAACTTGGACGATCCAATCTCCCAAAGTCGCCCGACGACTCCGTTCGTCGGTTCCCTCCTATCAAATCAGATCCATGGAAAAGAATCTGAACAGAAGCAAACGGAGGAAACAGAGGTGAGTGTAGAACATTTGTCCCCAAATGTTCCGCCAGCACCGCTGGCCCAGGAAGTAAAACAATTGAGACAATTGCTCTACATTGAATCGCTAAAAACGCGAAAGCCAAACTTGGGTTTGGGAGGAAAATGGAGGTAGGAAGATAAATACATGCGGAAGGATTGCGTGATGCCAGCAGTCGTAGGCCGGACCGCAAGCGGGAGCGACCTGCAATCCATTCAAAACCACAGTGCTCCAATTGTTTGTTGCCAGTCACTTGCTCACGAAATGAACGGATGCAAAACGATTTGGACAACCGAATGAACGACAGCCGAATTGTGCCTTTGGTTTCATTCGTCTGTCCCACATTCGTCTGTCAGATAAAACTCCCTCACTCCCTCACTCCCTCACTCCCTCACTCCCTCACTCCCTCACTCCCTCACTCCCTCACTCCCCCTCTCTTTTCATTTTAGTGGAACACTAATCCAAGCAATCGCACACTAATCGAAATCACGAAACTCCAGCATTGGCATATTTTTGTCCTCCATTTTTTGCCAAAGAGATCACGCCAGTGCTTGGCGATATCAAGCGAGCCAGACCATCAATCAATTTCATGACGCTGATGCGAGCGTCAGGGTCACGCCAGTGCAAGTTCAATGGCGAACGGGCAGAAAAAGTTTGAACAGGAAAATTAAGGACAGAAAAATGGGTGTGTTCGCAGAAAAAAGTATCAGGTAGGAAAACGCTTTGGCAAAAAGATGGGGGACAAAAAAATGAAGGAGGGCAACTTAAAACGCTCATCACTGCCCATAAATCAATAAACCAATACAATGATTAGACTGAGCCAAAATCGCTGCCGTACCGTGTCGACAAACCTCTGAAAAAGTTGACCACTCGATCCAATTGTCCAATGTCGCCCGACGACTCCGCTCGGCGGTTCCCTCCTGGCGAAACAAGTCCAAGCGATAGGAATTGGACAGGAGTAATTTGTAAGTGAAACAATTGAGACAATTGTTCTACGTTGAATCGCCAAAAGTACGAAAGCGGAACTTGGGGTTGGTAGGAAAATGGAGGTAAGAAGATGAAGGCTGGCGTGATGCTGGTAGTTGCAGGCCGGACGGCACGCGGCTGTGACCAGCGCCCCGCCGTTTCCAAACCCCAGTGTTTACAGTGTTCACGCCGATCAATTCCTTAAGTCACTTCCTCACAAAATGAACGAATGCAAAGCGATTTTGACAGCCGAATGAAGGACAACCGAATGGTCCCTCTGAACTCATTCGTCTGTCCCCCCATTCGTCTGTCAGAAAAAACTCGCTCACTCCTCACTCCTCACTCCTCACTCCTCACTCCTCACTCCTCACTCCTCACTCCTCACTCCTCACTCCTCACTCCTCACTCCTCACTCCTCACTCCTCAGTTCCCCCACTCCCCCATCTTCTCTTTCCCGGGGAACACTAATCCCAGCAATTGCACACTAATTGAAATCACGAAAATCCAGCTTTGGCATATTTTTGTCCTCCATTTTTTTGCCAAATCGACACGCCTGCCTAGCGTCTAGCCTCTGGTCGACCATCCCAGAGGGCAGTTGGATAAAAACACTTCTTATGAATCAATGACCCGTTACAATGGATCTGCTACTTCAGTAATCGAATCGACGACACGCGGAACCTGAGGCACCAAGACCCAATACCAAACGATGCCAATACCACAATACATTCCCCACTACACTGCGACCGACTACCAGCAATGGGAAGGCGATTGGGAGCTATGGAACGGGATTCCAGTGGCCATGACTCCATCTCCCTTCGGTCCGCATCAAACCTTGCTCGCAAAACTTGCGCACCGATTCATCAGTGCGATCGAAGCTTCTGGGTGCGAGAACTGCGAAGTTGTCCTAGAGCTCGACTGGATTGTCAGCCAGCACACCGTCGTTCGCCCCGACCTCAGCATTGTTTGCCATGCGAACCTTGATCGATTCATCGAACGCCCCCCCTCGCTCGTCGTGGAAATCCTCTCGCCGAGTACTTCGCAGCGTGACCGCACCGTCAAACGCGACCTGTACGAGCAGCAAGGCGTGCTCCATTACCTAATCGCCAACCCGGATGATGCCACGTACCTCTGGTATCAACTTAATGAACAAAGCCAGTACATGCTTATCAAGGCCGTCGAAAACATAAAACCAAAGCTGCACGCCGATTGCCACCTGGAAGTCTTCCTGCCCTAACCCGAGGCAACCTTCGCCCCCTCTTCGCGGGCATCGAGAATTCAATCGAAAGCATCATTCCTGGCACGAATCTTCTGGTCTTCTGGCACGATTCCCGTTTGTCCAATTGCAATCGGTGGTCGCGTGAACGGTTGTCATTTTGACGACCTACAAAAATCGGAAGAGACAGAACCACTTTCGTGTGCTTCGTGTATTTCGTGGTCACCTAAAACCCGTCAGCATTCAATTTAGGGTATCGAAACTCGCAGAGAGTTTCGGAACGTCAGATTTAAAGTAGCGAAACTCGCAGAGAGTTTCGTTTTACAGGGCGGCCGAAAGTCTCGACGACTTCCGCAACGTCCGCAGTGCCTCCATTGATCCAAGTTTTCAATTTACAATTGTCAATTTAACTTTTTCAATATTCTCGGTTACCCCACTCCCGTACTCCCTGACTCTCTTCACATTTTGGTGGAACACTAATCCAAGCAATCGCACACTAATTGAAATCACGACACTCCAGCATTGGCATATTTTTGTCCTCCATTTTTTTGCCAAAGAGATCACGCCAGTGCAAGTTCAATGGCGAAAGGGCAGAAAAAGTTTGAACAGGAAAATTAATGACAGAAAAATGGGTGTGTTCGCAGAAAAAAGAATCAGGTAGGAAAATCAGGGGGTAGGAAAATGTTTTGGCAGAAAGATGGGGGACAAAAAAATGAAGGAGGGCAACTTAAAACGCTCATCACTGCCCATAAATCAATAAACCAATACAATGATTAGACTGAGCCAAAATCGCTGCCGTACCGTGTCGACAAACCTCTGAAAAATTTGACCACTCGATCCAATGACCAAAGTCGCCCGACGACTCCGCTCGTCGGTTCCCTCCTGCGAAGCCAAATCCAGACGATAGGAATTGGACAGGAGTAATTTGTAGAACATTTGTCCCCAAATGTTCCGCCCGCACCGCTGGCTCAGGAAGTGAAACAACTGAGACAATTGTTCTACGTTGAATCGCCAAAATCGCGAAAGCGGAACTTGGGGTTGGTAGGAATATGGAGGCAGGAAGATGAAGATTTGTGTAAGGCTGGTGTAACGCCAATAGTCGCAGGCCGGACCGCAAGCGGCTGTGACCGGCGTCCCCATTCAAAAACCCAGTGTTCCAGCGTTCACGCCGGTCACACCCTCACGAAACGAACGAATCCGAAGCGATTTGGACAGCCGAATGTTGGACAGCCGAATTGTCGCTCTGAATTCATTCGTCTGTCCCCCATTCGTCTGTCAGAAAAAACTCCCTCACTCCCTCACTTCCAACTCCCAACTCCCAACTCCCAACTCCCAACTCCCAACTCCCAACTCCCAACTCCCAACTCCCAACTCCCAACTCCCACTCTCCCACTCTCCCACTCTCCCACTCTCCCACTCTCCCACTCTCCCACTCTCCCACTCTCCCACTCTCCCACTCTCCCACTCTCCCACTCTCCCACTCTCCCACTCTCCCACTCTCCCACTCTCCCACTCTCCCACTCTCCCACTCTCCCACTCTCCCACTCTCCCACTCTCCCACTCTCCCACTCTCCCCCACTCCCCCACTCCCCCACTCCTTAGGGAGATCTCCCCTCTCATACCGCGGCCACGATGGCTTTCCAAATCGCCGCAGTTTCAGCTTCAAAAACAAATATCGCTACAACCCTTTTAAACGCCTGGAATCGGATTAGATTATCGCTTCTTAGGCGAGCAGTCCCCTTGCTACCCAAGGGGGGTTTGGTCAGGATACTTTTCGCAGACCGGAAATCGTGTTTTCCGGTTTCAGCTTGCCTCGGCTACCGCTTTCCTGCAATCGTTTTTACACTTCCTCCGGAAGGGTCGAGCAAAGCGATGGGGGGTTGAGCAGGCACTGCAGAACAAGCAAGTGGCTAAGTAAACGAGCCAACTCGCTCTGCAGCCCGCCGCATGTAATCCAAAGCAAACGCCAACCGGGTGAGTGTCACCCAAGTGGACGAAGTCCGCGCGGAACGCAGGGCTTGAGCCCATGAATCGGCGACAAAAACAAGCTCACCCACGGCGAGTAAACCGTGTATAATTAGCGTTACCGAAATCGGAAGCGACATCACTCCCCCCGAAACTCAGGGGAAAGAAATCAGATAGGGATGTCCTCATGGCAACGAGATACACGCGACGCACGGTCATCGATGAATCCCAAACGCCCTCACCCACTCCCCTTGACTCCCACGGCTAAAGACGCAAAACGCGAAGAGTTACAACCAACGCGATTGCCTAATTTCTTGCGTCCTCCACTGCGGTATAGAAGCAACATTCACGGCCGACTTCCGGTCGTGTTCCTTCTAGCGCTTCCGCTGTTGCTCCTTCTCTCACCGTCCCTCAGAGCGGAGCAACCGTCCGTTCTTCCCGACGCGGTCACTGCCCCAAGTACAGAAGACGAACGGGCGCAACAGCCGATCTGGCTTGCAATATCCAAACGCGATTACTCGCAAGCGTACCAACTTTACAAGACAGCCAAGTCCGATCCGCATACGGCGGCGAAGCTGGGGTCCGCCAATTTCGAATCTCACTTTCGCGGGCTGTCTTTGTTTTGGCGAAGCGTCAAAGCAGGACTCGAAAGAGTGACCGTCGGCACACAACTGTCGCTCATTACCACGTCAACTCCGTCGCCGGTCGTGCATGAGGTGGTCGCTAAGACCGAGACCATGATCACGCTCGAAAACACCGAGACATCCAAGCAAGCGTGCTACTTCAAGGACGTGCGTCAGATGCCGACCACGTTAGCCGTCGCCCTTTTTCGATTCGTGCATCCCGAAGCCTCCGCGTCTGCGACGACTCCGTTCGAGCGTTACGACGCTCCCGGCACATCCGATCCTTGTGAAATCGAACACACGGTCGCCGTGAGTCCCGCCGCCGACGACTCGCGTCATCCCGTCCCTACCGCTGCCGCGCAACGCGAATCTCAACAAAACATCCGGGCGTTGTTTTCAAGAGCTTACGCAGGTCGCAGTCCCCAGGATTTTTACGCACGAGCAACCCAGTTTTTGAAGATCGGAATCGAAACCGAAAACGCACCAGCGGACCAATACGTGCTGCTTGAGGAAGCCTTGGAGGCGGCAATCTCGATTGGTGATGTCGATACTACACTCAAAACGCATGCCGCACTCGCCGAACGCTTCCGCATCGACGCCAATGAACACTTTGCAGCAACCTCCAAGTCATTGATCCCCAAGATTTCTAGCGTTGCCACTGCCACCCCATTGTTTCAAGCCTACCAGGCACAGATTAGCTTGCTAATCGCTTCGGATGAATACAACCACGCGATCAGGCTTCTTGACGACATCGCCCCGCTTGCAAAGAAAGTCCGCGCTGGGCCGCTATGGATTGAGCACTTTGACCAGGAATCAGAACGCGTTGCTGACTTGAACCGAAAATATGCATCAGTGACTTCGGAATTCCCTCGCGATCCGAATGGGCATGAACCTTCCCAGATCTCTGCTCAACATGCAGAAGCACTGGGCCGGTTTTACTGCTTCGAAAAAGGTGACTGGGATAAAGGGCTGCCCTATCTGGCAAAGGCTAGAGATAAGAAACTGAAGCAACTTGCGACATTGGAACTATCAACACCTACGTCAGATGAACAGTGGCTGGCATTAGCGGAAGGCTGGGTCGAATCCCGTTCGAGTTCGGCAGCAAAACGACATGCAAGAGAGATCTACCAGCGTTTGTTGGTAACAACAACAGGAATCCAACAAGCGAAGATTATGAAGAAGCTGTCAGAGATCGGGGAGGGAAGGATATCCGCTGGTTTTGACCAATATTTAGAGAGGCCGTTCGCTTTAAACAGTATTAAAGCAGATGGGGCACCCGATCTCATAAATTCAATAGTCTTTAAAAGAGATGGCACTTACATCGTCTCATGGAATCCAGGCTCGTTGGGTGGCCATTGGTATTTTGACGGAGCTATCATCTACGGTATCCTTGGCACCTCGCCAAAGAGGTTCAGTCAATTTTCAATTTCCCCTGGCGGGATCATTTCCGGAAAAACCTTTATTGACAATACACTGTATTCAATACATACGGGATATCTAAAATGAACATTGCATCGCCGTGCACTGTCCACCATCCCCAAGTTGCTAGTAAAACCTCAGCGCACAAAGCACGAGAAAACGTCCGCTGTTACTGCGTCTGTAAACTACGCCCGAAAAGAGCTTCAAGCCCAAGACCTTACCATCGCTGGATAACATATCACTATATGCTCCGAATGCTTCTCATAGCAAATGGTTCGTGAACAATCCAGATTAGCATGCAACCACTCGGTGTTCGCCACTGTTTTCTTATCTAGAGTTCTAGCAATCGCTGCAGATCAAATTAGATTACAGCAGCTTGGCTTGAGCGTCCTTTTCAGCAGGGTGCGATTCAGTTAAGACACGTTCTACAATTCCGAAAGTGAAAGCTAACGCTTAGAATTACCGCTGCGACTGCATCCCAGCAATTGTGTTGTCGGTCCCGGGGGAGCTTACTCCCGGAGGCTCAAGCAAAGCGATAAGAGAACAAACGAAATACTTTAACGGAATAGAGCAAGCCCCTCTCACACCGAAAGCCGTACCGTCTGCATAGTAAATTTTTCCAAAGATTCCCGGAAGCAGTCTTAAGCAAGATTCTCCGTTGGTAGCTCGTGAGCTGGGCAATTAAAAACGATTCTGGGCTATCGCATTCAACTTAGGGTGAGTGTTAACCAATGGGACAAAGTCCGCACCGAAAAAGGAGCGAGAGTCGCGATCGCCAGACAAGTGGATAAACAAAATGCCAACGATTACCCTATATTATTCTTCCGAATACGACGACTGATTTATCACTGTCAACAGCAATTAACCAATTGAGGGTGTCCATTGTCCGCGAATGTGTACTGAACACTTGAAGAGAATTTCATCATGAAAAAATTACTTGTTAGCGGATCCTCTGGCTTAATTGGTTCTGAAGTTTGCACTTACTTTGCCGCTCAGGGCTGGGAAATACATGGCCTCGACAATAATCAGCGTGCGGTTTTCTTTGGTCCTCAGGGAGACACGCGGTGGAATCAGAAAAGGCTCGTCGATCAAATCTGCAACTTCAGACATCACGAGTTAGACATTCGTAATCGTGATGGCGTTCTCGAACTTATGCGTAATGTCAAGCCGGATGCAATTGTACACGCTGCTGCGCAGCCGAGCCATGATCGTGCCGCCGATATACCTTTTGATGATTTTGATACAAACGCGGTTGGAACACTGAACCTTCTCGAAGCAACACGAAAGACTTGCCCTGAGACGCCGTTCGTGCACATGTCCACTAACAAGGTCTACGGAGATCGCCCAAATCAGATCAAGCTAAAGGAATTGGAAACACGTTGGGATTATGACGACGACGCCTACGCCCACGGGATCCCCGAGACGTTTTCGATCGATCAGTCCAAGCATTCACTTTTTGGTGCATCAAAAGTTGCGGCCGATGTGATGGTGCAAGAGTACGGGCGGTACTTCGGTATGCCAACGTGCTGTTTGCGAGGTGGTTGTCTTACTGGTCCGAACCATTCAGGTGTCGAGCTACACGGTTTCCTTAGCTATCTCGTGAAGTGCAATCTTGAGTCGCGTCAGTACAAGATCTTTGGCTATCAAGGCAAGCAGGTTCGCGACAATATTCACAGCGAGGACGTAGCAAAATTCATCTTTGCGTTCATCGAGTCACCCCGCCAAGGCGAGGTCTACAACATCGGTGGTGGCAAGGTGAACAGCTGCTCGATTCTTGAAGCATTCCAAATCGCCGAACGATTCAGTGGGCAAGCGATGGACTTTGTTTATGTGGATGAGAACAGGGTTGGGGACCATATCTGTTATTACAGCGACTTGCGAAAGATGAAAGATCACTACCCCAGCTGGGATATCCAAATCACGCTTGAGGAAACAATCCAACAGATTATCAGAGCTTGGCAATCAAGAGCAAGTCAGTCTTGAGCTTAGTCACTAAGTTTCAACTCAACGTGGCATTTGATTCAACCGAACCTCATAGCGTTGGTACGTTGGAATTCCAAACGGTTGCAAATCACGGATGAAAGCACGGCTCAGGCGTCTGTCGAACATTCAGGCTCGAATCCGTCCGTACCTGAAAGAAAGTAGCTGGATTCTAATCGGCCAAATAGCCTCATTCACCGGGTTGTTGACATTGGTGAGAGTTCTGACCGAGCGAATGGATCCAACCGAGTACGGTACACTGGCACTTGGTCTCACCGTAGCAGCATTGATCAACCAAGTTGTGATGTCGGGGGTGATCCCTGGAGTAGCGCGGTATTATTCAATTGCGTCGGAGCAACAAGATTTGGGTGGCTACCTGGGTGGAGTCGCTAATTTGCTAAAGTGCGCAACGGCGGTGGTTGGACTAATAGGTGTTATTCTGGTCGCCGGGCTATGGATTTCAGGATTTTCGCACCTGATCGCGATCGTTCTTGCTGCCCTCGTGCTATCGGTTTTCCAGGGGTGCTATAGCTCCCTCAACGGGCTTCAGAATGCCGCTCGCCAGCGATCGATCGTTGCCTTCCACAATGGGGCTGAAGCTTGGCTAAAGATACTGTCAGTTGTTGTGGTCGCAAAATTCATTGGCATTTCCAGCACGAATGTTATCCTTGCCTACTCTTTCGTCTCGCTAATTGTAACGCTTTCGCAACTAAGGCTCTTACGCCGGACGATCCCGTCGAGCCACCCAGTCGAGACTGTCGGTCCTTCATGGACACGTCAAATGGCGACATACTCGCTGCCGTTTGCTACTTGGGGTATCTTCACTTGGGGACAACAGGTATCGGATCGCTGGGCACTGGAATTCTTTGGCGCATCTGGAGACGTCGGAAAATATGCACTGTTATACCAGCTTGGTTTTGGTCCAATTTTAGTCATCACGGGGCTATCGATGGCGTTCTTCGGGCCGATCCTTTATGAACGATCCGGCGATGCAAGTGACGCGGTGAGAAATAGTGATGTTCATCGACTCGGTTGGAAATTGGCCGTCCTGGCGACAACTGTGACATTGTTTATCTTTGTCGCGACATTCGTTTTTCACGAATTTTTGTTTCGTATTTTGGCCGCTGCGGAGTACCGTGAAATTTCATATATGCTTCCCTGGGTTGTACTAGCGGGAGGCTTGTATTCAACAAGTCAAATGCTGGCGTTGAAGCTTATGAGCGAGATGCGATCAGCTGACATGACGAGGGCGAAGATTATGACATCTCTCATGGCGATCGCGCTAAACCTCGCAGGAGCGACGATCGCGGGTATTCAAGGAGTCGTAGCTTCCTTACTTATTTTTTCGATTGTTAGTTTGATATGGATGTCGGTCTTGGCAAAGCAATCGGTTCGTACTTCAGCGTCGATCTGATTCTCTGCAGATAGCACACGCAGACAAATTCAGTTGGTGACGCAACGACCACTTAGAAAGGTGTAAATACATGGGAATGGGTGAATGGTTGGCCCGGCAGATCAAAAGTCGTCAAAAGAAAAACTTGATTCGACTTCCAGGTCCGTTTGGGGATTTTAATCGAGATGGTGGGAATGAACTACTGTATGATTTGCCGGTATCGACAAATGATTTGGTAGTGGACGCAGGTGGCTTTGAAGGTGAGTGGACAAGTGGAATGATTGCACGCTACGGATGCCGGAGTGAAATATTCGAACCGATACCATCACATGTGGAGTGCCTAAATCGAATGTTTGCTAAAAATGACATGGTTAACGTCCATCGTGCTGCACTCGGTGGTTCCACTCGAACGACGGAGTTCAGTCTGTTGTCTAACAGTTCCTCTGAGTTCATTCAAAGCGAACGAGTCAATGCAATCGAAGTTTCGGTAGTGGATGTTCATGAGTATTTGGGCAGCCTAAATGAGCAAAGCATCGCATGCTTGAAGCTAAACATTGAGGGCGGGGAGTACGAGGTCCTCGAGCGACTGTGCGAGCAAGGTGGTCTTGATCGGATCAAGAGTCTTTTAATTCAGTTCCATCGACAACCGGAGGGTTGGGACGAGCGACGAAGTAGGATCACAACAACACTCCAATCAACACATGATTGTGAATGGAGTTATTCGATGGTGTGGGAAAAGTGGGTACGGCGATAGAGTGGGCCGACGTTAAGGCAACTTGTTCGGTGCAAACCGTAAATTGGTGCAACTGCTTATCGAACTGTACGTCGGTCACAAAGACGCTGGCCCTCACAATTGATTTCTCAGCACGTTGGTCACGGCTCTTGAGATCTGTCGACACCGAGCGAATGTTTGCTTTACACCAAAGACAAATGCATAGGATCTAGACGATGCCAGATCTTCGTTAGCCGTAGATGAATTACCAGGTATATAAATAGAGATATGCAGAACAAAGATTGATGATGGGTTTTGTGGGCGTTCGCGGCAATAAAGTGATTTAGAATGCGAACGGACGCGCCATCGAAAATCCAAGAAATGCGACATTGGTATTGGGCGACTAAACCTGCTTCACGCGGTTTCGAGTTTTGTCGGTATGTTGAACTCGATCGATAACTTATTTCGATCGAATTGTTAGCCTCATCAAAGCCTTGCCGCATTGCTCATCGCAGGAAAGTCTATCGCACGTGTATATAGAGTTGTTGTCGCCTTAGTTACCTATTCGACTGTTAGTTTGATACGGATGACGGTCCTAGGACGATGTGTTAAAAACAAAGAAGTGATATGAAAGAACAATTAAAGCACCAGTTGTTTCACTGGAATCTGTTTCCAGCATTGGATTTCGGACGGCGAATGCCCGGAATTACAAACTGGATAAGGGGTGGTTGTTCCGGTATAGCGCCACCACCAATTAAACGTATGGTTCTCAACGCATACATGCGGAAGTTTGGCTTGACCAGATTCATAGAAACAGGGACACATCTGGGCGATACGCTTGCGTTTATAGCGAGGAACAAGAGACACTCGTGCACAAGTATTGAACTCTCGGATGTGTTCTTCGAGAAAGCCAACAAACGCTTTGCCTCTTACCCCAATGCAGAGATCCTACATGGTGATAGCGGTGTCCTGTTGCCGAATCTTGTGGATCAGATCGAAACGCCGTGCCTGTTCTGGCTAGATGGGCATTGGAGCGGCGGCATCACCGCGTGTGCGGACGTAGAAACGCCGATCAGTGCCGAGTTAGACGCGATTCTTGAATCAAGAATCAGGGACCATGTAGTCCTTATCGACGATGCACGTTGTTTTAATGGCACTGCGGGATATCCTCATCTTGATGAACTCATTTGCAGCGTACGAGAGCGATCCGACTATACGTGCGAAGTGTCTGCAGACATAATACGACTCACACCGCAAAATTGACATCAATCGAAGTTAGGGTGGTTGGTATTCATGAGTGTTGGACAGCCCAATTATGAATGGCGCCATCCAATGGTTTGGGATAGTGAGTGTAGCGTTGAAACAGGTCGTCGTTAATGTAGCCTGTTCGGTGTAAACCATTGAACGTTTTAACTGTTTTAACTGTTTTAACGGATTGCATGCAACAACATTCTAACGTTGTCTCAGCAGGGCTTGTCTTGCTGGTAGTGACGATATGAATCAGAGGATTTTTAGCGTTGACGGGCGCCGCAGGCGTGGGCTTTCGGCAAGGTGCCGAAAGCACCCACATCCACAAGGCGTGCTTGATTCTGCCAGAACCGCGAATTAGTGTCGTGGCGGGCAACGTTCATTCCGGACGTGTCGCTTCTGGAATCGAAGCGTTCGTTTGCGGAGTTGGTGATCCATCCCATACCTTCGAAACGCTGGAGCAACATTTGGGACGTTTCAGTAATGCGGTTTAGTTGAGATCTTTGATGGGCATTGGACGTAAAACAATAGCGGTTTCCGGTGCAGGAAATCTATATTGACTCCCAAGCCCCTGTGTTACGATAGCTTTAAGACTTCGCACGGGGTGCGACCAATCTTGTTTGATGGCCCTATTTTAAAATCACGAAGGGTGAACGTGCTATTGATACTTATACTGACTAACCAAAGCGAAGTGACAAAAATAAGTCCATGAAGAAGCTAATAGTTCAATTGAATGGCGGACTTGGAAACCAAATGTTTCAGTACGCGACATGCCGAGCAGTCGCTCAGCGAAACGCGGCTGAATTAGTATTGGATACCTGGTCCGGTTTTGTACGAGACCGGCAGTACCGTCGGGAATATGAGTTGGGTGCATTCTCGATTGGCGCCCGAGAAGCGAGCCGTTGGGAGCAACTCCCTACTTGGCTGTACAGGTTGGACCAGAAGTTTTTCAGACGACCGGTTAGTCTCTTTCAGTCAAAGCTGTATGGGCATTTCATTACCGAAACCAAGTCTGAGTATTTGGACGATGTCACTGGCCATCGAATTTGCGGCACCTCGTGGATAACCGGTTATTGGCAGAGTTACAAGTATTTTGCGGACCTAGAAGCCTCTATCGCAAAAGAACTGGCTCCACCGGAGCCAAGCGACCCTAAGTTTTTGCAACTCGCGGACAGAATGTCGCAATCAGAGTCTGTTGCTTTGGGCGTGCGTTTGTACGAAGAGAGTTTGGATCCAGCAATCCACTCGAGAGATAGGAGAATTAAGTCTGTCGACGATATCAATCAGGTTATTGATGCGATCTTAGCTAGGGTTCCAAACGCTTGTTTTTATGTTTTCTGCACACATAGATCTCCACTTCTCTCGGATTTGCGTTTACCGAAGAGGACGGTCTTCGTCACTCACGATGATGGATACAACGGTACCACAGAACGCCTGTGGCTACTCAGCAGATGCAAGCACCACGTTATTACCAATAGCTCCTACTACTGGTGGGGCGCTTGGCTTAGTGGCAAAATTCATGAGCCAAACGATCAGATAATTTTCGCTGCAGACAACTTCAAGAACACCGATTGTCTGCCAGTAAACTGGAGTACGTTCTAGCTGTAGGACAACCAGACTAATGCTTAATCTGCAAGCGGACGCATCAACGTGAAGTTGCTAGTCGTAGGTGCTTTCTCGTTCCCCATATACGAAGAAGCCTTTGTTCGTGCTTGGAATCAATGTGGATACTCTGCGGAGAGTTTCAGCTTCGAGCCGTTCTTCCGGGGAATTCTGGGCAAGGCCGAGTGGAAATATTCCATCTCCGGTCCATGCACTTTCCTCGCGAATGCGGAATTGAAGTCTGCAGTTGTAACTAGCATGCCCGAGATCGTGCTGGTATGGCGCGGGACAACGATCCTTCCATCAACTTACCGCTTTATTCGTGAAAAATGCCAGACGACAATTGTCTCCTACAACAACGACGATCCATTCAATAATAGCAACGCTATGTGGCATCATCGAATGTTGTGGCGAAGGTATATCAAAAGTTTGCCCTTAGTGGATCTGGCATTGTTTTATCGAAAAATAAACATTGCTGAAGGCCTATCGCTCGGCGCGAAGCGAGCTGATGTGATGCTACCTTATTTCATTCCTGAAAAAGATCACCCCATTCAGTTGTCCGAAGAAGACCGATTGAATTTCGAATGCGACGTGGTTTTCACTGGGCACTACGAACCAGATGGTAGGGAGGATTACCTTAAGGCATTGGTTAGGGCTGGTTTAAAAGTTCGTCTCTTCGGTGGAAAAAAATGGAGTCCCAGTGTTTTAGGCGATTACGCGGACTACTTCAGTCCCGTCCGGCAAGCCAATGGCGAGGAATACATAAAATCGCTTTGTGGTGCTCAGATGTGTCTTTGCTTTCTCTCACGTCTCAACCGAGACACTTACACACGCAGGTGTTTCGAAATTCCGGCCTGTGGGTCCCTACTCCTCAGCGAGCGAACTGCAGACCTGCAAGAGCTTTTTCGCGAGGATGAGGAAGCGGTCTTTTTTTCAAGCGTTGAGGAACTGGTTGAAAAAGCACTTTGGCTGAAGGCTAATCCGCAGACAGTGGATCGCATTGCAGAAGCAGGACATCGCCGTGTCCACGCAGGTGGTCATTCAGTGGTCGACCGGGCAAGACAGTTTCACCAATGTGTTCGACGCATAAGTCGCTCATTATGTGACGGTAACTAACATGGAATTACACTGGCTATGTCATTCACCTTCGCCATACAACGCACAGCTGTTCCGTGCGATCGCGGAAATGCCTGACATCGACCTGTCCGTCCATTATCAAGTCGCCGCGGTCGATTCACATCCGTGGAAATCACAGCTCACTGGTGGTTATAACCATCGCGTTTATCAATTGCACGCAGGTATGGACTGGAGCCTCTTGGGCTTGGGATTGCATCGAACGCTCGACCACAGGCGTCGGTGCTTTGTTATTGCAGGGTGGAGTCACCCGACGGCTTGGGCACTGATGCTGATTATTGGGCTTCGACGTGCAACATACATTCTTTGGACGGACACTCCCGACCTGAAGCGTGAACGGAGGGGCGCCAAGCAGTGGCTTCGAGGCCGGTTTTTGAGATGGGCATTTGGACATGCGAAATATGTAATGGGAACCGGGAAGCCCGCACTCCAGGCACTTAGAAAAATGGGCGTCTCGCAATCAAAGCTGGTAAATTTCCCCTATTGGCTTGATCTTGATCTGTATGACGCGAGCATATGTGGGAATGTGTCCTCAGAGGCCGACCGCAAACCGGTCGTTTTTCTTTCCTCTGGTATCATCAAGAATTCTCGTAAAGGACATGACGTTGCAATTCGGGCCCTCGCTCAAGCAGCAACATTGAGTAATCAATCCTTCGAGTACCGAATCGCTGGCGCGGGACCAGACGAACAACAACTTCGCTCGTTGGCCTCAGAGCTAGGGTTGGCCGAAGGGGTCAAGTTTCTCGGATGGCTCGATCCTTCACGACTGCTTGAAGAGCTGGCTTCTGCCGATGTGTTGATCCACCCATCACCTGTGCTGGAGCCGTATGGTGTTGCGGTCATCGAGGCAATGGCGGCTGGTTTGCCAGTTCTAGGTTCCAGCGTAACCTGCGCTGCTCTGGACCGAATCGATGATGGTTTCAACGGACGAATCCATCGTGCAGGTGATGTACAACAGCTTGCATCACAAATCGCAGAACTACTGATGGAGAAGTCTTTGATCCGTAAGATGGGGCAACGGGCCCTCGCAACTGCGCAAAAATGGCCTCTATCAAGGGCGCAGAAAATACTGGATTCACTTTTTCATTGACGATAGCTAGCTGGACGCTCACTAAAGCGTCTACAAATCGATCAAGACCGAAGAGCGTTGAATAGACAGGCGTTTGAAGAGGAAAACGTTTGACTGATTATGAACATTAAATCGCTTTCTATCGTTTTCGTCGCAACACTGATCCTGGCAATCGGTGCGCTGTCCATTGCGCCGGATCTTCTGCTCTTGGCATCGGGTGGCGTAATCGCAACCGGAACGGTTCTTGGGATGTGCATTCTCGCTAGCTCGCAATTTTACACAGGCGTCTTATTCACGTTTCATGTGCTGATGTTCGGCGTAGTCACCTATTGCTACACAGAGCGGGACAACGTCATTCGATCAAGTTATTTTGATTTCTCTGTATTTACTGAAAAAAACCTTGAAACGGCCGTTCTTCTCTGCCTCTACGCATTGGTCTCCATCTTTGTTACTTGGCTAACGATTGGGCCGTCATCCCGTTCACTTCTGAAAGAGAGCCCGGTCGACGTTATCGAACGGATGATTGGACGACTCGTTCGGATCAGTCCCTCGCAAGCAACTGGTTTACTCGCGTTATCATTAGCTTTTTCCCTGATCGTTCTTGTTACGAACACAAGCGTGGTGCAGCAACGATATCCAGAAAATCTTAGAAGTTGCTGGGTCCCGCATGCAGATATTTTCAAAATACCAATCAGCATGGCGTTTCTTGCCTTCGCCAGCATTCACTGGCGAGTGATCGCGGTAGGGAGGTCGTCGCCTCAATTGCTTTTCAGCAGGCTGAGCGTCATTTGCGTCGCCACTCTAACAGTCCTTGTCACTGGTAGCCGGGGATTCTATTTCGTGGTTCTGTTAATGTGCGCCTCGATCGAGATATATCTTTGGCTCAAGAAAAGGAATAGCGTGCACTGGTGCATTGTCTTTCTTCTTGCTGCGTACTTGATGTTCGATACTTGGCCGCATCTCCGTTCCAGGCTGCATTCACGACCAACGATTAGCCTTGTTCGGGAGGAAATCGTGAACTCCTTCACCTTCGAGATTAGCGATAGACGTGCCAGCGACCGCGATCAATTCAAGGTCGAGGATATATCGATGCTTGGTATGTCAACATTTCACTTGCTGAGTACGATTGAGCTAATCGATCGTAACATTTCCCTAAAAGGATCAACATTTGTAAACCTGGTCCCTCAGGCTTTGCCCAGTTTTCTTGAGCCAATATTTGGCAAACGACCTCGAAACGACAACTGGAAAATCAACGACTACTACCGGTCGCAAGGAGGTTTTCTAGTGATTGCCAATGCGTATTGGAATGGCGGAGCCTGGGTTATGATTGCCTTTATGGTCACGATCTCCGCGATTTTCTTGTTCTTTGACAGGAACTTGGCAAAGCCGACAGTCGGGGCGATCTACAAGTGGGCATATTTCGTCAATATCCCAGTCATGTTTGTGCAGCTAACATATGGCATCCAGGGGTTGGTTCGAGTGATTGAAATCGTGTTGCTTTGTTTATTAGTCGACTGGTTTTCAAAGCGTCGCGTAAATCCGTCGTATGAATAGTCAGGCTGGCGAGTCTGATGAAAAAAATTATCGGAAGAGTCGATTCACTGGGTTTACACGCGTGGACAGTGACATAGCATTATACGCCCGAATGAAGAGCGTGATCAGTAAAGAATCCGTTGTCCTGGATATCTGATGCGACCGGGGGTCACATCGATGAACGTCAAGGCTAGGCCCAGCGAGTCATGGGGATTGATGTCGATGCCTCCATCAACTCGCTGCTGGACCAGTTCGAATAAACGAGTGTTGGCTCGCTGGCCGGTTGAAAACAAGGGAATGGGCGTATATCGTGAGTCACAATGTGCTTGAACACATGGAGTACCCAGATCAGTTGTTTATTGACGCGTCTTGCGTCCCCGCGGGTTCTTTTGTGCTTGAACTCGGAATGCGTTTTGAAATGTAGGCACAGCTACTTGGCTCGTCCCCAGTTGAATTCATGCCGCGGTAATCGAGAGGGTGCAGATTGAACGGCAGGAGTAAGGCATCTTCTCAACGCTCTACAGATGCAATTTCGTCCGGAAAATTAGGCGAACTTTTAAAAAGCACATTGTTGATCACTGTGCCTGAGAGGCATCGAAGTGATCTCGGTTATCTTGGACTCTCGTGGATAGCATATTGGCTTGGCATAATGTACCGGCGATGGTCGCCCAGCGCGTTAAGCAACGGATCGATTGTCTTTGCGAAAAAGCTATGATTCGCTTTGTACTTTGGCTCCAGTCGCGACAATGTTGTACAGTGAATTCATAGACCTTCTGGCTTCTCAGTGCTGTTGGAGTAAGTTGTGAAGTTTGCGTCCTTAAGATGCGTGATTAATGCATTGTTCTACAATGCGGCGAAGCCATTCAACTGGCCTCGATCTCTTTACAGTCTGATCTAGTGAACGTTATCGATTCAGAAAAATGCGATCCATGACCACTGAAAAAACACAGGTGCAGTCGACCGCCAATGCGGTTCGCTTACCCCAAGCACGCTCTGTTTTGTTCAGCACGGGATGTATGTATACCGACCAAGGCGGAACGTACTTGTCTCTCAAGCAAACTGTTGATTCACTATCGAGTCGTGGTCATCGTGTTTCGGTGCTAGGTACAGCCGCAAAAGGTCAGCCTCGCGCTGTCGCGGGTTGGGCAGGCGAATGTCTTGCTTTCCGACGATCAGGTCCTTTTTCGCTTCACTATGCCCCCGAGATGCGAAAATGGCTGATCCGCGGTGATGAACATTGGGACCTGGCCAGCCTACAAAGCGTTTGGCTTCACACGCACAGGGTGGTGGCGGATTGGTGTATCGAACATGACAAGCCATTCATGATAACAACGCATGGAAATTTTAATCAGGTTGCTCTGAAGATTCGGCCCTGGAGAAAGATGCTCGCAAGGTGGTTGTTCATGAGGCCGGTTCTAAACAACGTCAGCTGCTATCAAGCAAGCACTGACATCGAATACCAGACGCTGCGCCAGTATGGAATCAAGAGCCCCATCTGTGTTATTGGCAACGGGATTACCATTCCAGATCTTCATCGAATGCCCGCGATTGATTCGCTGATTCCTGATGCTTTGCGGCAACGGCGTACTTGTCTTTATTTGGGTAGATTGCATCCGATTAAAGGAATTGATCGATTGATCCGCGCATGGAACGCGCTGAAGCCGTCTGATGATTGGCAACTTGTGATCGCCGGGGCTGGCGCAAAAGAATACCAGGAAGAACTCGAATGTTTGGCAGACCTAGAATCTTGTTCAAATATCTTTTTCACAGGCTATGTCTCCACAGATGTCAAGGAAGCTTGGTTTCGTCAAGCTGACTTTTGCGTTCTTCCTTCTCATAGTGAGGCGTTTGCAATGGCACCGATGGAAGCATTTTCGTTTCAAACTCCGGTGCTGTTGACTCAGGGGTGTGGGTTTCCCGACGCAGCCCGAGCTGGTGGAGCGGTGGAGACACCATCCTCGCAGCAAGGCATTCAAGATGGGCTAGAGCACATGTTGTCGATGTCGACCGAAGAGCATCGTGAGATGGGTGCTTGTGCTATTAAGTTTGTCCGGGAGCGATTCGACTGGCAGGTCGTCTGTCAACAATTGGAAGCCGTTTACAGCTGGATGACCAAATCTGGTCCAGCACCGAAGTGTCTTCATTTCGACTAGCATTCCCCCTTTCGATCCCAGGCGTCAGAGTTTGAGATGATTTTCAGCATGTTTTGGAGCATTGATTATGCATTTGAGTGGTAAGAAGGTTTTAGTTACCGGGGCTGGCGGCTTTATTGGCAGCCACCTTGCAGAACAACTCGTTCGTGAGGGGGCGAACGTACGCGCAGTCGTGCACTACAATTCGCGAAACGACCTGGGCAATCTGGCTTTCGCTCCCGCGGACATTAGAAGTTCAATGGAGGTTCATGCGATAGATATCGCGGATCCGTTCTCGGTGCGTGAGGTTGTAGAGGGTTGTGATTGCGTTTTTCACTTGGCCGCGTTAATCGCGATACCGTATTCTTACGTCGCGCCCGCTGCTTACCTGGAAACCAATATCCACGGTACCCTGAATGTTCTGGAGGCGGTTCGGACTTGCGGTACGCCGCGATTGGTGCATACATCCACGTCCGAGACTTATGGAACTGCGCAGTACACACCGATTGATGAAGTGCACCCGTTGCAAGGCCAGTCACCTTATTCCGCATCCAAGATCGCGGCGGACAAGTTAGCTGAGAGCTATTACTGTTCATTCGGCCTGCCAGTTTCGACCCTTCGTCCCTTCAATGCATTTGGGCCAAGGCAATCGGCGAGGGCGGTGATTCCGACAATTATTTCGCAACTGAAGCGTGATGGAAAAGTACGGCTTGGGAGCCTGACGCCAGTGCGTGATTTCACGTTTGTTTCAGATACAGTCGCCGCTTTTCTTGCCGTTGCGGGTAGTGAGGCCACGATTGGGCAAGCCTGCAACGCGGGCAATGGCCGAGGCATAACCATCGGCGAATTGGCACAAATGCTAATTGACAAGATTGCTCCCGGGGCGGAGCTGCTTACCGAAACAGAAAGGATTCGTCCTGAGCAAAGCGAGGTGATGGCATTAATTGCCGACTCGGATAAACTCACCGAATTGACAGGATGGAAACCTGCGGTCAGCTTGAATGACGGGCTTTCAGCCGTCATTGAATTCATTGACCGTCATCCCCAGCTATTTAAGGACTCCGGTTATGTTATCTAATAAATTATCGAAATCTCAGCGGGAACTAAAGAGCATATGAATTCGCAACTCGCCCGACATGCAGTCATTTTGGCAGGTGGAAAGGGGACCCGTCTCCGCCCCTACACTACCGTGTTTCCTAAGCCTTTGGTTCCGATTGGGGAGCATCCGATTTTGGAGGTCATTGTCCGACAGTTGCAAGCGAGTGGCTTTGGGAAGCTGACATTCGCGGTGAATCACCTAGCCGAGCTGATACGAGCCTATTTTGGTGACGGCACAAAGTGGGACGTTGACATCGGCTACTCCGTTGAAAAAGAGGCTCTAGGTACCGCTGGTCCGCTGGGATTGATTGACTCCTTGCCTGAGAACTTTCTGGTTATGAATGGGGATATCCTTGCGGACATTGATTACGAAGACATTTGGCGTTCACATCAAAGCTCCGGCGCGATTGCGACCATCGCAACTTGCCTGAAGACCGTCCCCATCTCGCTTGGAGTGTTAGAAGTTGCTGACAACGGCGATCTCACTGGATACACAGAGAAACCGACTCTCCACTACCGTGTCAGCATGGGCTTGTACGTATTCAACAATAGAATCCAGGAATTTATCAAACCGAATGCATACCTGGACCTTCCGAACCTGATGGAGTTGTTAATGACGAATGGAGAACGCGTCCACTGTTACGACTTCGACGGACAATGGCTCGACATTGGCAATCCAGACGACTACGCACTAGCTAATGAGCAATATTCCAATGCCCCCGATGTGTTTGTAAAACCACGAGGAACCTGTGACTGAGCGAATCCTGATAACGGGATGCAGCGGGTACGTTGGTCCATGGGTCGCAGCTCAGCTTCGCCGCGACTACCCGAACGCAACTCTCTGTGGTGTTTCGCGATCGGCGCCCATTAAACGACCTGCTGGTCCGCTCAACTTACACCTTGCAATGGACCTGCTTTGCCCTGAGGACATCCGGGGAGTACTGAGTGAGTTGAATCCCACTGGAATCATTCACCTGGCAAGTGCGCGTAAAGGCACTCTCGCAGAGCTGCTAAACGTCAATGTCAAAGGGTTTGAAAATCTGCTGGTGGGTGCAGAGCAGATTTCGCCAAACGCAAGAATCGTTTGCATTGGCTCTGCTTCCGAATTAGGTAGAGCGAGTGAAACCGATCGACCATTGAATGAGCAAATAGCGTGTCGACCAGTAGATGCATATGGAGTCACCAAGCTTGCTCAATCGTCTTTGGCCAATGTTCATGCTCAACGGGGGAAGCACATCGTTTGCTTACGGGTATTTAACTTGCTCGGGCCTGCCATGCCCGAATCTTTGCTTCCCGGGCGTTGCATAAGGCTACTAAAAAAAATTCAGCCTTCAGCCGGGACAGTAAACCTACCGTTTGGAAAACTGGATACTCGTCGCGACTACGTTGACGTTCGCGACGTTGCAACGGTCGCGTCATTGGCTTTGAGGGCGGGGAGCAGTGGCCAGGTCTACCATGTTGGGTCGGGTGATAGCCATAGTGGCCATGAGATTGTCAAGACACTGATTGATATCTCAGGTCTTACGAAAGTCACCTTTAGTGCAGATGATGCATCATGCTCTGGCGGCGTGCCCTTTCAAACCGCAGACCCATCGCTTGCGATGAATCAGCTTACTTGGGTTCCTCAGTTTACATGGGCTGACTCACTGCATGACGCATGGGAAACAACGTAAGTCGGAAAAATGGCGGCAGCCTATTTCCCATAAGCGAGCTAAGGCAACCTCGCGGCGCATTGAATAAGCGACTCAAGCTCACGAAGTTTTTAAGCACTGGGATTCGTCGATCGTGAACCGTGACTCGCCTTTTCGGCTAAAACCGAAAGTCGATAAGGCCGTTTTCAGAAACTGCTTTAAATTATGTTCGTTGGTCTCTCTCTTCTCTAATGATTCTTGTACAGCGTGAGGGTGCAACAGCTCTTTTGCTTCACGAGCTTCTTTGCAATCGCAAGCCAAGCACTTTTTTGAAGATTCAGAGAAGATTTATGATGACGTGGTTGGCAGCGACTGTCCGCTAAATCTAAGCGAAGAAGAATTCGCACGATGCAAGCTTGGTTGTATTACTCGCTAGAATACGCAAAATAGCAATTGTCCCGTGAGATTCTGCTGCCTTGGTACATTTTCTCTAGTCGAAGCAAACAGGAAGAAACTTGATCCGAACATTCGTCGAAAAATTTAGTCGCCTGAAGGTCTTTAAACGACGACTTCCGGCAAATTGTGGGCGAAGGAAGCTCTATGTTTCGCCTGATGCCGCATTGGAGTATTTGAGGCCGAAGTTTAGTGAGTCAAGCCTAAAGCTCCTTCGTGCCGCTTGCGAACACGTATCTGCTGGGAACAACGTTTGGGATATTGGTGCAAACGTCGGCCTTTTTTCGATCGCGGCAGCCCACACCGTTGGCCCGACAGGCAGAGTGTTGGCTGTCGAGGCGGACCCGTTTCTTGCGTCACTTGTGCAGCGGTCAATTCAGATTCCAGCGAACAAAGATCTGAACGTCTCGACTCTCTGTGCAGCGGCTTCGGATGGCTTCAGTATTGCTCGATTTCTTATCGCAGAACGCGGAAGAGCGTCAAGCTCCCTAGAGAAATCCGGACATCGAAGCCAGGCAGGTGGCACACGACATGTGCAGTATGTTCCCACTGTCACGCTTGATCAGCTGCTCGACGTTTTCGGCGCCCCCGACTTCATCAAAGTTGATGTTGAGGGAGCAGAGGAATTCGTATTGAAGGGCGCGAAAGTGATTTTGGCCAATTCTAGACCAGTTTTCTATATTGAAGTTGGAAAAGAGCAGAGCGTTGCTATCGCTGATATTTTTCGCCGCGCAAACTATGTCCTTCGTGATGGTGACGCAGTGGACGATATTAGAATTGAAAAATGTGCGTTTAATACGCTTGCGATTCCTGCGGAGCGAGCTTGAGTTTTCTATATCACGTCAAGGACACCTTCGATCGATCCTGATCGATGAAACTTTCTAGCATCTGTTGTTTGCGATAGTCTAAGACTGGTGGACTCACGAGAAATCATTAAGAATCATCTTAGGAGACCATGATTTCGAAGAAAACAAAACGCGTTAGGCGAATTATCAAATGTTTCCAACGCGGCCTCCGTTTTTTCATCTCGGGTTTATCCAGGGGTGCATGAATTAAAACTTTTCAAGGGATGGATCGCCACAAAGGCGGAGCGGGTGTTTCGATGGATGCATGGTCAGGCAAGCAAACCAGATTTTGTTTTTGAACAAATCCAGTTGTTCTCAATAGCTTCCAGCAAGTCGCGGTTCAATCAATTATGAAGTTACCAATATCGGTTCTAATTCCCACAGCTAACGAGGAGGCAAACCTTGAAAAATGCCTTGCTGCCATTTCAAGCTGGGCCGCCGAAATCGTTATTGTTGATTCACAAAGTACCGATCGCACTTTGGAAATAGCGGAACGTTATGGCGCGACAATACTACAATTTGATTACAAGGGTGGTTGGCCCAAAAAACGAAATTGGGCAATTGATTCGCATAGGTGGAATTCGGAATGGATACTATTACTGGACGCCGATGAAATTATCACGCCTGCTGTGGCTGGCGAAATTGCCAAACAAATTTCCCGCCCTGACATAGACGGGTTCTGGATACGATATGACGTGGTATTTCTGGGCAGAATGCTCAAGCGAGGCGATTCGTCGCTTTGGAAGTTGCCTTTGTTCAGAGTCGGCAAGGGCCGCTACGAGCTAAGAACGGAAAGCCAGGATGAAAGCATGTGCGACATGGAGGTTCATGAGCATGTCGTTGTCGATGGGACGGTGGATAGGTTGAGCACTCCGATCCGGCACGAAAACATGAAGTCGCTGCATGATTACATTGCCAAGCACAATAACTATTCCACCTGGGAGGTCAGTGCTTGGAATGAGGGTGTCACCGGAGAGTTGGAGCCTCGGTTGTTTGGAAACCAGGCACAGCGAAGACGATGGCTGAAACGAAAATTGTTGCTGATGCCAGGTTTTTCGGTTGCGGTATTCATCTATTGCTTCATCTTCAAACTGGGCATTCTCGATGGTAGAGCGGGCTTGATCTACGCGCAGATGAGGATGGCTTATTATTTGCAGATCAATGCCAAAATTTACGAACACAGCTTGAAAAGTAATTTGTCACCTACGCCAAAAGTAATTGAATATGTTCAGCGGTAAAACTCTCTTGATCACCGGCGGGACTGGTTCCTTCGGTAACGCAGTACTGAGTCGGTTTCTGGATACTAATATTCGTGAGATTCGGGTTTTCAGCCGCGACGAGAAGAAGCAGGAGGACATGAGAATTCGCCTAAAAAACGACAAGGTTAAATTCTATATTGGCGATGTTCGCGACTATGACAGTATCGTCCCTGCGATGACGGGTGTGGACTATGTATTTCAGGCAGCGGCGTTGAAGCAGGTTCCCTCGTGCGAGTTTTATCCATACGAAGCGCTCAAGACTAATGCGATTGGGACTGAAAATGTCTCGAACGCCGCGATTGTATCCGGTGTAAGGAAGTTCATCGCTTTAAGTACGGACAAGGCTGTCTATCCCATCAATGCGATGGGAATCAGCAAGGCAATGATGGAAAAAATCGTCACTGCTAAAGCGAGACTTACAGATTCCGAGCGTACAACCCTCTGTTGCACTCGTTATGGCAACGTGATGGCGTCTCGTGGATCAGTCATCCCGCTTTTCATTGAGCAAATCAAGAATGGCCAACCTCTGACAATCACTGATCCGAGTATGACGCGTTTCCTGATGTCGTTGGATGATGCGGTTGACCTGGTGCTTTACGCATTTAGTCACGGGAACCAGGGTGACACTTTCGTTCAGAAGGCGCCTGCCAGCACGATTGGCGACCTAGCGCTCACGATCAAAAAGCTGTTTGAAGCTGACAACGAAATCAAGGTGATCGGGACACGGCACGGTGAAAAACAGTACGAAGCGTTGTTAACACGAGAGGAAATGTCTCGCGCTGAAGACTTGGGAGAGTACTATCGGATTCCTACCGATCATCGCGACTTAAACTACAACAAGTATTTTGTGGAAGGGGAAACGGAGCTTTCCGAAGCCGTGGACTACCACTCCCACAATACAACCCGCCTCGATGTCGACGGCATCAGGGACAAGTTGCTCAGTCTGGAACTTGTGCAAAGTGAATTGGAAGCGTGGAGGAAGAGACGCGCTGATGCCTGAATTCGCTGTCCCTCTCTTTATTTCTCGCTGCAATTCCTTCTGCCCTTCGCATCCTGAATTAAGACCTAAGTATGAAAACAGTTCTCATTACCGGGGCAAATGGCTTCATCGCTCGAAATCTGATCGCCGCAATCCAGCGTCGTGACGACTGGAAATTCACGACTTTTACATCGAACGACTCGCAAGACTTGCTCAATGATCGAATCGGTGAGGCGGATTTGATTTTCCATCTCGCGGGTGCAAACCGCCCTAACGACGATGACGATTTCAAACGTGTCAACGCCGATCTTACGGGTAGGATCGTCGAGCAACTGAGCAAGTTGAAGCACGAGACTCCTATTGTCTTCTCGTCGTCGATTCAAGCGGAGCGAGACAATCTGTACGGGCGCAGCAAGCTGGACGCGGAAACTCACCTGCTAAATTACCAGCAACAAACCGGTCGCGCTGTCAGTATCTATCGTTTGCCAAATGTCTTCGGAAAGTGGTCGCGTCCCAACCACAACACAGTAGTAGCGACCTTCTGTCACAACATTGCCCGCGAGCTACCGATCACCCTTTCGGATCGATCGCATGAGTTGCATTTGGTTTACATCGACGAAGTCGTTCGATGCTTCATGAGGCATCTCGACTCGGCTTTTGAATCCTCGTCGGTTGCCTCCGTTGACGAAACGTTCAAAATAACGCTGGGGGATCTTGCCGACAAATTGCAGACGATCCATGGCATTCGCGGTTCTCTGCAGGTGCCTGATTTGTCGGATCGGCTGACTAAATACCTCTATTCGACTTACTTGTCGTTTCTCCCGGAAGACAAGTTCGCGGGCGAAGTTTTGTTAAGAACGGACGACCGTGGTTGGCTTTTCGAGTTGATCAAGTCAAAGCAATTCGGCCAGATTTTTGTTTCGGAAACAAAGCCTGGAATCACTCGCGGCAATCACTACCACAACACGAAAATTGAAAAGTTCTGTCTGATCAAAGGTGAAGGCGTCATCCGTTTTCGTCAATTAAATCAGGATGAGATTATCGAGTATCCCGTCAGCGACCAAACGATTCAGGTGGTCGATATTCCGCCTGGGTTCACCCATTCAATTGAGAATACCGGGTCCGATTCGATGATCGTGCTCTTTTGGGCGAACGAGATATTTGATCCGAACGCCCCCGACACCTACTGGGAAGAAGTCATCAAGCCATGAGCAAGCTGAAAGTAATGATTGTTGTGGGCACTCGACCGGAGATCATACGGTTATCGAGAGTCATTAACGCTGTGCAGCGAGATTTGCATTTGACGCTGGTTCACACCGGGCAAAACTACGACTTTGAATTGAACGAAATATTCTTTCAGGACCTAGGAATCCCCAAGCCGGACCACTTCCTGGATGCAGCGGGAGCAAACGCAGCCACGACGATCGGCAATACCATCGCAAAGTTCGACGAGGTACTGGCCAAGTGCCCAGCCGACGCGGTGCTTGTGCTGGGAGACACCAATAGTTGCCTCGCCGCTATTTCTGCCAAGCGACGCAAAATCCCGGTCTTTCATATGGAAGCCGGGAATCGGTGTTTTGATCAACGTGTGCCAGAAGAGATCAATCGCAAAATCGTTGATCACATCAGCGATATCAACATGACTTATAGCGACATCGCGCGTGAGTATTTGTTGCGAGAGGGAATTCCTCCAGACCGCGTGATAAAAACTGGCAGCCCAATGTTTGAGGTGCTGAATCACTATCGCGATAAGATTCAAAGCAGCGATGTACTTGCGCGTTTGGGGTTGGATCGCGGCGAATATTTCGTAGTCAGCGCTCATCGTGAAGAGAACATTGACTCGGAACGAAACTTCGGAAATCTCGTCCGAATTCTCAACCAAGTTGCCGACCAGTATGGCAAGCCCATTGTATTCTCGGCTCATCCCAGAACACAGAAGAAGATCGAAAGCAAGGAAGTGGAATTTGATCCGCTCGTGAACTTGATGAAGCCGCTCGGATTTACGGATTTCATCAGCCTTCAAAAAGATGCTCTGGCTGTCCTTTCAGACAGTGGAACGATCAGCGAAGAATCATCCATTCTCAATTTTCCGGCACTGAATATCCGAGAGGCACACGAACGCCCCGAAGCGATGGAGGAAGCATCCGTGGTGATGACCGGTCTAAATCCAGAACGGGTATTCCAAACATTGAAGTTGGTTGCTGGTCAACCGCGGGGAGATGCGCGGTTACTGCGAAACGTTTCCGATTACTCAATGCCAAACGTTTCCGATAAGGTTGTTCGAATCCTGCTGAGCTACACGGACTACATTAACCGCGTGGTCTGGAAAAAATACAATTGATTCCGCGACGGCATGCTTGATGAACATCCTTGTTATCACCAATCATTTTTCTCCAGAGAATTTTCGCGTTAATGCGTTAGCCTTTGCCATGGCGAAAAAGGGTCATCAAGTTTCAGTATTGACCGGCTTGCCGAATTATCCCGAAGGCAAGATCTTTCCTGGATATGGCTACTTTAGTCGACGCTTCGAAACGGTCGATGGCGTCAAGATCAAACGTATTCCTCTGATCCCTCGTGGGCAAGGCAGATCGTTTAATCTGGTTCTAAATTACCTTTCATCCGGAATCGCATTCTGCGTGTTGGCTCCTTTTTATTGCCGGGAAAGATACGATGTGATTTTTGTTTTCGAGACGTCGCCTGCTACGATTGGTTTGCCGGCTGTCATCTTAAAAAAACTGCATCGCATTCCGATTGTTTTTTGGGTGCTTGATCTGTGGCCCGAGAGCCTTTCTGCCACCGGAGCGGTCGACAATCACGTAGCACTCTCATGGGTCAGACGAGTGGTCAGGTTCATCTATCGAAATTGCAGTCGCATACTGATTTCATCAATGGGGTTCGAGGAGAGTATTCGGAAGACCGGGGAATTTGATGGTCCGATAGAGTATTTTCCAAATTGGGTTGAAGTAGTTGAACCCAACGAGAATATCGACACGCCTTTGCCGGACTTACCTGAAGGGTTCCGAATCGTATTCACAGGTAACGTCGGTGTCGCTCAGGATTTCGAGACAATCTTGTCGGCTGCCGAGATGGCGCGGGCTCATCATGACATTCACTGGATTGTGGTTGGAGATGGACGCCAGTTGGAATGGGTTCGCCGGGAAGTAGAAAGTCGCAAGTTGACAGACAACTTTCATCTTTTGGGGAGGCATCCCGTCGAATCAATGCCCTACTTCCTGAACGAAGCATCGGCATTGTTACTACCGCTTCGTAACGATCCAATTTTTGCGTTAACCGCACCTGGCAAACTACAAAACTACATGGCTTCTGGTCGTCCGATCATCGCAGCGCTTAATGGAGAAGGCGCTAACCTCGTTCAGCAAGCAAACGCTGGAATCGCGTGCGGTGCCGAGTCTCCGGAGCGACTGCTATCGGCGGTTCTTGACTTGTACCGGATGAGCGAACAAGATCGAGAACGATTAGGTAGAAACGGACACGACTTTGCGGCATTGAATTTTAATCGCGAGCAACTGTTTGCAAAGCTCGAAGGCATTTTGAACGAGGTTGTCGATGAACGAAAATGACGGTGCGGTATCAATCTTTGACAAAGCATTGCTTGCGGAACTTTGTGAACAAGCGACCGAAAGCCCAAGATTACGAGCCCACCACAATATTCATTCATCGCTTGATGAACCTTGCCAACGGATGCTAGTCGCGATCCAAAACGGTTCCTATGTGCGACCTCACCGGCACTTGCTTGATCCAAAAGCCGAAACGATCTTTGCGATCAGTGGAAGCATCGGGGTTATTTGTTTCGATCACACAGGTGAGATCATTGGCAGCCATCGCCTGGGCGGCATGAAAGCGGACGCGATTGGGTGCGATGTTGCTGCTGGTGTTTGGCACACGATCGTATGCCTCGAACCAAATTCGGTGTTTTTAGAGGCCAAGTCAGGTCCTTATGTTCCTTTTGGTCCAGATGACTTTGCCCCGTGGTCTCCTGAATCAGACTTTGAAGACTACCTAGACGCCCTTGCTTCCATTTTCCTCTAGAAGGCAATGACTCGACAGTTTGTTTGTTCGATGCACGAGGAAAGGACAAGAGCGATGAGTTCGCGTCTTGAGTCGACGTGCAATGTTGGATATTAGCGGGTGGGGCAGACCGTGAAGACTCATGAAAGTCACGAATCGGGCGAACTTGGGCGAAAGGACTGAAAAAGTGAGGAGCTGGGAGCGATGAGAAGGGAATCAGTCAACCCTATCCGGAGCTTTGGTTTGACTCTCTCACTGAGGGCGGGCAAAGAATGAAAGAATAGCGAATTGCTGGAAACGATCATGAAAGCCAGACTGGGGAACCAGGCTGGCTTTCTGCGTATAGGGAAAAGAAGATGGGGAGCAAAGAGTAGAGGAGTTTTTTTGACAGACGAATGATAGGACAGACGAATGAGTTTAGAGGGACGATTCGGCTGTCCAAACCGCTTTGGGTCCGTTCATGTCGTGAGCAAGTGACTGGCACAAACACTGGAGCACTGTGTTTTTGAACAGCGGGTCGGCGGCTACACCCGCTTGAGGTCCGACCTACTACTACTCTTGAACATGATAACGCGAGACGCGATGGGGGATGCCATTGAAGTGCGTCAAGACGACAGCTCTGGCCAATGGAATGATTTTACTTTCGTCTCAGTTATCTCCGTTTGCTTCTGTTCAAATTCTTTTCCAGGGACCTGTTTTGACAGGAGGTAACAGAGAGAACGGAGAGGGAAGTTCATTGTCGCTGCCTCCGGCGGAAATTTTGGTAGGAAGATGGAGGTAGGAAAATAAGGAACTGGGGGAGGAGTTTTTCTGACAGACGAACGTGGGACAGATGAATGAATTCAGAGGGATTATTCGGCTGTCCTTCATTCGGCTGTCCAAGCCGTTTTCCATCTGTTCATTTCGTGAGGAAATGACTGGCACAAATACTGTTTTTTTGAACGGGGTCGCCGGTCACCCCGCTTGCGGTCCGGCCTACGAATACTCTTGAACACGATGACGCGATGTTGGCTGCAATCGAAGTGCGTCAAGACGAGAACGCGGGTCAATGGATTGATTTACGATGGATCTCCGTTTGCTCCTGTTCAATTTCTTTCTCAGGGACCTGATTTGACAGGAGGTAACAGAGAGAACGGAGGGTGGAGTTCGTTGCCGCCGCCATGCCGGAACTTCGCTCCGCTGCGGTCCGGCCTAAGATCGGGTGTGACAGGCATCCTACCGTTGAGCACGCGAGTTTGAGCGGGTTGTAGGCAGCGATGAGTTTTTCTGACAGACGAACGTGGGACAGACGAATGAAATCAAAGGGACGATTCGGCTGTCCTTCATTCGGCTGTCCAAATCGCTTTGCATCCGTTTATTTCGTGAGGAAAGTGCCTGACACAAACACTGGAAACACTGTTTTTTTTTAAATGGCGGGTTGTCGGTCAAAACCGCTCGCGGTCTGGCCTATGACTATTACTTTCGTCTCTGTTATCTCCGTTTGCTCCTGTTTAAATTCTTTTCCTGGGACCTGGTTTGACAGGAGGTAACGGAGGGGTAAGTTCGGTGCCGTGCCGGAACGTCGCTTCGCTACGGCAATTGTCACTCGGCTTTCCAAGCCGTTGGCGTCTTAACCATGCAACTGTTGTACACGCGAGTATGAGCGGACTGAGGCAGTGACGAGTTTTTTTAACAAACGAATGTGGGACAGACGAATGAATTCAGAGGGACTATTCGGCTGTCCTTCATTCGGCTGTCCAAATCCTTTTCCATCCGTTCATCTCGTTCAGTAAGTGACTGGCACAATAAATGTAAACGCTGTGTTTTGGAACGGCGGGTCGCTGGTCACAACCGCTTGTCGTCTAGCCTACGACTATTGGTATCACACCTGTATTGGTATCACACCTGCCAACTGCAAATCCCCATCTTTTTGCCTCCATTTCCCTACCAACTCGGAGTTCGGCTTTCGCTGTAGGAAACGTTGTTCGGCGCTGGTTATGAATTGGATCGAGTGGTCAAGATCCTCAGAGTTTTGTCGACACGGTACGGTCGCGATTTTGGCTCAGTCTATTCATCGTACCGGTTCATTGATTCACTGGGAGTGAATCGTGATTTGAGATGCCGCCCTTCATTTTTTTGTCCCTCATCTTTTTGCCCAAGCGTTTTCGATTCATTGTCTTGATTTCTGCATTACTCCGTTACCTCCGTTTGCTCCTGTTCAATTTCTTTTCTAGGGATCTGGTTTTACAGAAGGGAACCGTGATAACGGAGGGGAGTTCATTGTCGCTGCCTCAGGCGGAAATTTTGGTAGGAAGATGGAGGTAGGAAAATGAGGAACTGGGGGGTGGGGGAATTCTTTCTGACAGACGAATAATGGGACAGGCGAATGAGTTCAGAGGGACGATTCGGCTGTCCATATGGCTTTGGATCCAATCGTTTTGTGCAGCAAATGACTGACACAAACACTTGGAGCACTGTGTTGTCAAATGGGTTTCAGGTCACTCCTGCTTGCGCTCTGGCCTACAATTACTGGCGTTCCACCGGTCTACAGAAAACTTTTATCTTCTTACGTCCATTTTCCTACCAACTCCAAGTTCGGCTTTCTCGCTTTTGGCGATTCAATATAGAACAATTTTTTAATTGTTTGTTTCGCTTCCTTGGGCAGCGGGTTGGCGGAACATTTGGGGACAAATGTTCTACAATTTGCTCCCGCTCACGTTCAGTTTCACCAACCCTCCCCGGCCGCTACCGCGGCCGCCCCTCCCCAAGGGGAGGGTGAATTCTTTTTGGCTCCCAGCTCCTCACTCCCTCACTTCTCACTTTCTGCGTTGCTCAGCGGATCGAAATCGGAATGTCGCGGATCGGCATCGCTTGGTCATTGGTTAAACAAATAACCGATGGAGTGGTTTGGATCGCAAAGCACAGTGGCAACACTGCGGATTGGATCACGGAGATTTGAGTGCGGCTGCTCAGGCCGGCAGGCACGAGTCTTCGCTGACCGCTGAGTCGGTACAACGTCAATTGCCATGGATCACGATCGATGACCAGCAACTCTCGAGTTCCGACCTTGGCATAGAAATCAAGTTTATCGAGGGTGCGATCATTGGGACTGACAATTTCAACGGCGAAGTCGGGCCCGCCACACCAGTGGGTTCCGCAGTCTTCGGCAGACGTGTCGTTGAGATAAACCAGCACGTTGGGAACACGATAGTTGTGTAACCAACCTTCACGGCGATCGCTGACGTTGGCACCGGCCAGCGTGCGACCGAGGCCACGCCAATCAATCTGAGTCGTGATGGCGGTGGCAATCTCAGTGGCTAGGCTCTGGTGTTCGTTGTTTGCCAGCGGTGACATCACGTAAACTCCGTCCCACACCTCGTCATAACGATCCAAACCACTCGCGCGTCGCTCGGACAGCAATTCGTTGGCAACGATTGGGTCATTGATCAAAATGGACATCCAGTTTCTCCTCGTGATGATTGTACCAAGAAAACAGCAAAGACGTGCTTAGAGAACTCACTCCGGACCACTTGGGACGCGAAGTAAATCATTGATGTAGTGGATCTTGCTAAAGATCCCCGGCTTTAATGGTCTCCGCTGGGGTAATTTGAGGGAAAAGACGGGAAAGTGAGGGGCTGGGAGCTGGGAGTAAGGAGTGGGGCAGCGACGAGTAATTACTTACAGACGAATGAAATCAAAGGGACGATTCGGCTGTCCTTCATTCGGCTGTCCAAACCGCTTTGCATCCTTTCATTTCGTGCAGTAAGTGACTGGCACGAACACTGTGTTTTTGAATGGGGTTGCTGGCCATACCTGCTTGCGGTCGGGCCTACGACTACTGGCCCTCAAGAGCAAATAGGAGAAACCGACGAGCGGAGTCGTCGGGCGACCTTGGGTTTCACCTCCCTGAAAGCTTTGCTATGGGTGAGGTCAGAGCGAGCGGTAGCAAGTTCACCGGCGGGGCTTGGCGTGCTATGGATGAATTGTGCCAGTTCAATGGTGCTAATCGATGTCCATGCCAAGCCAAGGTCGGCGCTACAGGTTTGGTAGGAAAATGGAGGTAGGAAGATGAGGAACTGGGGGGTGAGGGAGTTTTTTCTGACAGACGAATGAATTCAGAGGGACGATTCGGCTGTCCTTCATTCGGCTGTCCAAATGGATTTCCTTCCGTCCATTTCGTGAGGAAGTGACAAGCACAAACACTGGAAACACAGTAATTATGGACCGACGGGTAGCAGGTCACACCCGCTTGCGGTCTGGCCTACGACTACCATTCCCTCGGCTCCTCACTCTCTTTTCGCTGCCATGCCGGCAATTGTCGCTCGGCTTTCCAAGCCGTTGGCGTCCTAAGCAAGATAGACCATGCAAGCTTGGTGCTATCGGCCCTCTACTGCGGTCGCCCCTGCCAGTGGGACGATGACGCAATACGGCATCAGCATTCCTATCTTAGCCGTTTGGGCGATAGACCTCGGTTGGATGGTGACGGAACCGTGGCTAGCGCTAAAGCGGCTAACTCATTCGGCAGTCTTATCTGGGTGGGGCATCGAGGTGTTAAGAAATGGATAGTACAAGTTCAGTGTCACCAGCCCTCCCCAGCCGCTTCCTGCGGCCGACCCTCCCCAAGGGGAGGGTAAATTCCCATTCTCCCATTCTCTTTTTTCTAGCCGCCATGCCAGCAATTGTCGCATGGCTTTCCAAGCCGTTTTGCGTGTGACAGGTTTGTTCGTCGAGGCGAGCGTAACCTCGTTGGATGTTAAGCCCGTTTACGGCGACGCTGTGAAGCATTTCGTAGCGGAACTCGTCAAGAGTTTCGGGGGTAGCTCGCCGTGGATCGAAAGTCTTGACGACTTCCGCTACGCTAAAATTGCACAAATCCTTATACGGAAAAATACGTCACAGCGTTACCGTTTACGGCGACGCTGCCAGCTTGGAAAGCTGGGCGACAGTCTCTCCATTCTCCTATCTCCCCGTACTCTAATACGGCGGATCCTCCCAAACGGGCGGGTAACGATTCTCCTTAAAGTCTAACTTGTAACGGTTAAGACGATTCTGCGTCGTTTCTGCGACCAAAGCGACTTTCTGTTCACTCTTTTCCTAGTCCAAATGCCCCTCCAGCGGTAAACTGAGGTTTGGACGTATCGTCGCTGATCACTCTGCGATCTTTGCGTGCAGGAACGTTGTGATCGCGGAGCGATCAACGACGATGTGCAGGAACGTTATGATCGCGGGAGCGATCAACGATGATCCGACACCCGGGAAGACAGGGATCTTTAGCAAGATCCACTACGGTGGTACGGCAAAACAGCAAACGTTTTGATCGCGGGAGCGATCAACGACTTTAATCTCTTATTCGCGACTTGACATCTTATGAAGTTAGCTTCTGACCGCGGACTTTCGTACAGCAAGGCTCCACCAATCACCGGCAGCGATCGCGGGATGGGGGCACCCCAAACGCATGGCGGCGATTCGCAGGACCTCGTTGCGGCACTGTGGCGTTATCGCTGGGCGGTGCTGCTGCCGGCGATCGCCGGGGCAGTCTGTGGCTTTTTGGTTTACCAAAAGACGCCCGAGACATTTAAGTCAGCAACCAGATTGATGGTCGAATCGGATCGACCAGCGATCCTCGATTCGATGACGGGTGACGTGATCGGCGGCGTTCCTAGTATCGAAATCCTCGAATCGCAACTATTCAGCGACCGCGTCGTGAAAATGGCGTTTGATGACGAGCAACTGGCCCCGTTCCGCGATCGCTTTGAAGATGATTCTCGCGTTTTTCTAGGGATCGCTTACGAGTCGTTGGCCATTAAGTCCGATTTCACAGACCTACGGACCGCGCAGTCTTTGGTCGCGGATTTAAGTTTTGAGCACACCGATCCCGAACTGTGCCAAGCGAGTGTGAAGGCATTTAGCGGCGCGTTGCAATCGTTTTTTAACGAAAAGCACAAGAGTTCGAGGGGAGAATTGCTGCGATTGATCTCGGTGGCGATCGATCAGTTATATCCGAAGATGACGGAACTGGAAACGCAATATCGCAATTTTCGGCGCGACGCGCCATTGGCGTGGAACAGTGAGGGCGAGGCGATTAACCCGCACCGCGAGCGTCAATTGTTCTTGGTGGGGCAACGCAGTGAACTCGTGGAAAAGATGCGGCAAAAGGCAACGGAACTTTCCGCGGTCAAAGCGATCGCGAACCAGTCCAAGGATCCGCTGATCGCATTGAACGTGATCAGTCAATTGTTGAACGTCAAATTTGTGCTGCCCGCCAGTGACGCTGCGCTATCGCAGAACATGAAGGAGGGCGACGTACAACTCGCACAATTAGAATTGGACCAGCAGCTAATTCCGCTGATGATCGAACGCAACAAAATGGCCAGCGAATTTGGTGTGAGCCATCCGACGGTCAAACAGCTTGATACCGAGCTAGACATGATGAAGGGAGAACTGCGGCGGATTGTGTTGGAACAAACGCAGCGGATTTTGCAACTTCGTAAAGAAAACGAAGTGGAATCGATCAACCCAGCGGAGCAGGCCAAGGAAGCGCTCTCTACGGTCGTGGTTGCTGGCGAAGCAGAACTGCAATTACTGAAAGATCAAATTAGCGAGGTGGAACAGCAAATCGCTGATGAAAAGGCGGCTTCGATCACGATCGCCAAATTTGAGCAGGACAACGCGGGAATGCTGCGTGAACTGGATCGCAACCGTGAGCTGATGAATCAATTAGAAGAGCAAATGGCTCGCGTCAGTTTGACCGAAGAAGAGGGTGGCACGCAGGTGCTGGAACTGACGGCTCCGTCCCGTGCCGCACGCGTGGGGCCGAGTATCGTCAAGACGCTTGGAATCGGCACCTTTTTAGGGATCGCATTGGGTGCGGGATTGGCATTGCTGCTAGAAAAGAATGCGAACACATTCCGCGATCCGGACGAGATTTCCGGACTACTCGGCGTGCCGGTATTGACCCATATTCCGTTTTTCAAGGGACGTGTCCGTCGACCCGGCAAGGGCGAGATCAATCCGTTCAAGGATTTGGATCCGGGGATGGTGGTGCTGCATCAACCGGCTTCGATCGCGGCGGAGGCTGTTCGCTCATTCCGTACCGCAGTATTTTTTGAATCTGCGGGAACCGAGGGAGGCAAAGTAATTCAGGTAACCAGTCCACTGCCGGGTGACGGCAAGACGACCGTGGCGGAAAATCTGGCCTGTTCGATCGCACAGAGTGGCAAACGGGTACTGGTTATCGACTGTGACCTTCGTCGTCCTCAGATCACCGACAACTTTGTGATGCAGGACAAGTTGGGATTGACCAACATTTTGAACGGGGATTGCGACCCTAGCGAAGCATGCCATCAAACGCCACTCAGTACGCTGCACATGATGCCAAGCGGTCCGATCCCGGCCAACCCTGCCGAAGCATTAACGTTGCCGGATATGGGTGAATTAATCGATCTGCTGCGTGAGACATACGATTATGTGATCCTAGATACGCCACCGCTACTGGTCGTGACCGATCCGAGTATCACCGCAGGGCTGGCTGATGGCGTGGTGTTGGCACTGCGAGTGCGACGCAAAAGCAAGCCGAATGCGAAAGAGTCGGTGAACATTTTGCGAAGCGTGGGTGCGAACGTGTTTGGCGTGGTAATTAACAATTCGGATGAATCGAGTGCCAGTGATGGATACCGCGGCTATAGTTACTATCGCTATGGCCGCTTCACTAACCGCTACTATCAACGCAATGACAAAGAAGCGAAAAGCAAAGACCAAAACTCGCCGGTCACGGTTGAAGGCCGTGGACTGGCCGGTATGCCAAAGGCGAAGAAGGCAGAGGTAGTGAGCGTGGGGGAAGTGGTGAGTGAGGAGTAGTAGAAAGTTGGGGAGCTCGCCGTGAGGAGCTGGGAGGCGTGGAATTTACCCGCCCGCTTGCGGGAGGGTCGGACGCGGTAGCGGTCGGGGAGGGCTGGTGGTGATGTGCTTGCCAGGTCTATGTCTAACACAATGAGGCCCCACCCAGAGCTTGCTGCCGCTCACTCTGACCTCCCCCAAAGCAAAGCTTTCAGGGAGGTGAAGTCCATTGTCGCCCAGCTTTCCAAGCTGGTAGCGTCGCAGTAAACGGGCTTAACATCGAACGCGGTTGCGCTCGCCTCGACGAACAAACGTGACGCACGCAAAACGGCTTGGAAAGCCGTGCGACAATGTCGGCCGGACCGCAGCGGTGTTCCGGCACCGGCAGAATTCACCCGCCCGCTTGCGGGAGGGTCGGACGCGGTAGCGACCGGGGAGGGCTGGTTGCACTGAACTTGCACGGTCTATTCCTAACACTGCGAGGCCCCACCGGTGAGCTTGCTACCGCTCGTTCTGACCTCCCCCAAAGCAAAGCTTTCATGGAGGTGAAGTCCATTGTCGCCCAGCTTTCCAAGCTGGCAGCGTCGCAGTAAACGCGCTTAACATCGAACGCGGTTGCGCTCGTCTCGACGAACAAACGTGACGCACGCAAAACGGCTTGGAAAGCCGTGCGACAATGGAGGCCGGACCGCAGCGGAGATGTGGTCCGGCACCGGCAGAATTCACCCGCCCGCTTGCGGGAGGGTCGGCCGCGGTAGCGGCCGGGGAGGGCTGGTTGCACTGAACTTGCACGGTCTATTCCTAACACTGCGAGGCCCCACCGGTGAGCTTGCTACCGCTCGTTCTGACCTCCCCCAAAGCAATGCTTTCAGGTAGGTGAAGTCCAATGTCGCCTAGCTTTCCAAGCTGGCAGCGTCGCAGTAAACGGGCTTAACATCGAACGCGGTTGCGCTCGTCTCGACGAATAAACGTGACGCACGCAAAACGGCTTGGAAAGCCGTGCGACAATGGAGGCCGACGACTCGGATCGTCGGTTTCTCTGGATGCCCTGGGGGACGAAAGTCTTCGCCCGTTTCGCTGCTGCCCCTCGTTCTCTGGCTCTGCCTGGTAACGCAATGCACCCGAGGCTCCCGACTACCAAAATACGGCAGTCGGGAGCCTGGGAACCAGTAAGCCGGCCAACACTTTAGATCTGTGTCGCTACCGCGACTTGATCTGGCCTATATCACCTTCCGCTACGTGTGCGTGAGCTTATGATAGTCGCCTTTCGCTCTGCGAAAGTACGCTCCGGAAACGCTACTTTTGCGGAGCAAAAGGCGACTATTGTCGCCCGCCGATCCTTTTACGCTTATCACATTTACAACTATGAATCACCACTCGATTGAACTTCGCGTTCGCTATGACGAGTGCGATCCGATGGGGTTTGTCCATCACTCGAATTACTTGCGGTACTTTGAAATCGGGCGCACCGAATTACTGAGAGCGTCAGGCGGTTGTTACGCCGATATGGAAGCGGCGGGAGAATTGGTCGTCGTCGTGCGAGTCGATTGTCGCTATAGGCGGCCAGCAAAATATGACGATCTTGTCACCGTCGATACCACGATCGCGCGCGTGACCGCCGCAAAGATCATTCATGAGTATGCGATCACTCGCAAAAATCATGCAGGTGAATCAGAGAGGATTGTGGATGCTACCGTGACGCTGGCCGTGATCGATCGCGAGGGGAAATTGCAACGGGTACCACAGGCGTTGTTGGAGCAGTACGGGGAGTGAAGGTAGTGAGGAGCTGGGAGCCGGGAGGCTTTGAAATCACCCGCCCGCTTGCGGGAGGGTCGGCCGCGATAGCGGCCGGGGAGGGGCTGGTGATACTGAGCTTGCACGGGCTATTTCTAACACTGCGAGGCCCCACCCAGAGCTTGCGCCGCTCGTTCTGACCTCCCCCAAAGCAAAGCTTTCAGGGAGGTAAAACCCATTGTCGCCCAGCTTTCCAAGCTGGCAGCGCCGCAGTAAACGGGCTTAAAATCGAACGCGGTCGCGCTCACCTCGACGAACAAATGTGACGCATGCAAAACGGCTTGGAAAGCCGTGCGACAATGTAGGCCGCGGCGGAGCGGTGTTCCGACACCGGCAGAATTCACCCGCCCACTTGCGGGAGGGTCGGCCGCGATAGCGGTCGGGCAGGGATGGTGACACTGTGCTTGCACGGTCTATTTCTAACACTGCGAGGCCCCACCGGTGAACTTGCTGCCGCTCGTTCTGACCTCCCCCAAAGCAAAGCTTTCAGGGAGGTGAAGTCCAATGTCGCCCAGCTTTCCAAGCTGGCAGCGTCGCTGTAAACGGGCTTAACGTCGAACGCGGTTGCGCTCGCCTCGACGAACAAACGTGACGCACGCAAAACGGCTTGGAAAGCCGTGCGACAATGGAGGCCGCAGCGGAGCGGTGTTCCGACACCGGCAGAATTCGCCCGCCCGCTTGCGGCAGGGTCGGACGCGGTAGCAGCCGGGGAGGGGCTGGTGATACTGAGCTTGCACGGGCTATTTCTAACACTGCGAGGCCCCACCCAGAACTTGCTCCGCTCGTTCTGACCTCCCCTAAAGCGAAGCTTTTAGGGAGGTGAAGTCCAATTGTCGCCCAGCTTTCCAAGCTGGCAGCGTCGCAGTACACGACCTTAAAATCGAACGCGGTCGCGCTCACCTCGACGAACAAATGTGACGCACGCAAAACGGCTTGGAAAGCCGTGCGACAATGGAGGACGGAACGCAGCGGAGCGGTGGTCCGGCACCGGCGCAATTCACCCGCCCGCTTGCGGCAGGGTCGGACGCGGTAGCAGCCGGGGAGGGGCTGGTGATACAGAGCTTGCACGGGCTAATTCTAACACTGCGAGGCCCCACCCAGAGCTTGCTACCGCTCGCTCTGACCTAACCCAAAGCAAAGCTTTCGGGGAGGTGAAGTCCACTGTCGCCCAGCTTTCCAAGCTGGCAGCGTTGCAGTAAACGAGCTTAACATCGAACGCGATTGAGCTCGCCTCAACGAACAAACGTGACGCACGCAAAACGGCTTGGAAAGCCGTGCGACAATGCGACGAAAGTCTTGACGACTCCCTCTCTCCCCCCTTCACGGCTTTGCCGCCTGCTGGCGGGCGGTCCAGAAGGCTCGGGCGGCTCGGATGTAGGGGATGTGCGGCGATAGTTCCTTCGCCGGTAATTTCTTGAGCCTGGCTTCGTATTGGCTAAGCCAATCGCGAAAGAACTCGACGCTTCGCGTTGTCACTCGTGGCTGACCGTCAAACTCGATGTACCAGGGGGCACTGATTGCCGCTCGGTAATGGTCTTCGTACAACGTGACGACGCGAATCATCACCCAACCGCTCTCTTCGACTTCCAGCGCTGGGATCACTCCGCCTGCTTTGGCAAATTCGTCCAAGCGGGCACTGTAAAACACTTCGCCATTGTGAATGACTTCTAAGTAATCGACGGGATCACGGACCGATAATTGAATCTCTGGCTGAAGCGTTAGTTTCTGTCCGCTGTTGGCTGTGAATACGAAACCGGAAATTTGGCCACTGAGCGTCGGTAACAACATCGGGCCGTTGGTCGCGACACTGTTGCCGGAAAACACACGGTGCCACCACTCGGCTTCACTAAGCACTCGCACCGCTGACTCGGTACCTGCGTCCAATTGGCGGTAGGCTTCCAGCGGTGTGGCGACGTAAAGCCGGTTGTATCCGACTGGCGTGGTTGGTGAGTCCGACCCGCTGCCGGCCAGCGGTGGAATCCGAAATCCCGCTTCGAGCAGGTTGCTGTAAATTCGCTCTGCCCACCGCCCAAGCTCGGTCGGATGCTCGGTCCGCGGTCCGTCGGGCTCTCGCCCGTCCGCCGGATTGATGATCTTGCGGTCCAGTCGCAGCCAGTCTCCCAAGATGAAAAATCCATCCACCCGCTGGCTCGCTAACCAGACCGGTAACGGCCAGGCAAACGGGTTTTCAATCGCGACTCGAACTTCTGGGGTCTCCCCGATTTTGGCGTCATTGTTCTCGATGTCACTCGCGTTTGCATTGTTTTTTGGAAACGCCGCCAGTCGGGCGACGACGGGCAGGTTGGCGTCGGGCATGCCAGTCGCATCTTCGGGCATAACTGGCTCGCCGGGCTCTTCTGGTAATCCATAAAACAGCAGTCCACGGTCGTGGACGGCGTCTTCGCGAATCCATGAGGGATCGTTGGCGGGTGGATCATCGCGATCGCGGCCGGCGATCGGTTTCGCATCCTCATGGCCGAGCACGGCGGCGACGTGCAGATCTTCGGACGCCATACGCAGCGGTAGACTGTTAGGCGACGCCAGAACACAGCAATCGCCACTCGTCCAGCCTTTATCGAGCATGTGGATCATTCGCGGCAGACGCACTCCGTGCTCATCAAGACTTTCGGGATCGAGGGCAAAATTTCCGCGAATGACGCGGTACTCGGGGCCTCGGGTCAGCCGGAATGTGTAGGGACCATCGGGAAAGGAGACGTCGAGCGTGCGATCGATCACGACACCGATCCCGGCAGGAACGGTACGACGAATCGACATCCGCCGGCCGCTTTCGTCTCCGCGGAAGATCTCCAGCCGTGCACTGGCGGGCTCGCCCGTCGTTTCGTCGTCGACACGGATCGTCAATTTGCCCCCAGCCGCGACGGCAACCGTCGGTGAAGTTGTGAAAGCGACAACCGCGGTAGCGAGTAGGGAGAGTAAGGATGAGTAGAGTCGATTCATTCGATCTGAATGTGGCTTGAGGGAAGCGTTGAGGTGAGGCGTAAAAGTTGGGGAGTTGGGAGAATTTGATTTTACCCTCCCGCTTGCGGGAGGGGCGGACACGGGTCGCGGCCGGGGAGGGCTGGTGATGATGTGCTTGCACGGTCCATTTCTAACACTGCGAGGCCCCACCCAGAGCTTGCTGCCGCTCGTTCTGACCTCCCCCCAAAGCAAAGCTTTCGGGGAGGTGAAGTCCAATCTCGCCCAGCTTTCCAAGCTGGCAGCGTTGCAGTAAACGGGCTTAACATCGAATGCGGTTGCGCTCGCCTCGACGAACAAACCTGACGCACGCAAAACGGCTTGGAAAGCCGTGCGACAATTGTCGCCCGACGACTCCGCTCGTCGGTTTCCCCAGATGCTCTGGGGGCCAAAAGTCTCCGCGACTTTCGCTACGTTAACGCATCTTGCCGGGTCTGCGTCGCTGCCGCGACTTGATCCGGCCAACCTCGATTCGCAGTTTTGAATTTTCAATTGTCAATTTAACTTTTTCAATTGTCTTCAGCGTCTTTCCCGATGCCGACCCGGCCGCTTACGCGTCGCGGCTCACTTCGAAGCCGCCAAAGCAAAGCTTTCAGGGAGGTGAAGTTGCGTCAGCCGAATGTCTTCGCGACCTTCGCTACGCGTTTGTAAATTTACGATAGTCGCCTTTCGCTCTGCGAAAGTACGCTCAGGAAACGCTACTTTTGCGGAGCAAAAGGCGACTATTATCGCCCGACGACTCCGCTCGTCGGTTTCTCCATCGCCTCTGACCGCCAAAAGTCTTCGCGGCTTGATCTGGCCTACTTTACTACGAGCGGGAAATGCGAAATCAGTTCGCGGTTTGCTCCTGCTAGCCTAATACGCAGCAATCTGCCAAATTGGCACCTAGCTGAATTCTCTGAACCTTTACACCGTACCGAAATTTGAAGTTGTGGCAGAAGATCTTTACCAAACATTAGGGGTCGCTCGCGAGGCCTCGAAAGACGAAATCAAGAAAGCTCACCGCAAGCTGGCGCTGAAATATCATCCCGACAAAAATCCTGACGACAAAGCGGCACGCGAGAAGTTCAAGCGTGTCCAGGAGGCTTACGATGTGCTCAGCGACGAAGAGAAACGCGCAGCCTACGATCGTTACGGTGCCGATTTCGAAAAAATCCGCGGTGGGGGATTCAATCCGCAAGCCTCGGGTGCCGCTGGCTTTGATGGTCTCGACCTCGAACAAATTTTTGGTGGCCGCGGTGGTGGTGGCGATGTGAAGTTTGAAGGTGGATTCTCGGACTTTTTTGAACAGATGATGGGAGGCGGTGCGGCAGGCCGCGGCGGAGCTGGTCGGGGTGCGGGGCGCGGTCGACGTGCGGCGCCGCCGCAACGAGGCCAGAACGTGCGTCACGAATTGGAATTGCCTCTACAAACCGCCGTACTCGGGGGCACCACCGAGTTCTATCTGAACCGCTCGGGCAAAAACGAAAAATTGTCGGTCACGATTCCGCCAGGCGTGGAGTCCGGCTCGAAAATTCGCTTGCGTGAACAAGGCCAACCGTCGCCCAACGGAGGCCCCACTGGCGATTTGATTTTGTTGATCAAGGTTTCAGACCATCCGCACTTTCGCCGGATTGGCAAGAACCTGGAACTCAAGATTCCCGTTTCGCTCCCCGAAGCGGTTCTGGGGGCGAAGATCGATGTGCCTACGCCGACCGGTACGGTGGCAATGTCGATTCCTGCGGGATCGAGCAGTGGACGCCGCCTGCGATTGAAAGGACAAGGGATCCGCAGCCGCGATGGTTCCGCCGGCGACTTGATCGTCGAGTTACAAATCCGGTTGCCGGAAACGATTGATGACGAGTCGAAGGAACTGATCGAAAAGTTTGCCGAACGAAACCCAATGAACCTGCGACACGATTTGTCGTTCTAGGGTGACGTGCGGTGTATTACTTTCGTAGCGACGCTCGCCAGAGCGTGGATTTCCCATACCCCTTCTTTAGTCCCATCCCGATAGGGATTTTAGCAATTAGCCGGTGGTTTGAGCGTAGCGAACACCACCGGAAAACATAAACCAACCTCGGAATTGACCCTGAAAGGGTCACAGACAATCGGGCTGCGCCCCCTCCAGGGTCGAAATCGAATTTGCACTCTCGATTCCGTAGGTGGCGCTTCGCTTACCTACGGCTAATGTCTTTAATCCCTATCGGGATAGGATCGAAAAACAATTGGTAAATCTCTGTGCGTTATCTGTTTCCTAAATCTCGTCGCATTGTTCACAGTTCGCAGTTCACTGTGATTCTGCGTCGCGGGGTATGTGTGGCCGACGGAGTGCTGGTTCTGTTTGCGGTCAAGAGCGAAGAGGGAGCTCCGAGCCGATTAGGGGTCACCATTCCCAAACGCACCGGGAATGCGGTGGCGAGGAACCGCTGGAAACGTTTGATCCGCGAATCGTTTCGCACGCAGCAGGATCGGGTGCCCGCTGGTATGAACCTAGTCGTCCGGCCCAAAAAGGATGCCAAGCCGGAATGGGCGAAGATTGCAAAATCGATTCCCTATCTGACTCGCAAAGCAGCCAAGCGACTGGAAGATGGGGCGTGAAGAAGAAAGTAGGGGAGTAGGGGAGTAGGGGAGTGAGGAGTGAGGAGATTTTATAGCTGCTGGCATCTGCTCGATCCTAGGAATTTTTGACGAGTTCCGCTACGTGTTGGTAGCCCGAACGACTTTCCGTAGCGTTGGAGAAAACCAGAAACCGACGAACGGAGTCGTCGGGCGACTTTGCGTAGGCCGAATCAAGTCGCGTTCGGCGACGCAGTTCCGGAAGAACGACGTCACCTTCCCAAAACTCGTTTTGGGGGAGGTCAGAGTTAGCGGAGGAAGCTCACCCGTGGGGCCTCGCGGTGATAGAAATAGACCGTGCAAGTTCGGGGTTACCAGCCCTTCCCGGCCGCTATCACGTCCGATCCTCCCACGGGGAGGGTGAACTTATTTCACCTCCCCTTTGGGGAGGTCAGAGTCGGCGGCAGCCGGCTCTGGGTGGGGCTCGAAGTGTTAGAAATAGACCGTGCAAGCTCAGGGTCACCAGCCCTCCCCGGCCGCTTCCTGCGGCCGACCCTCCCAGAAGGAAGGGTGTTTTTTTTACTCCCAGCTCCTTACTCCCGGCTCCCTCTTTCTCACTGCCGCTCCGCTGCGGTCCGGCCAACAACAACAACAACAACAACAACAACAACAACAACAACAACAACAACAACAACAACAACTACAACAACTACAACAACTACAACAACAACAACAACAACAACAACAACAACAACTACAACTACTACAACTACTACAACTACTACAACTACTACAACTACTACAACTACTACAACTACTACAACTACTACTACAACTACAACTACTACTACTACTACTACTACTACTACTACTACTACTACTACTACTACTACTACTACTACTACTACTACTACTACTACTACTACTACTACTACTACTACTACTACTACTACTACTACTACTACTACTACTACTACTACTACTACTACTACTACTACTCTTTATCCCACCACCATCGCTGGATTAGCTGGGGTCGATCGGCTGCGGAGGTCCCAGCGGTGTCTAAGGCTGCGTACTTGCTGATTTCTTGCGGCAGCGTTTGCTTTGCATCGACCGACACACCACCGCTGGCGATCACGATGTGATGTTTTTTCTTTCCGTACCGCACGGTGTGCAGCGTCGCTATCGACTCGACTTGACGCGGGGCAGCTAACATCCACGGACGATCGCTGTTGAACTGCGTCAAGCTTTGAATCAATGCATCTTGGACACTCGATTCGGTATAACGCTCGGCTAACTCGGCAATCGAAGCGGCCTGGTAAATCGACTCGAGCGCACCGTAAATCGGGTACTGTTGGCGAATCCGATTCCAATCTCGATTGAACTCAGCAACAAACATTTCCGTGCGGGGATCATTTGTCAGATGGCCGCGTTCGCCACTGGCGATCGCTCGCTCGTTTTGTCCACTCAGGCGAATCGGGGTGCCCGCGAGTTCAAATACGCGGCGATCATTGTCCGAGCGAACGCTTCGCGGCAACGCGGTGAACCATAACCGCAACAGCAAATCTTGCGGTGGCCCCTGAGCGATCAAGGCATCGACGGCATCGAGATAGTTGTCGGTTCCTTCGGGCAACTGCTGTTTTCCCAGGGCGAGTTGTTTCATGTGCCGATCAGCCTCGACCATGACATACCCCATAACCGTGTCAGGCGGCGTACCAAACACTTCGACGCGTTGCATCCCCAAAGCCACACGGACCGCTTCGGCAGCGGTGCCAATCGGAATCGATTTGTTTTGAATTCCCACCGCAGCTTGGGCTGCGTTTTGCAAACCTTCACGTGTCGGATCAATCGTGCAACCAAACGATTGGCGATTTTGGGCTGCCGCCAGACAGGTCAACAGAAAATCGAGTCGCAAGGTATTGCGAGCGGTGACGTGATCACGATACCAGCCTTGAAACGTTTCGATGCCACCGACCTCGCCTGAGAGGATGATGTCGTTGTCGGTGAATTGAACAAAACGAACTTCCGATAAACCAGCGAGATATTGGATGGAGTCGGGTACATTCTGGCCCGAGACTTGGTAGTGCGAAAGCGCATCTCGCAAACGACGAAGTGAGATGCTGCGAAGGGGCGAGGGCGTGCGCCACGCTAAAGGTGAAAACAATGCAGCGTGGTCACCAGCGGCCGCGACATCGCCGAGCTGAGCGGCAAGATTATCCATCGCGTCGGCACGCGTGATCGTCTCGCACTCACGCAGCGTTCCTTGCGGGTCGACAAAAACACCTTGGGGGTAGGGTGCCATCGTGCTGGGGCCACCGAGCGATTCCCAGGTATCGGGAATGACGGTGGTTTCAATCAACGTCATCAGCGAACCAAAATCGGCAAACGAGCTGCCACCAGCTGCACCGTTGTTGTTTGCGATGACCTGGTTCCTCGCGTCGGCGGACTCGATTCCGCGAAGCGTGGAATTGGCTGCCGCAGAATCGCCAACGGCAGATTGAGCGGTCGAAATCTGTGCCAGGAATTGATCTCGCTGGGGGAGTGATGCGGCCGCCGCCTGCTGGCGAGCCGCAGCAAATTCGCCTGATTGCAAATGACCAAGCGGCTGTTGCGCTGAGACGTCGGTAGTCGAAAACGACGCGACAAAAAGCAAACCGAGCAGCAGCCAAAGACGATAAAAGCGTTTTGCCATGACAGGATGGGGCCTGAGTCGGATGAGAAGAGGAGCGAGACCGGTTCATTTGATTCTACAGCAAATGAAGGGCCCGAGCTGTTTTGCACGCCGGGGTGAGTCGCCACGTGAGGCGTTTTCAGCGGCAGATGGCGAGTGTGATCAGGTTTGCCGGAAATGGAGAGAGAGCGGGTGTGGCGTTTTGCGTGACGCGAATTGCCACGATTGGTGTAGTTCCGGCAGACCGAACGTCTTCTCCTCGAAACTTTTTTTGGGGAGGTCAGAGCGAGCGGAGCAAGCTCTGGGTAGGGCCTCGCGGTGTTAGAAATGGACCGTGCACATTCAGAGTCACCAGCCCTCCCCGGCTGCTTCCTGCAGTCGACCCTCCCGCAAGGGAGGGTTACTTCCATTTCACCTCCCTTTTGGGGAGGTCAGAGTCGGCGGTAGCCGGCGCTGGGTGGGGATCGTTGTGTTAGAAATGGAATGTGCAAGCATCGTTTCACCAGCCCTCCCCGGCCGCTATCGCGGCCGACCCTCCCGGAAGGGAGGGTTAATTCAATTTCACCTCCCTGTGGGGAGGTCAGAGTCGGCGGTAGCCGGCTCTGGGTGGGGATCGTTGTGTTAGAAAGGAATGTGCAAGCATCGTTTCACCAGCCCTCCCCGGCCGCTTTCAACGGCCGCCCCTCCCGAAAGGGAGGGTAAAATTTTTTAACTCTCGTCGAAATCGATCCACTCTCCTTCGATTAGCCGCTGCTGCGGCTTGAATCTGGACTTGTAATTTAAATGCTCGTTCTCGGCGACGTACATGCCCAAGTAAACGTAACGCCGCGCGGTTTCTCGCGCCCATTCGATCTGCTTTAGCACCGCGTACGTTCCGAGACTGTATCGACTGTGATCGGGACGAAAGTGGGTGTAGACGGCCGACGTACTTTCGCGGCCCAAGTCGACAATCGAGACCGCGATCAGCTCGCCGTCTTTCCAGATCGACAATTCCTGAGTCTGGCAACACGAGTCGGCTAGAAACGAGCGATAGGCGTCTTCATCGACAGGCTCGTCGCTGAGCCCCAAGTTTCGGACTTGCCGATGTTGGTTAAAGATTTCAACACGAAGCGGATCGACACTTGGTGGATTCCATTGACAGGTCAAATCTTGATCGCCGCGCCGCAGCACACGCTTGAACGATTTCGTCATCCGAAACGTGGTGACGTCAATCCGCGTTGGTCGACACTCTTGGCATGCAGGGCACTGAGTGCGGTAGACAAAGTCGCCGCTTCGGCGAAACCCCATGACCAACATTTGATCGGTAATTTCGAGGGTGACGTTGCCGATTGGCAGCCTCAAAGGCATCCTGGCGATGGCTTCGTCGCGATAAGGACACGGCTGCAATTGGTCTTGGACCACGACGAGCCGACACTCGTCGTTGGGCATGCGAAATTCACTGGGCCGATTCATGAGCGTTCCGTACCGGTGCATTGGGGAGCGATAGCACGGAACTTATCATACGCCCGCAATGCGTTTTTGGCGCGGTCGGCGGTGCGTTATTGAAGCGGTGGATGTAGTGGATCTTGCTAAAGATCCTGATACACCCCCAGCGCGATGACAGGCTGGAAGCCTATCCCACATTTCGAAAGTCTTCGCGACTTTCGCTACACGAAAAGGCAAAAAACCGGATCAGTCCCACCACCATTGGCCTTCTTTCAGGCCGGCGGGGCCTGCTTCGCTGCGGGTTTTCACCACGCGACCATCGGTGTCTTTGCTGACGTGCTCGGCTTTCAGAGCTTGTCGCGGCTGTACATTCACGCCACCGCCGAGCGGTGTCATCAGCGTGTTGCCTCGCCACACGGCGTTCACGGCAGTTTCGACTTGCTCAGGAGCAGTGTAGGTTTCGACGGAAACCATCGATTCGTCTTGCAACACCGGCATTGACCAGTCGGCTTGACCGTAAAAATCTTGCTCTTGGATGTAGGAGGCTGCGACAGCGACGTCAATCAATTGGGCGAGTTCGGCATAGATGCGAACCTTTTTCGCGATCTCAGGAAACGCCGTTGTGAAATCTTTGCAGAACGTTTGGCTGGCGCGGTTCACCTTGCCCGCGACCTGCATCCGACGTCCATCGGCAACGCGTTCGTTGGCACCAACGAGCTCCACTCCTCGCTCGTTGATTCGCATCGCCAAGCCGTCTTCGCTAACCGAGATCGCGTCGTAATTGGGTTGAAAATACCAACGCTCCATCGCGTTAGACGCTACTGTGTTCGGGTTCGCACGATCGACGTAACTTTGCAAACGAACAGGAAGTCGCTCCAATCCGATGCCGACCAACTTCATGCGATAATCGGCTTCGACCAACACACGGGCAAAGTGAGAGGAGTTGGGAATGCCTTTGATCGTGACCGTTTGCAGCCCTAAGTTGTCTTTCAGTCCCATCGCCAATCGCTCGGCGTCACTGGGCTGAACCCGGCCGCGAACCGAGGCCAAGAATCGCTGCATCCGCTGCAATCCTTCGGTGGTGGGGTCAATCGAAACGCTGATCAACGAAGTTGGTTTCGCACCAGGGGCATAAGCTCGTAGGGCGGTCACGAGGTCTTCGAGCAAAACGGTCGGCTTTCCGGACTGGATGCCCACCAATCGTTCGGTGGGATCGGCGACAAATCCTTCGGCAGGACCGGCGACAACGATGTCTTTGGTGTCGGGGTAGAAGAAAACGTATTCGAGCGACGTCAAACCGGCCAACGCCTGCATGTCCTCCGAAATCGTGCCACCGGCCTCAAGCTGCTTGGCGATCGCGGCTTCGAGTCGGTTGAGCGAGACTTTTCGCAATTTGCTCGTCTGCATCACTCCGGTATCGGCATGATTTCGAGCTTCGATCAGCCGTTGGTTGGCCAGACGAGGGTCAAATTGTTTGACCTTCAAGATGCCTTGGGCGTCCACGTCGACACCCGCCAGCTGTGTCTGGGCCGAAACCTGGCCAGTTCCCAGAGAGAACAGGGCGGCGAAAACAACGAGGACAGCAATACGATTTGTTTTTTTCATCACTCAGCCTGAGGAGGCGACTTTGCGAAAAGATGGGTGAACTACGCAGCTTATACAGCTCGCGTCCTTTGACAATAATCGCCGTAGGGCACTGCATCAACAAACGAAAGCCGGATATCAGGTATTCCGAGGCGGATTGGGCGAGTTTTAGCAATTGAAACGGATATGGGAGGCTTCCCGCGTGTCATTTGCGATCTCGCGGGGGGGCAAATTCGATTTCACCTCCCTTTCGGGGAGGTCAGAGTCGGCGGAAGCCGGCTCTGGGTGGGGCTCGGTGTGTTAGAAATGGAACGTGTAAGCGTGGATTCACCAGCCCTCCCCGGCCGCATCGTGCGACCGACCCTCCCAGTGGGAGGGTAAAACCATTTTCACCTCCCTTTCGGGGAGGTCAGAGTCGGCGGAAGCCGGCTCTGGGTGGGGGCCGTTGTGTTAGAAATGGAACGTGCAAGCGTGGTTTCACCAGCCCTCCCCGGCCGCATCGTGCGGCCGACCCTCCCAGTAGGCGGGTAAATTCTATTCGCCATATCCCTCTCTTCGTGTCTCCTTTTCCCTGCCATGATGGAACTTCGCTACGGTCCGGCCTACTTTACTATCCCGTCCGAATGGCTGCTTCTTCCCCCCCTGCCTCGCGCCCCCGCTCTCGGATCTTCCCCACTGGGCTCCCAGCGTCTAAAATCCGCGAAAACATTTAATACGACTCCTTCTCGAACTCTGGAAACATTATGAGTGGCGATTGCGATTTTGGCCTCATCGGACTAGCGGTGATGGGCGAAAACTTGGCCTTAAACGTCGAAAGTCGCGGCTACAAAGTCGCCGTCTACAATCGGACGACCGAGAAAGTCGACGAGCTGATCAACGGCCGAGCCAAAGGCAAAAACTTTGTCGGCACTCACACGATCGAAGAATTCGTCAAATCGGTAAAACGGCCTCGCAAGTTAATGATGTTGGTCAAGGCTGGCCCCGCCGTTGACGCGATCATCGACCAATTGATTCCATTGTGCGAGCCTGGTGACATCATCATCGACGGTGGTAACACGCATTACGCCGACACCGAGCGACGCACCAAGAAGGTCGAAGAAGCGGGACTGCTGTTCTGCGGCTGTGGCGTTTCCGGTGGCGAAGAAGGCGCTCTGCTGGGCCCAAGTATGATGCCCGGCGGCAGCGAAGCGGCTTGGCCCGAAGTCAAGGAAATGTTCCAAGCGATCTCGGCCAAAGTCGGCCCGAACGACGACATCCCTTGTTGCGAATGGGTCGGACCTCGCGGTGCGGGTCACTACGTCAAAATGGTCCACAACGGAATCGAATACGGCGACATGCAACTGATCTGCGAAGGCTACCAACTGCTTCGCGAAGTCGGCGGCTTGTCGAACGACGAACTTTACGACGTGTTCGAAAAGTGGAACCAAGGCGACTTGTCGAGCTACTTGATCGAAATCAGCCGCGATATTTTCAGCGTCAAAGACGACCAAGGTGGCGATGGCTATCTGGTCGACAAGATCTTGGACGTTGCCGGTGCCAAGGGAACCGGGAAATGGATGAGCCAATTGGCATTGGATCTCGGCGTGCCTAGCACGTTGGTCACCACCGCCGTGTTCGCTCGTGGCTTGTCGGCTCAGAAGGAAGCTCGCGTGCGAGCAAGCAAAACGCTGAATGGTCCTTCGGAAGCATCGAATCCAGAGATGCGAGCGGCTGCAATGAAGTTGGTCGGCGATCGCGAAGCGTTCATCGAATCAGTTCGCCAAGCGTTGTATGCGTCGAAGATCGTCAGCTACGCACAAGGTTTCGTCCAACTGCAAGCGGCATCGGCTGAGCACAAGTGGGACCTTAACTACGGCGACTGTGCCTTGCTGTGGCGTGGCGGTTGCATCATCCGCGCAGTCTTCTTGGATCGCATCAAGGAAGCATTCGACGAGAACCCGAACCTCGAAAACTTGCTGCTGCACCCGTTCTTTGAGAAGGCTGTCGAAAACGCTCAAGAGAAATGGCGAGCCGTGGTGGCTGCGGCTTCGATCCTGGGCATTCCGGTCCCTGCGTTCAGCACCGCGTTGTGCTACTACGATGGCTACCGCATGGCCCGTTTGCCTGCCAACATGCTACAGGCGCAACGTGACTACTTTGGTGCTCACACCTACCAACGGACCGACATGGAAGGCACATTCCACAGCGAATGGATCCAGTTGCGTAAAGCACCTAAGAACGCGTAAGGCGGAAGCTTTCGCCAGTTAAAAATTGCTTGTTAAAAACAATGAACCCAAGGTTCCGCAGACGCGGGGCCTTGGGTTCTTTTTGTGGGATAGGCTTCTAGCCTTTTTATACCCCAAAACATTTTCTTGCCTTTTCTCGTGTGTGTGCGAATGATTCTGCGATTTAGATTTTCATCGCACGGAGGTTGCACGGATGGTTATCGATTGGGTACGGCAGGAATTTGAATCGTTGGACCTGGGCCACAAGCGGCGGGTGGATCGCGTTGTTAAGTTTGTCTCTCAAGCTTCCTCGATCGGCGAGTCGACACCGGACCGTGTTCGTTCCAAAGCTGACTTGAAGGGAATTTATCGCTTAGCCAACAACCCCAAGGTAGACGTGGATCAAATCTTCGACGCACATCATCAGGCCGCTCGAAAGCGATGCGGCGAGCACAAACGGGTCTTTCTGGATCAGGACTCGTCCGAGTTCGATCTGACCAAGCCAAAGCAGCAGGTCAGCGGGGCAGGACCGCTTTCGGGCGGCAAACGTTTTGGCTTTTTCTACCATCCGCTCTACGCCGTTGCTGCCCCAGGCATCCCCTTGGGAGTGGTCGACCAAGTTCTTTGGACTCGTGATGCGACGTCATTGGAAGTGCCAGCCAAGGAGCGCAAAGCCGAACGGCAGCGACGCTGTTTTGAAGAAAAAGAGAGCAGCCGATGGATGGAAATGATGCAAAGCGGCGAGCAAATCGCCCGCTCGATGCCGCAAACTCAGTTCATTCAGCTTTCCGACAGCGAATCGGACATTGGCGAACTGCTGGCCGAGGCGGCGGAGTTTCCAGAGAACTATGGATTCATCATTCGTCAGTGCCGGACTCAGAAGATCGTCGCCGCCGTCGATGCGGTCACCGGCTCGCCGATTGATGATGTCACGACAATTGAAGAGACGCTTTCAAAGGTCGCTTGGCGTGGAGAGAAAACGGTTTCGATCGGTGGCCGAGACGCTCCGGTGCTTCCAGATGATAAGAAACGAGCTCGGAAACAGGCACGTATTTCACGCGAAGCGCTGGTGCAATTTCGCAGCGTGCGCGTCAAAGTTGCCGGAACCGGGCGGTCCAGCACTGGCAAGTTGACCGACACTTGGATCAATGTGGTGGAGTCGCTCGAGGTGGATCCGCCAATCGGTGAAGCCCCGATTAACTGGATGCTTCTGACAACCCTGCCGGTCAGTTCGGCGGAAGAAATTGACGAGGTTTTGACCGGCTACTGTTTTCGTTGGCTAGTGGAGTTGTACTTCAAAACACTTAAAAGTGGGCTTCACATCGAAGACATGAAGTACGAAACATTGGAGCGTTATATACGAGCGTTTTCGATGCTCACGGTCGTCGCTTGGAGAGTGGAGTACCTCAAGGGCGCCACACGTCATGACGGACAGTCGCCCTGCACGGTCTACTTTAGCGAAGACGAATGGATGGCGATCATGATATTTCTAACTAAACGCCCGGTCGATCCGAAGTCTCCACCAACGATGGAAGCGTTCGGAAAATCGATCGCCATCCTAGGCGGCTACATCGACAAAAAATCGCAGGGTCCTGCCGGCTCAAGAACTCTCTGGCGAGGGATGAACCGTTTCTCGACCATCGTTGAAGCGTTCGTTGCATTCAAGCAAATGAGTTTTGGGGTATAAAAAGGCTTCTAGCCTGTCATCGCGGGGACATCTTCTTTCAGCCCCCGCGAGCTTGGCTCACGGGTGAAGAAGATTTGAAATTGGTAAGGCTTGGCTTATGCCAGACAAGCTGGCATGGGGACGATGATGCAGTTGCTTGATGACAGGCTGGAAGCCAATTCCACAGTTGCGCTTGCTCACAGGCTGGAAGCCTATGCTACGTCGGTCTATCGCAGCGGGGTGGTTTCACGCTGGGCGAGCTGCCAATAGATCATCTCGCCTGCTTGCCGCGCGATCAACATGTTCCGCTGTGGGGCAGGCAATCGTGAACGAACGAGCTCATACAGATCTCGCAACATTGATTCGTTGTCGCCGTAGTAACTATGCCCCAGCAAGCTGAGGTCGATGCCGCTGACGTCGATCGTCTCGACTCCGGGTACGACGACAATATTGGCTCCACTCTCTCCAGCACGCGGGTAACCGTGCACTTTTTTGGACGCGATCAACGCTTGGTCGTCCGACGATGCGTACAGCGTGACTTGATTAGAAACGTCCAACAGGGCCGGAGCCAAGTCGCGACGGAAACGGTCGGCGTCGACGTCGGGGGCGGCTAGGACGATGCGATCAAACGGAGCGGGAGCACCCGCGGGTAATTCCCAGCGAATTTGCTGCATCGCCGCCGTCATCGCTCGATTACCCATGCTGTGGGCGACGACATTAATCGATTTCGCTCCGGACTCGTTCGCCAGCTCAGTCAAAAATTGCTTCAAGTGGGTGATCGTCCACTCCGAATTGTTTTCGTCGATCGTGTATCCCATTAACGAAGCTTGCGAAGGCCAGCTGTAGCAAACCGGAACGCCTTCGAAGGGAAGATCAACGGCGATTTGAGCGGTGCGTTGAACCGCCGCCTCGAAGCCAACGTTGTAGCCATGAATGAAGACCAACAGGTCTTGATCGCTGGATTGGGCAACCGTTTCGGACAAGCGTTTCTGAAAGTCGGTTTCAGCAAGCTCAATCGCACTGGTCAACACGATGTGGTCGCGTTGATCTTCATGCAATTCGAATTTCAGCAGACTGGGACGTTCGACGAGTCCTCGTTGATGCGAATCGGGCACGGTGACTTCGCAGACGCCACGGACCAGCATTCCACGGTCGCCCGAGTAGGTGACGCCATGCTTTTCGATATTGGCTTGCCCCATCGAGATGAATGCTGCGGCAAGACAAGCGGCGGCTCCGCCCATCATCGCCGACAAGCCACCCGTTCGCGTTCGGCCTCGCATCCAATTCAGCAGGGCGAATAAGAAGAGTGCGATCGCGACGATGGCAATCAGCTGAACGACTTGCTTTTGACCAGTAATTTCGTAGTCCGAGAGCGACAAGGGGCCTCGCATGCGGTCGGTTGCATAAAACACTTGGACGGTAGCAAAACCGCCTTCGGCACTGCGATGAGTCCCGGCAGGAAGGCTGCCGCGAGGCTCCGCGGACTCGGTTGCTTGCATCTGCATTGACGGAGCATCCATCTGCATCGCTTGGGGCATCTGCATCGCCTGTGGCTGACGCATTGCCTGCGGCTGCTGGAAACTGGCCGCAGGCTGCGGCGGGGCAACGGAGTATTCCGCACGTGGCATCGACTGCATGCGTGCGTTGGACTTAAACCCTGCGTTCGAATCTGGCGAAGCGACCGTAAACGCGTTGTCGGATTCGGGCGTTTGAGTGGCCTCGACGCTCGTTTCGACATTCGCTTGCCAGCCAGCCGCATCTTTGGCTTTTTCCGATGAACATCCAACCAGCGTCATCAAAACGCAGAAGGATCCCGCAAGTGGGGTTGGAAATTTCATCAGAGCCGACCTCGTTTTTCGTATCGCGAAAACTGAAAACTGAAGCAGTGGCTATAGCATCACGGGGGGTGGGAAGTCGATGGCAATACGGTGAAGGGGAAGTGAGGAGTGAGGAGTGAGGAGTGAGGAGTTGGGAGTTGGGAGTTGGGAGTCTGGGAAGTAGTGAGTAGGCCGGTGCAATTTCACCTCCCCAAAACTTGTTTTGGGGAGGTCAGAGCGAGCGGAGCAAGCTCTGGGTGGGGCCTCGGAGTGTTAGAAATGGACCGTGCACGTTCCATCTCCCCATCTCCCCATCTCCCCATCTCCCCATCTCCCCATCTCCCCATCTCCCCATCTCCCTCCCATCATTTGTATTGCGAACAGGGCTCGAGTTTTGATAACGCTGACCCATCAGCCCCTCTTTTGTCAGAGCCAGACCATTGAAGCACTCCGATCACGTCTTCGAAAACAAGTGTTTCCGTGTTGCCAGCATCCTTGTTGTTGGCATTTGGCTGACGTTTCACCCCTCCAACTCGATTGCCCAGCTGCCTGATGGGCTGACCAAGTCTCGTTGGGCGATGGACGATCCGATCTATTCGGAAAAATACGAGGATGGAGCGAGCAAGCTCGATCTGCCGGGCAAAGTCAAACAGGCTGCGGATGCTCGGTTTGTTGAAGGCATGTTCGGTTTGTACGGGGCTGCTGGAATCAGTTCGCTTGGCACCGATGGCGATGCGATGGGAACACTCGAGGCGGGAGCCACCGGGTACTGGACCTCCTATTTCACCAACCGCTTTGGGTTGATCGCCGCGGTGAACAGCCAAGACTCGTACATCGGAGGCGAAACGGGACTCCGTCTTCAGACGCCTACCCGACTGGCTCCTTTCGTGGGTCTGGGGCTATTCGCCGGATACGCCGAAAGCGAAGAATTGGCCGACAACGACCACGTCGACAACAACGATGATGGACGCATCGACGAATGGGGGGAAGAAAAAACACGGTTCGATGGCGTCTTGGCCGCGATCTATCCCGAAGCAGGCATCCATTTCTGGTGGACGCCGCGAGTTCGCCTCAGTGCGTATGCGAGGCAGATGATCACCACGGAAGGTCGCGACAGCGATACCGTCTACTTTGGCGGCACGATTGGGGTGTTTTCGCGTTAGCTGTGAGCCGAACGTCTTCCCGGAGTGAAACTCACGAAGACTTTCGGCAGCATGGTGGAAAACCAGAAACCGACGAGCGAAGTCGTCGGACGACTTTGCATAGACAAGGATCAACTTCACCTCCCCTTTGGGGAGGTCAGAGTCGGCGGTAGCCGGCTCTGGGTGGGGCTCGGTGTGTTAGAAATGGAGCGTGAAAGTTTGGTTTCACCAGCCCTCCCCGGCCGCTTCCTGCGGCCGACCCTCCCAGTGGGAGGGTGAAACGAATTTCACCTCCCCTTTGGGGAGGTCAGAGTCGGCGGTAGCCGGCTCTGGGTGGGGCTCGGTGTGTTAGAAATGGAGCGTGAAAGTTTGGTTTCACCAGCCCTCCCCGGCCGCTTCCTGCGGCCGACCCTCCCAGTGGGAGGGTGAAACGAATTTCACCTCCCCTTTGGGGAGGTCAGAGTCGGCGGTAGCCGGCTCTGGGTGGGGCTCGGTGTGTTAGAAATGGAGCGTGAAAGTTTGGTTTCACCGGCCCTCCCCGGCCGCTATCGCGGCCGCCCCTCCCTCTGGGAGGGTAAATCCCCAGCTCCCAGCTCCGAGCTCTCTTTTCCCCCTTCTTTTCTCGCTGCCATGTCGGAACTCCGCTCCGCTGCGGTCCGGCCTACTTAAATTCGGTCTTGCGATGCGCGGGCAGCGGACTCGATCAGATCCAACTTTTTTCGCAGCGTTGGAAACTGGACCGCCATCGCGGCTAAACATAATGCGATCATCACAAGATGAATCACGTTTTCGTCCAACATCATTATCACGGCGTTGATCACCGCCGCTCCTTCGACGAGCGCCATGCCGATGATCATCCGTGTTTGTGAGGTTGTCAGCAAACTGCTGATCTCGGCTGTCATCGTCGCCGTCTCGTCAATCGGCAAAGCGACTTCCTCGCCCGTCGATACAAATTGCCGAATCGCCATCCCTTTCATCAAGCGATTGACCACAAACGAGGCAAAACAGCCTACGAAACAAGCCACCACCCCGATGATCACCAGCACCAAGTTGTCCTCAGCAGGCGGGCTGGCGGGCCCTGCGTTCGCAGGCCCACCATCGCCTGACAGGAACGTCAAATAGGCCAGAATTGCGGTTATAAAAAGCACTCCTTGGATCAAGGCAAACGCAATAACCTGGCCCGTGCGAACGAGCCCTTTCAGGTTGATGCAATTGCTGCTGTTGCTTGTCGTCGCCGAGGAGAGATACGGATTTTGAATAGGAGTGCGATTCATGTTCAACGTTTCTAGAGTGCTGTTTCGGGCTAAAAGTGACGCCGCATTCTTGGCCTTACTGGATCAATACGGTTACTCGACCAGCACTGCAAGATAATTTAAGAACCGATCGTCATCGCCTGCTTCACGATCGAACTGCATCGCTTGTTCCGAAAGCCCTTTGACCGAACTGCGAAAGTCGCGAAGCTTGACGTCGGGGCGATCGGCAATGCGCTGTAATTGATCACGTAAACGACGTGCCGAATCCACCGCTGGCGATGACCCCCGCAGCAATGCACGCAGCGCGGAAACGACTTGCGAATCACGACAACTTTTGTCCGAACGGGTGAACGCAAGCACTTCGGAAACGATCAACGCCGTTACATCTGGCTGGTTTCCAGACTCGCTCGCGGCAGCAGGCTGATGCCCGGAAACACTGGGCGTTGATGCGGTAGACGGACGTCGACCGCGGCGCCGATCGGCCTGTTTCAAACGACGAAGAAGATCATCTCGCTTAGCCATCGTGACCGCTGCCCGTTAGAAAAGTGACTTCACAGAAAAGAGTTAACTGCCGTTTTTAACGACTCGCACTGCACAGGTTGCTTAAACAATCCAACGCGGAACCAAGCGTGATTCGCCGCCAAAAAAAGTGCCATCACTTCAAAACCGCAGTGATTGTCCGTCCCCAAAGGGCGAAGCGGATTACCTGCCGCAGAAATGCCGAAACACCCCACGCTCATGCATCATTAAACCTCAAACATCGAAGGTAATGTTGTCGCGAAGCGAAATATCGTGAACGAAAAAAGCCGCCTGAATCTCTGGCTGAGATTCAGGCGGCTTTGGTTTAACGTGCCACGCCGGCAGGGGGCGGTGGCGAAGGAGCTAACAACATTGCAACTCGGGATCGAACTGCTTATTTAGCCAACTTGTCAAGTTCCGATTCAAGCTCGGCGGCACGAACGTTGTGGCGAACCACGCGTCCTCGGTCATCGATCAACATCATGGTCGGCAACGTTTGCACGCCAAACGCCTTGGCAAGGTCGCTCGATTCGAGCCCTCCATCGTCGAACAATTGGATCCACGGCAACGGGTTCTGCTTCAAGAATCCCTTGGCCATTTCACTGGTGGCATCCACGTTGACACCGACCAACACCAAGCCCGCTTTTTGGTAACGCGCTTGCAGAGCACGCAGCAATTTCATGTCCTGTTTGCAAGGCTCGCACCAAGTCGCCCAGTAGTGCAGTACAACGGGACGGCCACGCAATTGAGCCAATCGAAACGGCTTGCCATCGATCGTATTTCCTTGCAAATCGATTACCTGTCCGACCGATTCAAGTCGGCGAACGGCGCCTTCGGCTTTCTCGGCGGTATCGGTTCCTGGGAACGCGACTGCCACCTTTTTGTAGTAGCCAAGAGCGTCTTTTTCTTTGTCTTCGAACTCTTTGCTAAGCGCCAACTGCAACATCGCTTGAGCCGATTCGGGCATCCGTGGATAGCGATCGACAAACTCAGTGAGCGTTTCCAAATACCATTTCTGCACCTCTGCAAAATCGGCGTCCGGTGTTTGACGCAGCGCGTATTCAGCGCCAATCATCATGTATTCGGTGTAGGATTTCAGCGAATCATTGTTTTCTCCTAGCGACCGGACGATGGCTTGCAACTGTTTGATTCCGTCGGGATAGACGCCACTTTGCGTGGCCATGCTGACGGTATCGACCAATTGGCGTGTCCACGCATCTCGCTCGCTGGGGTTCTCAGTCGCTTTGATCAACCGTGAAACCAACTGGGCCCGTGTTTCGTGAAGTTTGGCCAACTCTTTGGGGTTGCTGACCGAGGAAAGTTTGCGATCGATTTCCTCAAGGTCGGTGACTAATTGCTGAGATTGAGCCCCCATTCCCGAATCGAGGCTGGCGGCAGAGTGAGCCATTCCACCTGGAGTAAAAAAGTTCCCGGACGACTGGGCTACCGATTCGCCATTTTCGCCAACGGCAGGCAAATCGACGATTCGCCAAGCATCGTTCACGCGGATGATCGTGCCCACCAGCAATTGCCCACTGCCGGATTTGTCTTCAAACATCGCAACCGCATTTTCGTAGACGGTGAAATCCGCAGTTGCTCCCTCGGTCCCGCTCGGAACAACTCCGGGCGTCGCGGCAGCAAATTGGACCCATTTTGCGTCACGCCCAACCGCCTTTTGACGCTTGGAAAAATCAGCAAATTCTTTCGCAGCACGGGAAGCCTTGGTGCCAAGACGACGCGCCGTTTCACTGCCCAATCCAATCGATTCGAGTTCTTTTCCGGTCGCAAGTAATCGAGCAAACCGAGCAGCGTCGTGATCCGCCAATGCTCCAACCACTTCCGCAGTCACCTCTTCGGGCGAAATCTGCTTCCAAGAGTCAATTTTCCCATCTTCGTTTTCGTCGATTCCCCAACGCGTCCCGGCGGTTCCAAGCCAGCGATATTGGTCGGCTTTCGTATTAAAATCGCGATCAATGTCACGATAAACCTCGACTCCATAGTTGAAATAGCACCACAGGTCGACTTTGTTGTCACCATTGGTGTCCGCAAAACGGCGAAGCATCGTTCCGTCTCCCGAACGCACCTCCCAGCCTGACCAATCATCATGTTCCAAATCAGCCACAGTGCATTTTGCCAACGAAGCCGGCTCGACAATTTCGTAGTCAACATTGGCTTGGACTGGCTTCAACTGCAATGCATCCTTAGCCGAGGGCGTTGCGGCGGATGCGGGTTGGATCGCGAGCAATCCACCCACGAACATCCCTGTGGCCATGCGGACAGCGGTGTTCGAGACCGACCGATCCGCCTTTGCAAACGGGCTTTTTAGCTTGTAAATCAAATCAACCACGCGTGCGACGCGGGTTCTGCATCGAAGAGGTCGTACGGGAGGATGAAGATCCTTCATGCCAAACATTCCATCAAAGAGTCTTGGGAGGGGGAGTGCCGCCAACAATCCAACATTGGACATTCAGCAGAGTTGCTGGCGGGGTAACAGACATTTGCCGGATCTTTCCGGTCTTTTGCATTTGCAGCAATACCAGTTATTGTGCCCGAACCTATGCTTCGGTGGGAATGTCGATTTTATTGAGCGAAGCAGAATCGCCTAAAAGTGCCCAAACACCTAAAAGTGATAGAATCTTTTTGGAAAGGTTAAGAGACCTCCGGCGTTTGGACGAAGAAAAGGATTCGCAAGACGGTTGCGAGTCTCGCCCGTAAATAAGCCAGTATTTTCCCGTGCCAAAACGCGGAAAAAAACGGTAGTTGGAGGAGTCTCGAACAGAAAAGCAGCCAAATTTGTCGTTCCGAGGTGTGTGTTCCCTTTGACAGCCAAATTAGTTTGCGTAAACTTTGCCCCTCTTGGAATTTTGTGGCAACAAACCAGTGCCATAAACCGAGTTTCAAGAGGTGACTTGAAACAGTCGACATTGCTAGCGAACTTTCGTTAGTTTGAGACTGGGTCAAGACAGTTCGGGCGTATAGCTCAGTTGGTTAGAGCGCGTCGCTGATAACGACGAGGTCCCAGATTCGAGTTCTGGTACGCCCATTAGTAGGAAGTGAACAAGAAAGTAGAGTGAAGTTTGAAAAGCGGTATTTGACCTCTTTACATTTCACCCTTCGCCTTTACACTTCCGACTTCCCATGGGGGTATAGCTCAGTTGGGAGAGCGCCTGCTTTGCACGCAGGAGGCCGTCGGTTCAAGTCCGTCTACCTCCACTTACCATGATCATGAAAGTGATTGTGGTGAAGTGAAAGATACATAAGTGTCCTGTGAATCCTTCTTCACGAAAGGTTCATCTGACACGACCAAAATCTAAACTTTTCCTCCAAGTGAGGTTGACCCAAAGTTTCAGATCGCTATCTTTCCCTTCTCGATTGAGACACACGTGCGGCGGCCCAAAAGGGGCCAAAAACACGACTCTCAAGCGAATCGACCAAATTTCAAGAAACTTAAAAAAACATCTTGAAACGCGGTTGACGAAGAAAACACCCGACAGTATTCTTCGCCCTCACTTGTGAACGACCGGCTGACGCCAAGAACGGAACGCGATTTGCTCGCGGGCCAAAACACGGCGTCGACCGGCTGCTCACAAGGCAGCGTCCGTTGCACCATCGACTTACACTCGAACGCAACGCATTGATATTTGACAATTTGGTTGTTTGGTAGTTGGCATCTGAAAGAGCACTACACTCGTAATTAGGGCAGTTCAGCTCGGGACTCGGTCTCGGGAGGCTCTGTTTCAAAGCGAGAGAAGTGAAAACAAGTTCTGAGAAGCGTTGCCAACGCCGAAATTCGATTCACGCAGTTTACTGTGTGGGTTGCAATTGAAAGCGTTGGCAAGAATGTATTCTTATAGGATTCTGTGCAACGTGATTGCTGTAGTCAGTGAAGCTTTCTCTTCGGAGAAGGTGGAGTAAAGCAGCAATCACCACATGTGATATCGTTAATCATAGAAACCAACGATATTTCGCGTTCAATGGTGGTTAAACACTTTTGAGTTCGGGATTTCGATGGCCAATCTATTAAGGGCACATGGGGGATGTCTTGGCGTTAGAAGAATGAAGGGCGTGGAAGTCTGCGAAATTCCTGGGGGAGCTGACAAACAAGCAATGATCCCGGGGTGCCTGATTGCTACCTGCTGAATTCATAGGCAGGCTAGTTACAACCTGGTGAACTGAAACATCTAAGTAACCAGAGGAAGAGAAAGAAAAATCGATACCGTCAGTAGCGGCGAGCGAAATCGGTATAGCCCAAACCGTGAAGGTTTCCTTCGCGGGGTTGTAGGACTTCGATATTGGATTGTGTGTTGTTAGTGGAAGATTCTGGGAAGGATCGCCATAGAGGGTGACAGCCCCGTACACGAAAATAAACATGCACCATAGAAGCACCTGAGTAGGTCCAGTCACGTGAAACCTGGACTGAATCCACGGGGACCATCCCGTAAGGCTAAATACTCTCTAACGACCGATAGCGTACCAGTAGCGTGAGTGAAAGGTGAGAAGAACCCCTGCTAGGGGAGGAATGTGAACCTGAAACCATGTGCCTACAAGCGGTCGGAGCACTATTTTAATGTGTGACGGCGTGCCTTTTGCATAATGATCCGGCGAGTTGTGGTATACGGCTTGGTTAAGTCCTTCCGGGACGAAGCCCAAGGGAAACCGAGTCTGAATAGGGCGAAATGTGTCGTATGCTGCAGACGCGAAACCTGTGTGATCTACCCATGAGCAGGTTGAAGCGCGGGTTAAACTGCGTGGAGGACCGAACCCACTTAGGTTGAAAACTGAGGGGATGACTTGTGGGGAGGACTGAAAGTGTAATCAAACCAGGAGATAGCTCGTTCTCTCCGAAATATCTTGAGGGATAGCGTCGTGTAAATTAGTTACCGGGGGTAGAGATACTGAATCGGATGGGGGCCCTTCCCAGGGTACCCCACCGAACCAAACTCCGAATACCGGTAACCGTACCGCGGCAGTCAGTCTCTGGGGGATAAGCTCCAGAGTCGAGAGGGAAACAACCCAGATCGCCTGCTAAGGTCCCGAAGTTTTACTTAGTCACTAAGGAAGTTGAAATGCTGTGACAGCTGGGATGTTGGCTTAGAAGCAGCCACCATTTAAAAAGTGCGTAACAGCTTACCAGTCGAGCATTTCTGCGCCGATAATGAACGGGAGTAAGTAAAACACCGAAGCAGCGGATTCTAGTTTACTAGAGTGGTAGGAGAGCGCCGATGACGAGATACAAGCCGTACGGTAACGAGCGGTGTTGGCGTCATCGGGTGATTATGCCGGAATGAGTAACGATAAAATAGGTGAGAATCCTATTCGCCGAAAGCCTAAGGTTTCCTGGGGAAGGCAAATCCGCCCAGGGTTAGCCGGTACCTTACCCGAGGCTGAAAAGCGTAGGGGATGGATAACAGGTCAATATTCCTGTGCCGGTTGTGTATCTAGTCGCAGGGACGGCGTCCGGAAAGTGAGCGGTACGAATAGAAATGTCCGTAGCGAACACTGAGGTGTTGGGGATTAAAAGACCCGACATAAGCCAAGGTATAGCTCGAGAGCGTTTAAGTTCTCGAAGTCATTGGAAGGACGTCCAAGAAAAGCTGCGAAGTTAAGCAACTGACCGTACTAAAACTGACACAGGTAGGCGAGATGAGAATTCTAAGGCGCTCGGGAGAACTGTGGTTAAGGAACTCTGCAAAATGGCCCCGTAAGTTCGCGATAAGGGGCGCCCACGCAAGTGGGCCACAGAAAATCGGCTCTAACGACTGTTTATCAAAAACACAGGTCTCTGCTAACACGCAAGTGGATGTATAGAGACTGACGCCTGCCCGGTGTTGGTAGGTTAAGGAAGACGGTTAGCCTCACGGCGAAGCTGGCGACCGAAGCCCCAATAAACGGCGGCCCTAACTATGAGGGTCCTAAGGTAGCGAAGTTCCTTGTCGGGTAAGTTCCGACCTGCATGAAAGGCGTAACGATTGGAGCACTGTCTCAACCACAGACCCGGTGAAATTGTAGTTGTGGTGAAGATGCCACATACCCGCGGTTAGACGGAAAGACCCCGTGAACCTTTACTGTAGGCTGATATTGGGTTGAGATATAATTTGTGTAGGATAGCTGGGAGGCTTCGAAGCAGGCACGCTAGTGCCCGTGGAGCCGTCGTTGAAATACCAGCCTGGTTATATTTTAATTCTAACTTCGATCCCCTGAATCGGGGCGAAGGACAATGTCAGTCGGGCAGTTTGACTGGGGCGGTCTCCTCCCAAAGAGTAACGGAGGAGTGCAAAGGTACACTCAGCCTGGTCGGTAATCAGGCGAAGAGAGTAAAGTTAGAAGTGTGCTTGACTGCGAGACCCATAAGTCGAGCAGGTACGAAAGTAGGTCTTAGTGATCCGGTAATCCCGAATGGAAGGGTTATCGCTCATCAGATAAAAGGTACTCCGGGGATAACAGGCTTATCGCATCCGAGCGTCCACAGCGGCGATGCGGTTTGGCACCTCGATGTCGGCTCATCACATCCTGGGGGTGTAGAAGCTCCCAAGGGTTTGGCTGTTCGCCAATGAAAGTGGTACGTGAGCTGGGTTCAGACCGTCGTGAGACAGGTCGGTCCCTATCTGCCGTGGGCGTACGAATCTTGAGGAGGTTCAACTTTAGTACGAGAGGATTTAGTTGGACGAAGCTCTGGTGTACCAGTTGTCGCGCTAGCGGCACGGCTGGATAGCTAACTTCGGAACGGATAAACGCTGAAAGCATCTAAGCGTGAAGCCCGCTCCAAGATTAGGATTCGTAGACATTAGTCGAAAGCCCCCAAGAAGACGACTTGGTTGATAGGCTGGGCGTGTAAGCACGGTAACGTGTTGAGCTAACCAGTACTAACGGGCGAAAGTTTGGCCATCGATATCCCGCACTCATGTTCTATAGGGATACATGGCTTCGACGAAGTTTAAGAAGAAAACTCTTTCAGATATATAATAGCTACCAAACAATCTGGCGCACTTGCGGTGAAATACCCGCAAGTGTGTCTTTCCGGCGACCATATCAGAAAGGTTATACCTGTTCCCATCCCGAACACAGAAGTCAAGCTTTCTGAGCCGATGATAGTGCATACCAGCGTGAAAGTAGGTATTGCCGGATTTTTAAAACTCTCTTGCAGCTTTGCTGCAAGAGAGTTTTTTTATGCGCGGTCAGTAGCGAGAAAGGCCGTTGCCTCAGGAAGTTTCACCCGCCCGCTGGGAGGGTCGGCCGCGACAGCGGCCGGGGAGGGCTGGTGAAACCATGCTTGCACGGTCCACTCCTAACACTCCGAGCCCCACCCAGAGCCGGCTACCGCCGACTCTGACCTCCCCAAAGGGGAGGTGAATAGCAATTTACCCTCCCCCTGGGAGGGTCGGCCGCGATAGCGGTCGGGGAGGGTTGGTGAAACCAAGCTTGCACGGTCCACATCTAACACTCCGAGCCCCACCCAGAGCCGGCTACCGCCGACTCTGACCTCCCCAAAGGGGAGGTGAATTCCGTTTCGCACGCTTCATTCTTTTCACAAAACGTGGCCTGGCGGTGAACCTAAGTACGGGTCTGCACCGCAAAAATGCTCTAGGGAGCGACCAATCGGTCCAGAATATTGCGTGTGATTTGGACGACGTTTGGATCGTTGCCTGCCAGTCCGTGTGCCCAATCGGTTGTTCCGGCGCTGACCACCGTGCCGCCACGGGTGTAAGTTCCGAACACTGCATTGCCAACACGGTCTGTCGGAAAGCGGTCATACCAGAAGCAATCGCCAGGCGCCCAGCGTGCTGGACAGGTTGCCAGGATGGTGAATGAATCGGGCGTGCCATCGCGGTGGGTTGCAAAGGGCAACCCATCGACCCAGTCAATTTCGCAACCATCGCATTCGTAACCGACGATTGAGTGTTCGCCTCCGAATCGGTCTTCGCGTTTTAGATCGGTCCCTTCAAACAACCAATGCTCGGGGCGGTGGACTTGGAAGGCTCCTGATCCATCCATGAATTGACCATGGCTGCGATGATAGCCGCCCCACAAAAATCCGAGTCCCGTTAGTTCATTTTCGGGTCGTCCAATTAGGTGATGGCTCCACGCGGTACTCAGCAGTTTGTGGTCGCCGGTGCGATAGAGAGGGTCGCTATTGAAAGATTGTTTCCAACTGGTCAGCGCTCGGCCGTTGTCTTCGCTACGCACTTGCCAACAGCAGGTATTGCCGGTCAGAAAAGCGACGTTGCCGCCATCGGTGATGTATTGCTCGAGATGATCTCGCATGGGCGAGGACCAATACTCGTCATGCCCGATGCTGAGCACTAATTTGTATTGCTTGAGGATTTCGGGATGAAATTCAAGATCGCAGTTGGACGCGTAGTCAAGCGTATAACCATTTTCCTCGGCCCATTTTACAAACGGCAGCTCCCATTTAGTAAATTGCGAGTGCAGCGGTCGGTCAAATGAAACGCGGTGTCCTTGGATCCCATCCCGGTCGTGATAGCCGTACAAGCTGTGCCCGCCCCAGTTGGTGTAGGCGTTGTAGGTATTGGTCGCCAATTCCAACAAGATCTTGGTGTTTTTTCCTGCTTCTGCGGCCCGTACGATAAAAAACAGGCTGCTGCGAGCTGGCTTTTCACCGGCTTGTAACGTCAACGTTGCTTCGTAATAACCACTGGCCCAATCCTTAGGGACCGTAATTGTCAGTGCGGCCGGCCAATTGCACCCATGCGACGACGCGCGATCAGGAATGGGGTGGGTGGCGCAGGCAATTTGCGATTTCTCGAGCACCGTCGTTCGCTCTGCTCCGACTCGCTCAACCCGCATGTCGAATGCGTCGCCACTGGCCGAAACGTGAAACGAAATCTCTTCACCCGCAGCGACGCTGACTTGATTGGCATACCCCAATACAAAGGGAGCGGCCGGTTGGACCTGATCTGCCTCCGCTCTCGCTGCTGCAATGGCAATGAGTATACAGAGACCAGCAACAAAGCTGTTTAATTTCATGGGTAACCTCTTGGAGTGGAGCAAAGTTGTTAGTCGCTTGGATTATCGATTGCGAACGATTGTATACGCTGCTGCGCCGCTTTCCCATTTCCGAACTTGAGATTCACCGGCGACAGACTCATTGCCAACTGGGCGATTCCCGAGTGCACACAGCAAATTGTTGCAGCGGTTCGGGTGCAATGACTCCGCTGGTCGGTTTCCGTTTTTCGCAACACCGCAAAGCGTTTTCGCGACTTTCGCTATGAGGAAACATTCGCATCCGCCGGATCCGGGGACACTTGCCGGCACCTGATCCGGCACACGCTGAGTTTGCATTCTGCTATGATTTGCCGATCACAAATTCACCAACTTTCTCTGTTTAGGATGTTCCGCATGCTGAAAACCGTCTTACTGGTGTTGTTATTCGTTTCCATGACGGTCGGCGCTAATGGCGACGAAGTCCCTTCGGAAGACAAAGAATCGAAACTGAAGCCGGGCCCAGTCGATCCGCAAGAAAAAGAAAAGCCGGGTGCGATCGATGACGATGCGAAGGCCGAGTTCAAGAAAACGGACTCCGGGCTGAAGTACCGCATTCTCCGCAAGAGCGATAAAGCAAAACCGACCGCAAAAGACAGTGTCGAAGTGCATTACAAAGGCTGGCTGGATGACGGTTCGATTTTCGACAGCTCTTATCGTCGTGCATCCAAGATCTCGTTTCCATTGAGCGGTGTGATCAAGGGCTGGACCGAAGGGATGCAACTCGTCGGCGAAGGTGGAATGATCGAACTCGAGATTCCATCGGAGCTTGGTTATGGCGCAAGGGGTGCCGGAGATGCGATTCCGCCAAACGCGACCCTGCATTTTGTTGTTGAACTGTTCAAGATCAAATAGTTTACCAAGACGATTCCAAAGTCCTCGGTGAAATTGAAATCCCGCTCTGCCTGCGTCATACGACGAGGCCGTCGGGATTTTTTCTTGGAGTCTTGCTTACTCAACCGCCATTCAGGCTTTTTAGAAACGCGGGCACTTCGATGCTCGCTTTTCCTCGAATCGATTCATCGAACTGACCGGAGTTTGGTGTGGCGTCGAGATTGATTTCGATCTTTCGGCAGGTTGGCTTGGTTTGCCGGACAATCCCAGCTGCGGGATAGACGACCGCAGAGGTTCCGATCGCGATAAATAAGTCGGCGTGGTTCGCCGCTTCTTCGATTTGATCAAGGCCCAACGGCATTTCGCCGAACCAAACAACGTGAGGACGAAGTGTTCCGCGAATCTCAGGTCGAGTCGGATGGGGTGTCGATTCATCGAGGTCGTCTCGCCACGGAAAAACATCTCCCGTACGGACACAGCGGGCCTTCAAAAGTTCCCCGTGCATCGCCAACACATTCTTGCTTCCCGCGCGTACGTGCAGATCATCGATATTTTGCGTTACGAGTAAAAAATCGTCCTGATGCCCCGCTTCGAATTCAGCCAAGGCTCGATGAGCAGCGTTGGGTTGGATTTGAACGTCCAACAAACTACGGCGCCGCTGGTTATAGAAATCGTGAACCAAGGCCGGATTCCGCTGGAACGCTTGGGGAGTGGCGACGTCTTCGAATCGGTGCCCTTCCCATAATCCATTGGCGTCACGAAAGGTCGGTACGCCCGATTCAGCCGAAATTCCGGCGCCGGTCAAAATCAGAATCTTCATGGAAGTCGAATTCGTTGGTGTGATGGAACAAAACAGGGAAACGGCCGGCGGCATCCGTGATCACCTTACCGCCACGAAAACGTGTAGCGAGCTTCATTTCTATTGTGCAGGAATAAACCGTTTGTGCTAACCTAGGAGGGTGCCGAAATGCCCATAGGTGGCGTCCACGGCCGCTCCCGCCTCCATCGACGTCAATCCCCGCCCTGCACTCGATAGACTTACGCCATGGCCACAGTCCCCACCTCGATGAATGGTCGTGTCATTTTGACCGCTGGGTTCGTTTTTCAGTTGGCTTCTCTTTCGCTGACTGCATGTTCTCAGGAACCAGGATCGGTCGACTTTTTTGAAAGCCGCATCCGCCCCGTGCTGGTTGAACATTGCTACGAGTGCCACTCATCGAGCTCGGACGATCTTGGCGGATCGCTATTACTGGATTCCTCGGGCGGCATGATGAGCGGCGGTGACAGTGGACCTGCGATTGTGCAGGGTGACCCCAAGGCGAGTGTATTGATTTCCGCCATCCGCTACGAGTCGACTGAAATGCCGCCCAAAGGACGGTTGCCAGCCCAGGTGATTTCGGATTTCGAACAATGGGTTTCCGCAGGAGCGATCGATCCGCGAGACCATTCGGCCGCGATTCCTCAATCGAAGCCCGCAATCGACATCGAAGCGGGTAAACAGTTTTGGGCGTTTCGCCCGATCGAAGCTCCGGCGATTCCCATCGCCATCACATCAAAGCAAAAAACGCTTGCAACTTCCGCGGCGGGCGAACCTATTCGTTTCCGCAGTTCGCCGATCGATTGTTTTTTAGATGAGAAGCTCGAGCAAGCGAAGATTGACGCCAATCAGCAGGCGTCGCCGGAAGTTCGCCTGCGACGACTTTGCTTTGATCTCACCGGACTTCCTCCGAGCCTCGATTTACAAAAAGCGTGGCAACACGATCCATCCCCACAACATTGGAACCAAATTGTCGATCGACTGTTAAGCTCAACGGGGTTTGCCGAACACTGGGCTCGTCATTGGATGGATCTTGCGAGGTACGCCGACAGCAACGGAGCCGACTTCAACGCAACTCATCATGACGCTTGGCGTTATCGCGACTATTTGGTTCGTTCGTTTGCCGACGACCGATCCATTGACGAAATGATCCAGCAACAGATCGCCGGCGACCTTTTACCCACGTCAAGCGATTCGCAGCGTTGGGACAACTTGGTCGCCACGACGTTTCTGATGTTGGGGACGAAGATGCTGAGCGAACGCGACAAAGTCAAGCTCGAGATGGATGTGGTCGACGAACAGATCGACACCGTTGGACGTGCTTTTTTAGGACTGACGCTGGGATGTGCTCGCTGCCACGACCACAAGTTTGATCCTGTACCGATGCGAGACTACTACGCGCTGGCTGGAATCTTCCGCAGCACCCAAACGCTGAACGGAGAAAGCCAGCAGTACGTCAGCACGTGGAACAAAACGCCTCTGCCGACCAGCGAAAAACACAAAAAAGCGTTGGCGGATCACAAGCAACAACAAAAATCGCTCGAGGACAGCTTGAACCAACTCGACAAAGAATTGTCGGCACTGAAAGAACGCACTACTCACCGCGGGCTAGTGATCGATGACGAGGAAGGCAAAAAGACGGGACTATGGAAAGCATCAACGCTTTTCCACACCTTCGTGTCCAAAGGATATGTGCACGATAACAACGCGGACAAAGGTAGTCTGTCGATTCAATTTTCCGTGCGTCTGCCTAAGTCGGGACGTTATGAAATCCGGCTGGCAGGTTCGCCGGGCTCCAACCGTGCGTCACAGGTTCCCGTCACAATCCAGGACACAAGCGGTGTCCATGACCTGTTCGTTAACCAACGCACCGCGGCAATCGACGAAATCTGGAATTCGCTTGGTGAGTTCCAGTTCAACGCAGATCAAGAGGCCATCGTCACGATCCGCAACGCCAACACCGACGGTTATGTGATCGTAGACGCGATCCAATTTTTGCAGGTGGACGCAACGAGCGAGTCAGCAGACAAGCCGAAACCGGATCCTCGCATCGCCCAAGCGGTCAAACAAAAAAGCAGCGAACGGGAACAGGTTCAAGCAAAGCTCGCGGAGCTGAAAAAGAATCCCCCCGAACCGCTACCCTTGGCGATGGCACCGCGAGACCGAAGCAGCGACACGATTGCGGACTGCCCGATTCATATTCGCGGCGAGACGGCCAACTTGGGCGACGTTGTGCATCGTGGCTTCTTGCAAGTCTGTAGCGGCGGGACCGCCACAATTGCGTCCCCTCAGGGCAGCGGACGTTTGGAATTGGCCGATTGGTTGACTGATCCAGACAATCCGCTCGTGGCTCGCGTGTTTGTCAATCGTGTCTGGATGCATCTGATGGGCGAAGGGATAGTGCGGACAGTCGATAATTTTGGCGTGCAGGGCGAACGTCCGTCGCACCCTGAATTACTCGACTTTCTAGCGTCTGATTTTCTACGAGGTGGTTGGCAATTAAAACCGTTGATCCGGCGGATCGTCACGACGCAAGCGTACCAGCGGTCGTCGGCGCTCAACTCGATTTCAAGTGAAATCGATCCCGAAAATCGTCTTCTATGGCGAGTACACCGCCGTCGATTGCCCGCCGAAGCGATCCGCGACACGATGCTCGTCGCCGCGAACCAACTCGATCGCAACCCTCGTTTTGAACCGATGAAGGGAATGGGGACGCTCGTTTCGAATAATAACAGCGACAGCAACTCCGAGATCGGTTCGTTTTCACAGTCCTGCCGCACCCTGTATATGCCGGTTGTCCGCGGTTATGTACCGGCATTGGTGACAGCACTGGACTCGGCGGATCCCGACCTTTTGGTGGGCAAACGTCCGACCACCAATGTGCCGGGGCAAGCGTTGGTGTTGATCAACAGCCCCGAAATCAAGCAGTGGTCCGAGGCGACGGCGAAGCGAATCTGCAGTAATCACTCCGATTTTTCGGCACGGATCGAAGAGGCCTATCGATGTTGTTTTCAGAGGATGCCGACGGCGGAGGACCGTGGACTTGCCACCGCATTTTTCGCAGGCCACGAGAACTCGACCTCGCGATGGCACGCGTTTATAGCCGCGATGTTTGCCGCGACCGAATTCCGTCTACTCGACTAGCATCCCCTCCAACCACACTCGCCCCACTTGAACTTGCGGGCCTCGAATTCACCCCGCCGATCCCCCAAGGTCCCAACATGACTTTTTCACGACGACGCTTCAATACGACTGCCGGCATCGGACTGGGGTCGCTCGTGGTTTCGGCACCCTCGCTTGTTTCGCCTTGTTCCGCCGCGGCAATCCAAGTGCCTCATGTTACGCCGCGAATCAAACGCGTGATCTTTTTGTTCATGCATGGTGGTCCGAGTCACATCGACACGTTCGATTACAAACCGATGTTAGCGAAACAGGACGGAAAGCCGTTGCCGTTTGCGTTGCCCCCGAACATTGACGCGGTCCCGACGCTGATGAACGGGCCGTGGAAATTCAAAAAACGCGGCGAATCGGGGCTCTGGGTCAGCGATTTGCTGCCTCACATGGCATCTGAAATCGACTCGATGTGTGTGATCCGCAGCATGCACACAAAAGGGCAATCGCATGGACAAGCCGTCGGAATGGTCAACACCGGCAGCGACAATCTGGTGCGTCCGAGCGTGGGAGCGTGGATCAGTTACGCATTAGGCAGCGGGCATCCCGACTTGCCGGCGCATGTGGCCATCTCGCCCGCGACGGCGCATGGCGGACCCCGTAATTACGGCGCCGCGTTTCTACCGGCGATGCACCAAGCGACCGTGATCGGACGCAACGGCCGATTCGGCGATGGCAAGATTCCGTTTCTTGACAGCAGCGAGGACGAGGCATCATTGCGTGATCGATTCGATTTGATTCAAGAGATGAACCAGCGGCATTTGGCCCGCAGTGGTGCGGATCGCGAAATCGAAGGGGCGATCGAAGCGGTTGACTTGGCATCGCGAATGCGAAATGCTGCGCCCGAGGTAATGAACCTGAACAACGAATCCGCAGCAACGCTGCGAGACTATGGGATTGGCGAAAAGACGACCGATTCGTATGGCCGCGGTTGTTTGTTGGCGCGTCGATTGGCCGAGGCGGGTGTGCGATTCATCAGTGTCAGCAGCGGACAAGTTTGGGACCAGCATGGCAATCTAGAAGACGGTCACAACAAAAACGCGGCCGCCACAGACTTGCCAGTCGCGGCGCTCGTTCGTGACCTAAAACGCCGTGGTTTATGGGACGAAACGCTTGTTGTGTGGGGTGGCGAGTTCGGCCGAACGCCCGTGGTGCAAGGCAAAAATGGACGCGACCATAACCCCCAAGGCTTTACGATGGTGTTGTCCGGAGGCGGAGTTAAAAGCGGGTTTGCGTTTGGTGAAACGGATGACTTCGGCTACTACGCTCGGACCGATCGCGTGCACATGCATGACCTGCACGCCACCCTCTTGCACTTAATGGGAATTGATCACACTCGCTTGACGTACCCGTACGCGGGACGCGATTTCCGCTTGACCGATGTTGCAGGCCGTGTCGTCGAGGAGATTTTGGTGTAGCGAACGTCCGCGACGGGGACGACACCCTACGAATGCCCTTTGGCTACTTGATCTTGGGCTCAGTTTATCTTGGTTAGTTTTTCGAGCGGCACGTAGTAGCGGACGTAGCGACCACCGTCACTAAACCGTTCCCCTTTTTGATTTTCGACCAAGACGGTTGCCCGACGCGTGATGCGATTGACGCGTCCGAGCATGTTGTGTCCATCGTGAACAAAGCGAACTCGATCTCCGACGCGAACGTCAAACTTGGTCAACGCGCGTTCACGCTGTGTGATCAAATCATGCCGATAATCACGGTGGTCAAAATAGCGGCTCGCGATTGATTGGAAGCGTTTTTCGTTGCAATTTCCGCTATTCCAGATCAGCATTTCGATCAGATGCGTGAACTCATGTTCGGCGATCCGCTGCATCGCCTCGAGTCGATTGCGACAAACGCGGCCTGTCACCTCGACGGGACGGTCAACGTCCTCGAACGTTTGGAAAAGCAACGTCGAGGAGAGGATCAATTCGAAATTTCGTTGCCGATTGATGCCATGGGGATAGTGAGTGACTAATTTACCGGCGACTCGCGTCATCCGTGACGAGAAACCAAACGACAGCCCTTCGGCGCGGGCGGTGGGCAGAATTTTTCCTGCAAAGAACCGCTCGTCATACATTTGGATCATTCGCACCAGGTCGTCACGTCCGACCTTGGTGAAGTTAGGTTGGCTAATCAAACGGCTGAGCGAGAGCGTTTGCTCGTAAATCTCGCGTTGCCAGGCATGGATCTGGTCGGTGGTGAAGCGGCGTGAGGCCACTTCGTCAGCCAATCGCTGCAATACATGGGTATCACGCGGTGGAATTGGGTTGGCTGTGGTTGTGGCAAAGGGTGCTGAACCCCGCTCACGCACCTTCGATTCGCGAACCTTCGGAGACTGGTGCCGCTGTGAGGAATGTTTTGCCGGTCGACTCATCGTTCACTCCAACCGCTGTTTAATTTCCGCCATGAAATAGGCATTGCCCGTCTGACCCTCCGATTTTCACGTTTTTTCTCGAACCATAGCTCGAGAATTGTTTGACGCTTGGGCACCCAGTCTGAGATAATAGAGCAAACCAACTCTTCTCAGACCACATCGATTTTCACGGTGTGCACCGCATTTCACGGGTAATCCGAATGAATCTTCCCGCGACAACCCAAATCCACTCGTCGCATTCTCAGTCCAATCGACGCCTGCTCGCCATGTTTTTGGCGATTTTAGTGGCGACGATGGGCTACTTTGGCGTTCAAGCGAACGGTCAAGAAGCGAAATTCGACTCGATTCCGATGAACGATGCTTTCAAGAATGAATCAACCATCAAGCGAATGGAGCGTGCGGCAGGCGGGTTTGCCAGCCATCGTGGCGACATCAACGCGTACGCGGAAAAGCGGGTGGCGCAGGCGTATTTCATTAATTACTTGCCGGCCAAGATGACTCAGCCGGAATCGCTCGAAGAAGTCTCGCAGAGTGTTCAAGAGGCGATGAGTTACCTCGCTCGCGCCCAGCGAAGTGGAACCCCGGCAGCCACGGAAATCTTGAAGTGGGTGTATTATGGGATGAAGAAAATTGCGGAGGGAAACTATGCCCCCATTGCTCGCATTAACGCGACGCTCGTGTTGGGGCGACTCGACATGAAACAGGCGGACCAACTCAAGCAACAACCCCCTGTACCGCTCTCTAACTCGCTTCCGATTTTGATCAAATTGTATGAAGACGAAAATAGCCCCGAAGGGGTTCGGGCAGCGGCACTTCATGGAATCCGGCGATATGTAACCTACGGTTTTAACACCTTAGACGCGAATCAACGGACCAAATTGACCCAGTTGATGACTGAATTACTGGATGCCCCAGTACCTCAAAATCGCAGCGAAAAAGCGCATGCATTTCTGCAACGCTATGCCGTCGATATCCTTGATTTCACGCGAACCAGCGCCACTCCGGAACTTGCGAAAAAGCTGGTCAGTATCAGCACGGACCAAAAACGTCCAAACATGATCGCTTTGTATTCAGCGGCGCGGGCCGGGAAAATGAAGGAGCTTAAAGGGCAAGTTGCATCGCCGAGTGATGTACTCGAAAACTGGTCTGCACGCGTTTGGATAGCACTTCAGGACGAGGTTAAACGACTGAAATCACTAGAACGCCCCACCCAGGCCGCTGTCCAACCATCAACTCCTGATACGCATTTGCGAATTACAGACGAAGTGCCAAAGCCAGGGACAGGACGAATGGGGGGAATGGAAGGCGGCTACGATGACATGGCTGCCGGCGGTGGAATGATGGACGCTGGCATGGAAAGTAGCGCTGGCATGGACGCTGGTATGGACGCTGGCTACGGGATGGGCGGCATGGAATCGATGATGGACGGCATGGACTCGATGATGGACGGCGGCATGTACGGCATGACCGCGGCCCCAGTCGCGATACCTCAAACGCCGGAAGTCACTGCGTCTCGCAAACGGCTGCTTCATATTATTCAGCAATTGCACGTTGGCGCGAGTGGATCGCCCAATACTGGCATCCCTAAAACACCCGCTGGGTTACTTGCATCCGTCGAGGCCAAAGACAAACTAATTGTCGAAAAATGGCTGGCAGACATGAAATTGGTCGTCGAGGCATTGAATGATCAAACAAAGTCAGACGAGATGCTGTTTATGGAGGGAATAACCGAGCAAATCGAAATCCTGAAAGAGATGGCCGGGCCTACGGCGATCGAAATCGAACACGCTGCGGCAAAAGAATTGGAGATGGCGGGTGTTGCAATGGGCATCAACGTGCCAGACGTCGCTGCCGAGGCAGTTATCGACCCAGCAGCCGTGAACGTCGCCGGGCCAGCTGGGATTGATGCTGCTGCGATCGAAGCTGCGGCCCCTGCTGCGGCAGCAGTCGCAGCACCTGCCGCACCTGCACCTCCAGTCGTAGCTCCTGCAGTTCCAGCCGCTGCACCTGCGGCCCCGGCCGCTGCGGACTTGCCTTCACTCGACGACCTTCAATAGTCGTTTTACCGATCGTTCCCTGCGAAAGTGCGTTCAGCAAACGCTACTTTTGCGGGGTAAACGACGACTATCTAATTGTACAAATCGGGGGGACGCGACCAGTGTCCTCGGCTCAACCTCTACTGGCTCGCAATTGCACCATCGATGGCGATCGTGTCGCTGAAGTCGTAGGGGTGGAACGAGCGTCCGATCTGGGTTGCTAACATTCCCAAGTAGAGTTTTCGGAAACGCGATTCCGTAGTTTCGCTGGTGTATTGTCCAGCGGTCGTGGGATAGGTGTATTCATCCAAATCACGACGATATAGCACTTCTCCGGTCGGGACATCGATCACGACAAGAGTAGCGTCTGAGCGGCCTCGATAGAGCGTGGCTCCATCGCGAAGTCGCAAGTTTCGCAGTTCGATACCGATCACTTTATCGGCTTTCACCCCTTTACCAATGGCCGCAAAGTCAACCTTGTCCCAGCCGTTGCTGTCTCGCCAATCCGCAATCTCGTCTTCGCGAACCAGACGCACGTCGGACAATTCTCGCGTTAGGATTTCGCCGACATAACGGCTTAACAATCGGGCCGAGATATTGTCCGAATACTCGCTATTGTCGGCTAGCGTGACGATTGCGAGCCGGCACTTTTGCAGCTTTTTCGCATCCTTGTAATCGGCAGGCACTTTGTCCGCCCCAACGGCGTGAATAACGTTGGACATCAGCCCTAGGCAGCCTGTCTGTGTCACCAGAAGCATCAAGAGCAGGAGGCCGATACCGGTGACGGCGGCTGTGGATTGAGCAAATGTAGGTTTTGTCATTGTTAGCGAATCCTTTCGCATCACCGAACCGATGCCGACTGCGACAACACAGCGGCAAAAAGGCGATTCCTATTAAAGCTAAAGAGTGTCAAAGTCACTGCATACGCTTTTTCACGGACTCTACGCCACACCGATTTTATAAATCGGTGACGATAGCTGGATTGAATCACCCTGACCGCCGATAGCAATCAGATCAGTCGCTGTCGTTCACTGGCAGTTGTTCACTGATAGAGACGAAATACCCAATCCACTAGCGTGACCAATGTGATCCCAATCGCGGCAACGCCCACCTGCTTATGATACCGCATGACGTCAAAGTCTGGCTTAACAACGCAAACTGCCGATGTTACCACGACGACACAAGCAGCAATTGCCAGCAAAAAACCGCCCGAATTTGACTGGACACTTTGCAACCAGTGGCCCTGCGTGAAATAGGACCAGGATGTGGTCATTCCGCATGCGGGGCAGCGAAACCCGAAGATAATCCGTGAAGAGCAGGGTGGAAGGCCGAGCTGTTGATGCGTGCCAAGCCCTTGTTGGCTCGGGCTCAGTTGGCTTGCGGTAATTAACAAGCCAAACGGCACCAAGCCAACCAAAAGCGTAAAACCTCGAATTATCCCACGTTTGCGATGCAATCGAACCTCCTAAACTGCCGGGCCGCCTCAGTTGACGTGTTAACCGATAAAGAAATTGAAAAGAATTTTCACGAAACGTTCAACAGCCGTTGACGCAAATCGGAATCGCGCGTAAATTCTCCGCCTTCCACCTGGGCGAATATCCGCTCCGGGACCATGGAGTTCTATCGTGCTCGGCCAGTCAAAACAACTGGCACAAACGGCACCGATACAACAACTTTCCTTACCCTATTTTTCGACGGACTTGCGAACGTGTCAGCCGGTGCTAGTGAGGTTATCCGAATTCGTATGGAAGCATACGATCACTCTGTGCTGGACATTAGTGCACAGGAAATCGTCGATACGGTAAAACGAACACACAGTGAAGTTCATGGACCGATTCCGTTGCCGACTCGCATTGAGCGATACACGGTATTGTCGGGTCCTTTTGTAAATAAGAAATCTCGTCAACAATACGAGATCCGGACGCATAAGCGTCTAATCGACATTGTCCAGGCTACCGCCAAGACGATCGAAGCGTTAAACAAGTTAAGCCTTCCGGCCGGTGTTGATATCAAAATCAAGGCATCAGCACGCTAAGCCGACTGGTCAATCGCCGAGTGGAACTGCCTGTTGTCCCGATGAAGGGGCAACTCTTCCGAAACCCTCTGACGTTTCGTTGGCTGTTCCGCGGCACCATTTGTACTCAGTCTTAAGAAGCAACGGTTTCCGAAATGAACGGAAGTCGAGTCGATAACCACAGAGTCTTGCCTCGCTATTGATTAGCGACGCAACCCGGTCTCTACAGGTTCGGCTCGGCGATCTTGGGTTCCAACACACGAACGACGGACGTCCCGCAAAATGACGGGGCGAGATGAATTATATGTCACCATCAATTCTCGGCAGAAAGGTCGGGATGACTCAGGTCTTCCTGGAAGACGGCACGTCGGTACCGGTAACGGTTATCCAAGCGGGCCCCTGCCATGTCCTACAACTTCGCAACGAAGAGCGTGACGGTTACCGAGCAGTTCAGTTGGGATTCGAAGATAAGCCACGCCGCCTTGCAATTCGCAGCGAGCGAGGCCATGTTGCGAAGCTAGATAGCAAGCGAGCCAAGAATCGCGCCGCCGCTGGCGTTGAAGCGATTGCCAAGGCTGGTTGCGAGCCGCAACGATTCGTTCGCGAATTTCGAGGCGAAAGCGACCTCGAGGTGGGTGCAACGGTTACGGTTGACCAGTTCGCCGAAGTCAAAAAAGTCGACGTGACGGGCACAAGTAAAGGTCGCGGTTTCGCAGGCGTTATGAAACGGCACAACTTTTCTGGGCAACGAGCGTCGCACGGTGTCAAGAAATGTCACCGATACGCGGGTAGCACGGGTTGCTCAGCAGCACCGAGCCGCGTTTTCAAGGGCCTTGCAATGGCAGGTCAATACGGCAACACAAAGACGACTGTACGAAACCTGGAGTTGGTTCGTATCGACGGCGAGAACAACTTGTTACTCATCCGCGGTGCAGTTCCCGGTCCAAATGGTGGTTTCGTTTCGGTCCGCCAAACTAACAAAGTGGGTTAAAGCATCCGATGGCATCCCTAACCATTTACAATGCTACCGGCGGCGAAGTCGGTCAGTACGATATCGATACCGAGACAATCGCGAACCGCGTCAGCAAGCAGTTGCTGCACGATGTCGTTGTCATGTACCAGGCGAACAAACGCCAAGGTTCACACAACACTCGTACTCGCGGCCAAGTGAGCGGTACAACGAAAAAGATGTATCGCCAAAAAGGAACGGGCAACGCTCGCGCCGGTAGCAAGCGAACCAACATTCGCCGTGGCGGCGGTGTAGCCCGGACAGTGAAGCCTCGTGATTACAGCTACCGTTTGCCTAAGAAGGCAATCCGGTTGGCGACTCGCATGGCGATCCGCTCCAAGATCGACGACGGCGAAGTGCTCGTTATCGACAGCCTTGGGTTCGAAAAGCCAAAGACCAAAGAAATGGCGACGATCTTGAAGGCATTGGGCCTAGAAGGTTCGAGCACTTTGGTAGCCACCGCAGACCAAGACATGGTTGTTTACAAGAGCGGCCGTAACATCGAAGGCGTCAGCGTCCACCCGGTTCGCGACCTCAACGCGTTGGAAATCTTGCGTCCCAAACGGATGCTGGTCACCAAGGACGCGATGGACAAGATCAAAGACGGATCGTTTGCTGGCACGCAAGCCAGTGACGAGTAGAGCGAAAGCAAAACTCGTCCGCGATCGAAACCGATGGCACCGCCCACCGGATCGAATAGTCGCAACCGCAGAACAAACAACGTATTAGCCGAGCGAAGAAACAATGGCACACATCAAACCACCCGCACCCACAAGTCCGATCGAGCTGGAACCCCACCAGGTTCTGCTTCGCCCGCTCGTGACTGAAAAAGGGGTACACCGGGCAAGCCGAAATAATCAATACGCATTCCAAATTCACCGCGACGCGACCAAGCTCGACGTGAAGAAGGCTGTGGAAACTCTTTTCGACGTGAAGGTCGAAAAGGTTCGAACACAGACTCGGAAGGGCAAGTCACGGCGATACCGCTTCCGAGCCGGCCGCACCGCCGACTGGAAGAAGGCGATTGTCAAGCTGGGCGAAGATCACCGTATCGACTTCTTCTAGCCAACATTGGCAGCGACTTCGCTGCGACATCGAACATAACTGACCACTGCAAACTGTTAACTGCTGACTGAATCATCATGGGAATCCGAGTCTACAAACCGACAAGTGCTGGACGCCGAAACGCGTCAGTAAGCGACTTTGCCGATTTGACTCCTGGTGCCAAGCCAGAGCGTAATTTGCTTCGCAAGAAGCGAAAAACGGGCGGCCGCAACAACCAGGGCAAGATCACAGCACGTCACCGTGGTGGCGGACACAAGCAAATGTACCGCGTCATCGACTTCCGTCGTCAGAAAGACGGAATGCCTGCGGTAGTTGACTCCGTACAATATGACCCGAACCGTTCGGCGCGTATCGCTTTATTGAAATACGCTGACGGCGAAAAGAATTATGTTGTCGCACCCGCTGGCCTTAAAGCTGGCGATACCGTACACAATGGCCCTGACGCCGCACCGGTTGTTGGCAATTGCTTGCCACTGAAGAACATCCCTCTGGGAACTTCGGTTTGCTGCATTGAATTGCGTGCAGGTCGCGGAGCAACGCTTTGCCGATCTGCTGGAACGCAGGCAACATTGATGGCTCGCGAAGCAGACTGGGCTCAAATTTCATTGCCAAGCGGTGAAATCCGTCGTATTCCAAGCGTTTGCCGAGCGACCATTGGTCAGGTTGGCAACAGTGATCACATGAACGTTCGACTTGGAAAAGCCGGTCGTTCGCGATGGTTGGGACGTCGGCCTCACGTTCGCGGTACCGCGATGAACCCGATTGACCATCCGCACGGTGGTGGTGAAGGTCGAACCAAGGGTGGTCGTCACCCAGTTAGCCCTCAAGGCAAGAGTGCCAAGGGTGGAGCGACTCGCCAAAAACGCAAACCAAGCAACAGCTCGATCGTACGTCGACGCAAGAGTCGTCGTTATGGCCAGTTGAAGCTACACAAGTAAGACATTCACCAGGAACATTTTCCTCTGGGTTTAAAACGTTGTCGGTTTGAACCTGGCATTTTGAAATTGATTGATTTATGAGCCGCAGCAGCAAAAAAGGCCCGTTCGTCGACCCGAAGTTGTTCTTCAAGGTCCAAAAGCAACTCGATGGTGCACGTGCCGAACCAATCAAGACTTGGGCTCGTGCTTGCACGATCGTGCCTGAGTTCGTGAACATCACGTTCATGGTTCACGACGGTCGCAAGCACGTGAAGGTGCTTGTTTCCGAAGACATGGTTGGTCACAAGTTAGGCGAATTTGCTCCGACGCGAACCTTCAAGGGTCACGGCGGCAAGGGCGGCAAGAAGTAACACGTTGGTGTAACCGAACACGAGATAAGTTATGGCAAGTTTCACAGCACATTACCGGAACGCGAGAATCAGCGCACAAAAAGTGCGTCTTCTGGCGAACTTGGTCCGAGGCATGTACGCCGACGAGGCACTCGACACGCTCAAGTTTCAACCCCAACGTGGTGCAAGAATGCTTGAGAAGTGCATCAAGAGTGCAATCGGCAACGCACAAGATCCCGACCAGAACGATGGCCGCAGTCACCGGACTGAAGAGTTGGTGCTGACCGATGTCCGCATCGACGGCGGTCCGATGCTCAAACGCATCCGACCTCGTGCTCGCGGTACCGCGTTCATGATCAAGAAGCGAAGTAGCCACATTCATGTTGGCTTGACGCCGATTGACGAAGTTTAATCCGACCAAATTTGACGAATCGATTGCTTCGCCCGGCGAAAGCAGCGGCGAAATCACACCAATCCCGTTAGAAAAGAACACACGAGTCCTAAGTTATGGGTCAAAAAGTCAACCCGATTGCGTTTCGACTAGGCGTTACACGCGGCTGGAACAGTCGTTGGTATGCGTCGAAGCAGGACTTTGCGGACTTGTTGGTGGAAGATCGCAAGTTGCGAAATTTCATTACCAAGCACCCCAAAAAGACACAATACAAGAACGCGGGCATCGATCGCATTGAGATCGAGCGAACGCGAGACGAAGTTCGAGTGATGTTATACGTCGCACGACCAGGTCTGATCATCGGCAAGAAGGGTCAAGAAATTGAGATCCTGCAAGCTGAGCTTCAGAACTTGATCGGACGCCGCATCAACTTGAAAGTCGAAGAAGTCGGACGCCCCGAGCTGCAAGCTCAATTGGTGGCCGAAGATATCGCACAACAACTGACCAAACGATCGAGTTTTCGTCGTACGATGAAGCGATCGCTTGAGCAGACAATGGACGCCGGAGCCAAAGGGATCAAGATCCAATTGGCAGGCCGTCTTGGTGGAGCTGAAATGGCTCGCCGTGAGAAACAAATTGCGGGTTCAATTCCGTTGAGCACCCTGCAAGCGAAGATCGATTACGGAACGACTGAAGCGATGACGCCACAGGGGCACATCGGGATTCAGGTTTGGATTAATCAAGGTACTTACGGAGACGAATCCGATGGCGCTGATGCCCAAGCGGGTCAAGCATCGAAAAAGCCAAAGAGGTCGCATAAAAGGTAGCGCGACGCGCGGCAACACAGTCGTCTTCGGTGACTACGGTATTCAATCGCTAGATGCGGGTTGGATTCGAGCCACGACGATTGAAGCCGGTCGTATCGCTGCCCAGCAATACGTCCGCGGCGAAGGAAAGCTTTACATCCGAATCTTCCCTACGAAATCAGTAACCAGCACACCGTTGGAAACTCGTATGGGTAAAGGTAAGGGAGAGCCAGACTTCTGGGCCGCGGTCGTGAAGCCGGGAACCATTTTATACGAACTCAGTGGTGTAACCGAACAACAAGCCAAAGTCTGTTTCGCACGTTTAGCGAGCAAACTGCCGGTGAAAGTTCGGTTTGTCGAACGACGCACTGCATAATGTGAGTCCGATGCGGCGACCAAATTGATGGTCGTCGCGAATAGTTCGCCAACACCTAAGACATTTCAAAGCTATGACAAAGACAACCGAACTTCGCGAGATGAGCGACGATCAGCTGGAAGCAACAGCAAAAGAAGCGGGTGAAACCCTGTTTCGTTTGCGGTTCCAGTCGCAATCGGAACGACTCAATACTCCTAGCGAAATCAGAAAAAACCGCCGCACGATTGCTCGGGTCAAAACGATCCAAACAGAGCGTTCCAAGGCGAACACAACTAACTCCTAATTTCCCGTCCGCCAACGGGTACTAAAGACCTATGCCAAAGCGCGTTGTTTCCGGAACCGTGACCAGCGACAAGATGAGCAAAACTCGTCGTGTCGAGATCAATCGTGTCGTCAAACACCCTAAGTACAAGAAGTATGTTCGCAGTCGGACGATTTGTTACGTCCACGACGAGAACAACGAGTCGGGTGCTGGCGATCGCGTTGAGATCATCGAATCCGAGCCACTGAGCAAGCTGAAGCGATGGAAACTCGTTCGCGTGCTTGAAAAGAGCACCGAAGTCGATTTGGCTGCACTTCGTGCGGCTCGAAAGGCATCGGCCGAGGCGGAAGCCATGGAAGCGACTCACGCCGGTGAGCCGGACAAGGCGTAATGTCTTTGGTGTGATTCGTTTTCGAACGAATTCAGATCGAGGCAAACGGTTTAACCACCGTTAATCCCCATACAATTTTCGTTTAGTAGCGGAATGGCCACTGGCCACGACAGATCATGATCCAACAAGAATCCCGACTTGAAGTTGCCGACAACACCGGCGCCCGACAAGTAATGTGCATCAAAGTACTCGGAGGCACCCGCCGCCGATTCGCTGGTGTGGGTGACGTGATTATTTGCAGTGTCAAAAGCGTGATTCCTGGCAGTGAAGTCAAGAAGAAGGCAATTGTCCGTGCGGTAATCGTGCGTACGAAGACTCCAACGCGTCGCCCCGATGGCAGCTACATCAAGTTCGACACCAACGCGGTAGTGTTGATCGACAAAGATAAGGCGCCTCGCGGTACTCGTATTTTCGGTGCCGTCGCTCGTGAGCTTCGCGACCGAAGCTTCATGAAGATTGTTAGTTTGGCAAACGAAGTGGTTTAATAACGGAAAGTCGCCAGAATCAGGGCTCTGAAGAGCTCTCGAGACTTGGCTTTCTAGAAAACCACGATAGATTAAGCAATCCAAATTTTTAACCCAGTACAGATTAGCCATGTTTTTCCGCGTTGATGATGAAGTCCAGGTGACAGCGGGTGCCGACAAAGGGCACAAAGGAAAGATCCTGAAGATCGATCGTAAAGAAAATAAGGTTGTCGTCGAAGGTGCGGGCCGAGTTTGGAAGCACGTTCGTCGTAGCCAGAAGAATCCACAGGGTGGGCGTCTGAACAAAGAAATGCCCATCTCGGCAAGCAACGTGATGTTGATTGACCCCACCACCGGTACACCGACTCGCGTAGGCGTTCGCTATTTGGCGGATGGCAGCAAAGAGCGTTTCGCCAAGAAGAGTGGTGCGACGTTGGGCAAAGTTGCTCCAGCACGAGCAAAATACGCAAAGTAGTAGTCGGTGACATCGGTGGACGAATGAGTTCGCCACACGAGCCGCAGATCCTTGCAAGTCGTCCAGTGCGTCGGCTTGAAAGCAAACAAAATACAACCGTTCAACACATTAGATGTAGCTGAGCCAAAATGGCTGAATCCAAACCACGAATGCAAGTTCGCTATGAAGAGACCATACGCAAAGCGTTGGCCGAACAACATAGCTATGGGAACCCACACCAAATTCCACGTGTCGAAAAGATCACGTTGAACATGGGCGTTGGTGCGGCGACCGGCGACAAAAAGGTGCTCGACCTGGCAATTGAAGCCATGACCGAGATCACAGGCCAAAAGCCAGTGGTCACCTTGGCTCGCAAGTCGATCGCAGGTTTCCGCTTGCGTGAAGGCATGCCAATCGGATGCATGGTCACCCTACGCCGGCAACGGATGTATGAGTTTTTGGACCGTTTGATTTCGATCGTTTTGCCTCGAGTCCGTGACTTTCGCGGAATCAACCGAAACGCTTTTGATGGTCGCGGAAACTACACGCTTGGCTTGAGCGAGCAAACTGTGTTTTCGGAGTTGAACCCTGACAAGTTCACTCGTCCTCAGGGAATGAACATCACGATCGTGACCTCGGCACGAAGTAACGACGAAGCACGCGACCTGTTGACCCAGTTCGGAATGCCGTTTAAGGCCGAGAAGAAGAAAAGTACAGACGCGGCTTAAAGTCACGATTGTCGAGTTGGACGCAGCCGACCCACATATTACGAATCAAAACAAAGACCCTGAATTAATCAACGGAACCAGCGCCCGTGGCAAGTAAATCAAAAATCGCGAAGGCCGGCCGAAAGCCCAAATTTAGCTCTCGACAAGAGAATCGCTGCAAATTTTGCGGTCGTCCTCGGTCGGTGTACCGCAAGTTTGGCTTGTGCAGAATCTGTTTTCGCGAAAACGCCAACATCGGGTTGATCCCAGGCGTTCGCAAGGCCAGTTGGTAATTCAAAGGGGAGAACACTAATTATGATGACAGACCCAATTGCCGACATGCTTACACGAATTCGCAATGCGGTACGCGTTGAGAAGCCGTATGTGGACATTCCTACGAGCCGCGTTAAGCGTGGTATCGCGGATGTGCTCAAACGAGAAGGCTTCATCTGGGATTGGAAGGAAGTTGACGAAGAAAACCCTTCGCCAACCCTTCGCCTGGAATTGAAGTACGGCCCCAACGGCGAACGCGTGATCCAATCGATCAAGCGAATCAGCAAGCCAGGCCGTCGGCTTTACAGCCACAGCAAAGAGTTGCGTCCGGTACTCGGAGGGATGGGCATTAGCATCATCAGTTCCAGTAAAGGCGTGATCAGCGATCGTGAAGCTCGTCGCGACAAAGTCGGTGGCGAAGTTCTTTGCGAAGTTTCCTAGTACGTATTCTGGGCCGGAATTGATCGAACGATCAATGGCCCGCTTGCGAACTTAATCCAAACAACATTTTTGTACAGTCAATCGGCGACGCTCTCGTAGTAGACCTCGCTGCAGATAACGAAGACATAACCATGAGCCGTATCGGAAAAAAGCCGGTTAAGATCGCCAGTGGCGCGAAAGTAGCTGTTAGCGGCAACGTCATCGAAGTAGAAGGCCCCAAGGGCAAGTTGACGTTCGAACACCGTGATGAAATCACCATCACCGTTAACGATGATGACAAAGAAGTGGTCGTCAGCCGTGACAACGACGAGCGGACTTCTCGTGAGCTTCACGGGCTGACGCGAGCGATCGTAAAAAATATGATCGAAGGCGTAACCCAAGGTTACGAAAAGAAGCTCGAGATCGTAGGCGTCGGTTATTTGGCAGCGATCAAAGGCGACGTTCTTCAACTTCGCGTTGGATTTGCTAACGAGCTGCAACGCAAAATCCCAAGCGATTTGCAAGTAACATGTCCTGACCAGACTCACATTGTGATTCAGGGTTGTGACAAGCAGAGCGTTGGTCAGTTTGCCGCTGATGTGCGTGCATGTCGCAAGCCAGAACCTTACAAGGGCAAGGGCGTGCGATACCAAGGCGAATACGTCAAGATCAAGCCTGGTAAGTCTGCTACGAAGTAGTCATTCGGCGTCAAACATAAAACTGGGCATAGAGTTAGCGAATAGAACGATGGACAAGAACAAGAAGCTTCAAAAGAAACGTGTACGTCGACGTAATCACGTCCGCAACAAACTGCGTGGCAGTGCGGATCATCCTCGACTATGCGTGCAACGATCACTCAAGCACTTTAGCTGCCAATTGGTTGACGACGAAGCGGGCAAGACAATCGTGAGTGCAAGCACTCGTGACAAGTCGGTTCGTGATAGTGTTAACAATGGCGGCAACAGTGACGCGGCAGCTGCGATTGGCAAATTGATTGCCGAACGTGCTACTTCGGCCGGAGTCACAGCAGTCAAACTCGATCGTGGTCATAACAAGTACCACGGACGTGTGAAAGCATTTGCTGCAGCCGCGCGTGAAGCCGGACTGCAGTTCTAGAGTTTGATCTGAGTAGACAAAGAATCATTTCCTGAGGACAGAACGATTAGTAACGGACCACGAAACAAGCGTAATTCGGGCGAAGAGAATCATCTCGGTGATTTGCTGGATCGCGTCGTCAAGATCAAGCGTTGTGCTGCCGTTGTTAAAGGTGGTCGACGTTTCAGTTTTGCGGCGATGGTTGTTGTCGGCGACGGCAAGGGCAAAGTCGGCTGGGGCTACGGCAAAGCCAACGAAGTTCCTCCGAGCGTTCAAAAAGCACAAAAGCAAGCAGCCCATAGCTTGATCGAAGTTCCACTCGTTGAGGGCAGCATCCCTCATCAAGTTTGGGGCCACTTCGGTGCGGCGAAGGTACTTCTCATTCCAGCCGGTGCTGGTACGGGTATTATCGCCGGTCAAGCAGTTCGTGCGGTTTGCGAAGCTTCCGGCATCCACGACATTTTGACCAAGTCGTACGGAACCAACAATCCAGTCACTTTGGTCAAAGCGACCATCGATGCACTTTCCAAACTGCGTACTCGCGAGCAGATCGCTGCTCTGCGAGGCGTAGAACTCGACGAAATGACCGTATAATTCGGTTCCAGTTCGCCGACCATCTAGACAACGATCACCATTAGAAATTGACTCAGGTTTCGTTATGAACCTCAACGACGTGCATCGCGGGATAACCAAGCACCGCAACCGAAAACGTATTGGTCGTGGACCAGGTAGCGGTACCGGCAAAACATCCGGCCGTGGACACAATGGACACAAGAGCCGCAGCGGTTACAGCCGCAAGCCCAACTTCCAGGGCGGTGCGATGCCAATGTTCCGTCGTATCCCGAAACGTGGTTTCAATAACCGCTTTGCGACTTCGGTATTCGCCGTTAACGTCGGTCGTTTGAACGACGCGTTCGAAGATGGTGCGGAAGTCACGTTGAAGATGTTGGCTGACAAAGATCTCGCCAAGGGTACCTTTGACGAAGTCAAGATCCTCGGCGATGGCGAGTTGACCAAGAAGTTGACTGTTTCCGCACACCGATTCAGCAAATCGGCCGAAGAGAAAATCACTGCAGCCGGTGGAACGATCAACAAGTTGATCGCCAAGCGTGCTCCAGCAGAACGCGTCGCCGACTTGAAGAAGCAAGCCGCTGCGAAAGCGTAACCTGGTACCAGGAACCGAAATTAGAATTTAGATCAAAAGGGTGGATGCGTGCATTCACCCTTTTTTTCATGGACGACCGCTCACTTCCCTATCGCTCCAAATCCACCTAAACGGTAGACTCCGCCGATAGTGGTTAGTGAACCGCGTTTCGTTCACACCGTGGGGTGGCCTTTTCGTGAAAAGGTTGCCATTAGGATTTAGGCAGGCTTGTAAACAAAGACCTGTCCCACACTCTGAGATAGCCTAGACGTATGTTTGAGAAACTACGAATCATTTTTTCGATTCCAGAGCTTCGTAAGAAGGTTCTGCTGACGATTGGTCTGTTGGCGGTCTATCGGATCGGATTCCACATTCCATTGCCGATGATCGCAACCAATATGGGCGATGCGGCGGGCGGTGCGGCGTCAGATTTCTTCGAGAAAGTCAGCGTGTTCGCAGCGAGCGATCTTCGCCAAGCGACCATCTTTGGTCTTGGAATCATGCCCTATATTTCGGCATCGATTATCTTCCAGCTGCTCGGGAGCGTCTACAAGCCGCTCGAAGAGTTGAAAAAGGAAGGCGAGGCCGGTCGTAAAAAGCTGAACGAATACACTCGTTACTTGACCGTGTTCATCTGTGTTATCCAAAGCTACATGTACCTCAAGTTCATGTTGATGGCGGGTGGTAGCACTGGTTATGGCAATATCAACCCGAACTTCCTGAACGCGGATGCCACGGGCTTGTACTTTGGCTGGCAAATGGTTGCCGTATTGGTAATGACCTGCGGTACTGTGTTCTTGATGTGGCTCGGTGAGCAGATCGATGAATACGGAATCGGCAACGGGATCAGTTTGCTGATCATGGCTGGCATTTTGGCTCAGATGCCAAAAGCGCTTTACGAATTGATCCGCAATATGAAAACCGAATTGACCGGTTTGAGCCGCGGCCAGGTGGGGATCGAAACCTTGATCCTGCTCGTGCTGCTGTTTGTTGGCGTCGTCTTCGGGGTGGTCTTCATCACGCTTGGACAACGCAAGATTCCGACTCAATCTGCGAAATTCACACGCGGTCGCCGCGTCTATGGCGGAACTCGCCAGCACTTGCCACTGCGAATTAACCAAGCGGGCGTCATGCCGATTATTTTCGCTAGCAGCTTGTTGATGATCCCGGGCGTAATGTTCGGTTTCTTGGCCGGTCGCTTCGAAAGCGGTGGGGGCGTGTTCAACGTCATGAACTTGTTCAGTTTGACGCTTAGCGACCAGACGTCGTACATCTTTAACTTGTTGTATGTCGCTCTGATCTTCTTCTTCTGTTTCTTCTGGACCGCGATCACTTTCAATCCGAAAGAGATGTCGGACAACCTGCGAGACAGCGGAACGTTTATCCCAGGTTATCGTCCCGGCAAGCGAACCACCGATTACTTGGAAAAGGTGATGGTGCGAATCACGTACGTGGGTGCAGCGTTCCTTTCGATCGTGGCGATTGTGCCAACGATTGTTTACGGTTCACTTGGTGTGCCTTATTCGATCGCGGGCTTCTACGGCGGTACGGGATTGCTGATCGCGGTGAGTGTTGCTTTTGACTTGGTTCAAAAGATCGACTCGCACTTGGTGATGCGAAACTATCGTGGCTTGCTCGAAGGAGCCGGCGGCGGCGTTTCGCCTGTGGTATAGTGGTCCGACCGGAAGCCAAAATCGAGGCGAATCCCATGTGGATTCGCCTCTAATACTTCGTCAGGTTGTCTCGGCGAAGTGCCAGTGTGCAGCCGTTTTCCCGTTGAGTTAACGCGTTTCTAGAGCATAGTGCGATGCGGATCGTCTTTATCGGACCGCCCGGTGCCGGAAAGGGAACTCAATGCAAGCGATTAACGCAGATGCTTGAGATCCCGCATCTTTCGACGGGAGAGATGCTGCGAGGAACTCGCACGCAATCGGCGCTGGGACGAATTGTTGCCGGTTACATCGATGGGGGCCGACTCGCCCCCGATTACCTTGTGATGCGGATCGTGACCAAGCGATTGCTAGAGGGCGATTGTCACGGCGGATGCTTGTTTGATGGGTTTCCCCGAACGCTGAATCAGGCACAAATGCTCGATGAGCATTTGGCATCAAAAGCGAACCGCGTCGACTTGGTGCTCGATCTTCGTGTCGGCCAAGAAGAGCTCGTATCACGACTGTTGAAGCGTGCGACGATCGAGGAGCGAGCGGATGACAATGCGGAAACGATCTCAGCCCGACTGAGAGTTTTCTTTACTCAAACGGCTCCGTTGTTGGACTACTACAAGGGGCAAGGGATCGTCCGGCACATTGACGGAACCCGATCGCCGGATGAGGTATTCACGCAAATCCGCTCGTGTGTCCAAGCCACCAAATCTAAAAGCGTCTAGTCCCGCACAACCTCCGCTGGCGGGTCGGCGGCCACTGCTTTGCGCAGGAGAGCCAGACGGCAGTTTTTTGTTCTTCGTTGGGCGGATGTTCACAGTCATCGGCTGCAATGACGTGGCGAGTTTGCGGTACAATACGGCTTAGGGAATTCTTGTCGCCGCCGGCTATATCGTCGGCTGGCGCAGCGGAACACCATTCACAGGACTTGCGGTGCTGGCGTTGATGAACATGGACCGATTTCGATATTGCGTTGTATTTCTCTGCGGCTTGGCCCTCGCAAACGAGGCTGCAGATTGTTCCGCACAAGGCTTTTTTCGCCCGATTGGCGGCTCCCAGTCGGGCCGCTTCATCGAAGCACCGCGAAGCATGATGCAGCAACTGCGTGACGCCGAACGCTCGATTGAAAATGAGAGTTACAGTGACGCTGTCGTACGACTCGGTGATTTGCTGCAACGCGATTCGAGGTCGATGGACGAGAGTGAGCTGAGCGGCCAAGATTTTTTCCTCGATGCGAGCGACGCGACTGAGAGCAAAAAGCGGTTCAACGAGAGTCTATTTCATCGTGCCCGAGACATTGTCGGCAAGTTGCCACCGAAGGCACGCGAGATGTATCAACTTCGCTATGGGCCGCTTGCTCGCAAGATGCTTGATGACGCTGCGGGATCGCGTGATTGGCGAGTCGTGGCAGAGGTTCGTCGCAAGTATTTCCATACCGACGCCGGTTATGATGCGTCGTTGCTACTCGCCCGCCGTGAGTTTTACGCCGGTCATGCGTTGGCAGCTTCGCTATTGTTGGATGACATCGTCGAAGTGCCCGCAGCGATGTCACGGTTGGGTGAATCCGTCAAGTTGTTTTACGCGGCGGCGTGCCAGATCTCCGGACGCAGCATCGCGGATCTAAATATGCGGGGTTCCACGATCACGGTCAACGGAAAATCGGAACCGCTTCCTGAGAACGATGAGTTGGCCGCTTGGATCGAACAACATTTTCGTGCGGGCGATGTGGTGGAACGCAACGACGCCGACTATGCCATTTTTGGCGGCGAGCCCAATCGCAATGAACTCAGTCAGGGTGAGATGCCGCTTGAGAACGAACGTTGGCTGCTCGACACCACGGCGAGTCCACGTCAAGGTCGCACGCTTCGTGAAATCTCTTCGAGTTTAGCTTCGACCGGAAAGTTGCCGCCACCAAGTTGGACTCCGATTCGTGTCGGCAATCAATTGATAATGCGAACCACCGAACGGCTTGTCGGTGTGGACTATCTCAGCGGCAAGCGAGTTTGGATGTACCCCTGGTTCTCACCTTATCAAAGCTCCCAGTCCACAGAAATCGAATTCGACTCGATTCCGGGCGAGGACGATGCCGCTGATTTGCTGACTCAGCGGGTTTGGAACGATTTGCCCTACGGAGAAATCAGCAGTGACGGGACACGCGTGTTCATGGTCGACGACCTGGGCGAAGTGGAGATGGCGTCATTTAGCCCGATCATGGGGATGCGGGGGACCCGTCCCACCGACAGCAGCTCCAACACATTGGTCGCCCTCGATTTAGCGAGCGAAGGAAAATTGCGATGGCGGTTGGGTAAAAGCGAAGACACCGCGTCGACGCTAAGCGATGCATTTTTCTTGGGTCCGCCACTGCCGCTGGACGGACGCCTTTACACGATTGTTGAAATCGCAGGCGATATTTTGTTGGTGTGTCTCGATCCGGCAACAGGCGACGAATTGTGGCGTCAACATCTTGTCGCTGTCGAAACCGGAGGCATCGACACCGACCCCATCCGCCGCGTCGCCGGTGCGACACCGACTTTCCATGAAGGAGTGTTGATTTGTCCAACCGGCGCCGGAGCCATGGTGGCGTTCGATTTGGCCGACCGCATGCTTCGCTGGGGAGTCGTGTTCAACCGAAACGACGAATTCGCCCGCACCATGAGCGGTCGTGGACGAGGGGTCGAAACCGTGCCACTGATGCAACGTTGGCACAACGGTGCAGGCATCGCTTCAGGGCAATCGTTGTTGATCACCCCCATCGAGTCGGATCGATTGTTTGGCTTCGATGTCGTCACTGGCGAGTCGCTGTTCCCTGAAAAAAATCGTATCACGATGCGGTATCTGGCGGGGATTCGCGGTGGCAGGTTCTTCCTGGTGGGAACGAATCAAATGAGTGCCTACGATGTGAAAACGGGAAATAATCTGTGGACCACGAAATCAGATTTGCTGTCCGTCGGGCAAACCATTTCCGGTCGCGGTGTGTTCGGTAACGACTTCTACTTGCTACCCACCACCTCGAATGAAATCGTAAAAGTGTCACTGAAGGACGGTTCGGTGATGGATCGCCGCACGCTGCGATTCCCGCTGGGCAATCTGATTGCGGCGCAGGGCGAATTGATGTCGCAGGGTGCAACTTCGATAGCGGTTGCCTATGGCGAGGCCTCGCTCGAACCCAAGATCGAGCAAGCGTTGAACCGGAATCCGCAAGACATTCAAGCACTGATCCACAAGGGCGAACTTCTTATTCAACGAGGTGAACGCGAGGAAGCCTTGAAACTATTGGCCAAGGCACGCGAGCAGGAACCCGATAACGACACCGCACTGATGTTATCGGTCTCTGCGATGCTTGATTCGCTAAGAGAGTCCCCTGAGGTGAGCGGCGAGTTGGTCGACACGCTTGATCGTTTGATCTATCAACCAGAACAACGTGTGGAACTTCTTGCATTGCGAGTGCGAGCGGCGCTGCAACACAATCAACACGTCGATGCCGCCACATACATGCTGAAGTTGTCCGATGTCGTGACCACGGATCCGGCAAGCGACGGGGCCGCCAATCGCATTGTTGCGGATCCAACACGTCAATGCTCGCTCGACGCTTGGCTCGCTGCTCGCTCTGCCGAATTAGCGAACCAAATGGATGAGACCGAACGAGAGAAGGTCGACAAGTTGTTTGCCGACTCGTTCGCGGAAAAGCTACACAGCCCGAGCAATTTGTTGTGGAAACTATTGCAACAATTCGGATCGATCTCTGCTACCGATTCCATTCGCGAGGAGCTTTCCGGCCGACTTGAAAAAGATCAAGAATGGTTGCGTGCGTACAGCCTGCAATTAGGCAGCCGATTTGCCTCGCCCGAGCAATTGCAATCGCTGCCGACTCCGCGATTATTTCATCTCGCCAAAGTTCATTCGTTGAGCGGTTTCGCAAAAGATGCTCTTCAGATCCTGGAAATGCTGCGAGAGCGTGAGGATGGCCCCGACACTGAATTGCTCGATCAAATCAAAGACGCCACCTTGCCACTGATCGAGAAACGCAAATGGGCTGATACTGCGAAGATCAAATGGGAACCACGTCCGACTCGCATGCGAGCGACAATGGCGCTGAACCAACAAGTATCCGAAACGACCGTGCTGGCGGGCCAACAGTTTCTTGGCTGGCGATTGGTCAGCGAAGGAGCGTTTGCATTGGCGCTGCGAAATCCGCTCGGCTATCCGCGTCAAATCCCGTTGGATCTTGAAAATCGACAGCGTGACATGGGTCAAAACGAAGCGATGATCGCTGGCGGAGTGATGATCGTTGTCACCCCCAACGCACTGGTCGCTGTTGACTTGTATCGTCTAGAGTCCCAAGCGAACGAATCGGTGCTGTGGCGACACAGCCTTAGCAGTGACGATTCACCCCTGCTGAAACGCCGCAGCAATCCGACTCGATTTGGCGATCAAGTCTTTCAATACTTGCTCAATGGTACCACCGCCCGCAACTTGGTACCGACCTTTAGTTTGGGACCGATCCTGGGTGACCGCGTGTTGGCGCTTCAAGGCGGCGAATTGATGTCGCTTAATCTATTAACTTCGGAACCACAGTGGCGTAACTCGGACGCCCCGTCCAGCGGGAGCGTGTTGTGTGACGGAAACGAAATCGCTGTGGTCTCGGATAGCGAAAAACGAATCGTTTACTTCAATCTGCATGATGGTGCCAAACTTCGAGAAGTCGCTTGGGAACACGGGCAAATCTGGGCCGCCGTGGGCGAGCATGTGCTGGCGTATCAACCGACAGGCACCTCGCGTGAATATGAAATCCGCTTGTTCAATCCGTTCACGAACAAAGTCAAGCTCAACAAGCGAGCCAACGAAGCTAACCGCACCAACGAAAACATCCCTGCCTCGTACGGTCGCTTGATCGGAGGACGCTACCTTTCGCTACTGGACACCGAAGGTAACGCAGCAATTTGGGATTTGATCGAGGCAAACGAAGTTAGCAGTGTGAAATTGCCTGCCTATCCCGATCTGATCGGACTGCACGCGATGGTACTCGAAGACAAATGTTTCTTGCTGCCGATGCGTCGTCCCAACCAAAATGATGTTCCTCCGACCTCTCAATTGCATACTCGCCAAGGGAACGATCACGAAACGACCGACGCATTGTTTGCGATCTCGTTAAACGACGGCAAATTGATGTGGGAAAAGGAATTCGAAGAGCCATGGGGATGCACCATTCATCAACCGGATGCTTCGCCCGTGGTACTGCTGACTCGCGGTCGATCGATTTTCCCCAATCCGCGAGTCCGTACGCGAACGTTGGATTTAATGGCGTTTGATGTCGATGACGGACACGAAATTGCTTCGGTGATCGGAAAAGATGTACCCAGCCATACCAATGAATTAGAATCGCAAACGAAACTTCCTCCCGGTCAAGATTTGATGATTGTTGATATCGGTGTCGAGAAGTTGCAATTAGACTTTGACACGACGGATGTTACCGACGAACCCGAAGTCGACTCGGAAGCCTCGCCGAGTAACGAAGAAGACGCTCAACCCTGATCCGTTTTTCCCAAACGTTGCTCCGTTTACCCTCGCCCCATTTCCCTCCTTGTTTTGCTCTCTAGGACCCTCCATGCATTTGCTCAAAACATCTCTGCTTCGATCACTTTTCACAGTGCTAATTGCATCGACTTCGATGACATTGCTGTGGGCCGATTCGCCTTTGAAGACGGACGGCATGAGTGTCAAGAAAACGGATTCGCCCCAAGGTTGGAAGGTTTACGACAACGGGAAACTATTTGCTGGCTACATCGAAAATCAAAACGGTTTCCCGATTGTGTATCCCGTGATCGGACCGGGGGGACAATCCATGACGCGTGACTTCCCGATGAAATCGGGAACCGAAGGCGAAAAATTAGACCATGACCATCACCGTTCTCTTTGGTTTACCCACGGCGAGGTCAACGGAATCGACTTTTGGATCGACGACGCGCATGAAGGGACGGGGCGGATTGTCCAGACCGCTGGCGAAGCCATTGTCGATGCGAAAAACAATGCGGTCGTGATCACGACCGAAAACGACTGGAATGACGCCGAAGGCAAACGACAGTTATCGGATTCGCGTCGCACCACCTTTCACACCGAGGATGGCAAACGGATTATCGATTTTGAGGTGGTGCTACGCGCGACCGATGGTGATGTGAACTTTGGTGACACCAAAGAAGGAAGCTTTGGCATCCGTGTGGCTGGCACAATGAAGGTCGACTCGAAGCTTGGCGGCAAGATCACCAATGCCGAAGGGCTCACCGATTCCAAAGCCTGGGCCAAGAAATCGAATTGGGTGAATTACTCGGGCCCCGTCGACAACAAAACTGTTGGCATGTCTGTTTTCTATCATCCGTCGAGTTTTGCCGCACCCTGCAGTTGGCACGTTCGCACCTACGGCTTGTTTGCCGCGAACCCGTTCGGCCACTACCATTTCAATGGTGGTGACAAAACCGAAGGGATTACGCTAAAGAATGGCCAAACGATGGCGATTCGTTGCCGAGTGGTGCTGTATCAAGGTGACTTTGATGCCGAGGCGACCGCAAAAGCGTTCGCGAAATACGCCGCTGAAATGCCCAAAGCTCCGTAGGCAAACGCCACAGTGCGATCAGGCACAGTGCGATCAACTATGCGTGCGCAATGCAATTCACGTTGTTAGCGCCCGCGGCGCGAGCCTAGTGCCATCTACTTGAGTAGCGGTGCGGCGCGAGCCGCCCGGTTGAAGCTAATAAAAACGTCGATTTAGACCGGGCGGCTTGCGCCGCACCGCTACCTAAACCACTCGTTTGGTGCCGCTATATGTGGCATCGAACGCATGCATTAAGCACGCGACAAGAATTCGCCCGTTCGCGTATCCACTTTGATGCGTTCCCCTTCTTTGATGTACTCGGGAACTTGAATCACAAGATCGGTTTCCAGCGTCGCGGGCTTGGATCGCGCGGTCGCTGAGTTGCCTTTGATGCTTGGGTCACACTGCTTGATCGTCAATTCGACGGACGCCGGCAATTCGATCCCGACACACTCGTCGTTGTAGACCAGGGCGCGAATTCCCTCGAGTCCCTCGGTGATGTAGGGGATCTGCTCTTCGACATCTTCGATTGGCAAATCGTATTGCAGAAAGCTTTCCTGATCCATCACGTACATGTGAGTGGGATCGGTGTACATCAATTGCACATTGCGTTTAGAAAAATCCGCTTCGGCGACCACATCGGTCCCTTTGAAGGTGACGTCGATTTTATTTCGCGTGACGACATTACGGCCGCGGAATTTATACAACGTCGCAGCACCACGAGCGGACGGCGATTGAACCCAGAGCGAAATGATGACGATCGGATTGCCTTCGTGAACAATAACCGATCCGGTTTTAACTTCTTTTGCGAGCATCAGAGTACCTGCCCTGGATTGGGGACAGACCATAAGAGAGTGAATTGAAAGACGAGCGGCATTATTTCATCGCCATAGCCATTTACGAAAGCCCTCAACCACAAGCTCTTCTCGCCCGGAACTGTGCCAAAGCAAAAGTCCGACGAGACAAGCGGCCGCCAGCAGCATCGAAACGCCCCCCAAATTGCGTGGCACCGGTTGCTTCGGCACTTGCGTGCGGAGATGAGCCTGCAATTGATACCAAAACTGAGACGTCAAATTGGGTTCAAAGGCAAAAATCTGGGCCGAATCAGCTCCGGCTTGGCCATCAATTCGCAGTTGGACTTTGATCGTCGGCATGACAATTCGCAAACCGGTCGCGTCACCGGTTGCGGCAGGGTCAAGCTGCCGAGCGGCTTGCAGCAACGGCGGAAAGACTTGGTCAGCCGAGCGGCCATAGATCACCAGCTTTGGAGTGCTTGTGATAGCGATAAGCGACAAACAGAGAAAGTAAAACGCGGCAATCGCGAACCAAACCCAAGGACCAAACATGCTGGCCGCAGGAGTGGGAAAGAACAATTCAACAGGACCGACCGCAACAAGCCCGCTGACCGCGATCCCGATCGCCGCCACATCGCGTGGTCCGGTTGTGATCAATGCCCGGCCGGACGCTCGAATGCCCCCAATTAACAACAGGTAACCAATCAGCGGAAGCAGGGCCAGCAGCAATGTGAACGGAGGAATCAGCATCAATAAGAAACGATAAAAAGAGGAAGAGAAGAGAGGCTTACGGAATCAAGCAGGCGTGTCAATGAAGAAGCCCAACCGGAAAAAATCTTATTCTTTCGCCGCCTTGATTTCCGGATCCATCGCCACATGCTCTTGAGGAATCGGAACTGAAGTGACAAGACAAACCACCGTCTGGCCAGGCTCTGGTTTCAACGGATCGGTGACCGTATTGAGCAGCGGTGTACCGTCACTTTGAATGACACCCAACAATTCCGGTGAATCATTATACCGCCGAACGAAATCGGCGTAGGTGAAACTTTCCGTCAATTTGGTGGCCTTGAAGAGGGCACCGGATTCATGCAATTCGCGAATTTTCGAGAACGTCAGTCCTTCTCGAAAAAGTTGCCGTCCCAATGGATTGCTCGTCATTTCACGTCTAGATGTTGTGTTTTTAACCGTGAAATTCAACTGATACAGCTGGGCTCGTTCAAACATCCCTCGGCACTCGCGAACGGCGAGCGAGTTTACCTCGTCATTGGGAGTCATGGCCATAAACCGCCCGATGCCTGCGATCGAGAGATCCTGGCGTGCGTGCTCGTTGAGAATATTCATACACTCGGCACGCAAACCTGCGACCCGAGCCTGCGAAACTTTGTTGTAATTAGTGTCGACCAGGGTCACCGGCACACCGACCTCTTTTAGTTCTTCGGCAAAATCTCGGACCCAGCGATCGGCCCCCACCATCAAAATTCCATTGGATTTTTCATCGGCAAGTCCTAACAGTTTGGCGATCGGCGATGCCGCCAATCCGTAAACGGCAACGGTCCCCACAATCACAAGAAACGTCAACGTGGCAAGTTGATCTGAACCGACGAGATCAAAAGAGCCGCTTTTGCGTTCTAGCTCGAGTGCAAAAACGCTACTGACCGCTGCGGCGACGATCCCGCGCGGTGCAAGCGATGCAACAAATGCCTGCTCACGCCAATTCAGTGGCGATCTCCATAGCGAGACAAACACCGAGATAGGGCGAATGACCAGGATCATCAAGAGCAAGAATAGGATGCCGTGCCATCCATGTGCAATCACATCATCAATCACGACTCGCGAACCTAGCACAATGAACAGACACCCAATCAAGAGCGTCCTCAAGTTCTCTTTGAGTTCGATAATGTGTTCGATGTCAAAATGATGCTGATTTGTCAGCCAAATTCCCATCACGGTGACGGTGATCAGCCCCGATTCATGCGCCAAATGGTTGCTAATTGCGTACAGCAACAACCCCACCGAGAGTGTTCCGATGCCGTGCAATTGATCGGGAATCCAGTAGCGACGAAATGCGGTGGACAGAAATGCGCCGCCGGCACAACCGAGTCCCATCCCGACAATGATCGTTTTGGAAAGCATGAAAAATGCCGAGCTGATGTCGGGCTCTGATGAATGGACCAAGACATTTTCGAACACCAATACGGCCAAAACTGCACCGATTGGATCGATCACAATGCCTTCCCATTTCAACGTCGATGCCACACGTCGGGTGGGTCGAACCTGACGCAGCAAGGGACCAATCACCGTCGGACCGGTCACGATCAAGATCGCTCCGAGTAGCAGGCTGATCGGCCAAGCGAGGCCAAGAATATAATGGGCCGCCGTGGATGTTCCAAAGAACGTGATCACGGCGCCAAGCGTTACCAAACGAAGCGCGGCACTTCCGGCTTCGCGCAATTCATGGAATTTGAGTGACAAGCCGCCTTCGAACATGATCACGGCAACGGACAGCGAGACGATCGGAAACAGCAGCTCGGGCCCCGCTTTGGCGACGTCGCCTCCGGTCAACTCAGCCAGAAACGCGTCCGGCTGAACAAATTGTCCGAGTAACACTCCGAATAACAGCAGCAGCAAGATGCCGGGCAATCCCGTCCGCCAAGCGATCCATTGGGCAGTCACGCCAAGCGCAGGAACAAGGGCAAGATAAAGCAGTAGGTCCATAGTTTTGCTTCGCGTTGGTTCTATTTCGCGTTAGTTTTGCCAAGACAAAAGGTTCGTCATGTTGGGAAGGAACACCGCACTGATCCGCGGACTGGCAACGGGAAATCGAGCGTAACGTCATCTCCGACGAGCAGACAATGTAACGGACGCCACTCGCAGCGTCCTAGCGGACCAGCGAAAATCGATCGGACCTAGTGACGACAGCCCTGCAAAAAACCACGGCTACGGACGGCGGTTACCTCCCCTCTCATTTTGCAACCAAGTCCAGCCCCAATCTGCGTGCCCGGGGGGCTCGAATCTAGACGGGGACACCGCCCCCCCAATCCCTGCAGACCGCCCGTCGGCACAATCGTTTCAATCGGCATCGCCGACGGTTCCGAGAAGCGGGATTCGGCCGGTTGCGGCAAATTTCTCGACTCGGGTGATTTTGATGTCCCAAATTTACATTGGAAGGATCGATCGTCCCTTCGCTATCACCGCCTGCGTACGAGCTCAGCATGCCAACCGAATCCGATAACTTTGCCGACTTGATGTTTACGACGAACACCGTTGCAATCAAAGACGCTGCACCGAGACAATCTGCGATTGAGAGTCGTGACCCGGCAGAGAGCGTCCCCTCAGGCAACCGCGAAACATGGAGTCTCGATCTAGTCGATCCGATCGAAGAGGTCATTCGACGCACTGAAGAGACTCTCGACTTTATCGCCGAAGCCGCGATCGCGGCAAATAGCGTCCAACCGCTGGATCACTACGACTTGACGATTATCGTTCCGGTCTACAACGAACGTGAGACACTGCCTAAAGTGCTTGATCGCATTGATGAGGTGATGCCTCGCTCGACGGAAATCATCATTGTCGATGATGGCAGCAGCGATGGCACCAGCGAGTGGCTAAGCAGTTTGCCGCCACGTGCCAACCGCACCATCATTCGTCGCCGATGCAATCACGGCAAAGGTTCTGCGGTCCGATTGGCGATCCGACACAGCCAGGGTGGCGTGGTGGCGATCCAAGACGCTGATCTTGAATATGATCCCGCGACACTACTACGCGTTGTCTGGCCGATTCTGGATGGCAACGCCGACGTCGTCTACGGCTCGCGTTACCTGGATGGATCCACCGATCCGTCATGGGTGCACCGTATGGGCAATTGGACGCTCACGATGCTAAGCAACCTGATGACCGGATTGCGATTGAGCGACATGGAGACATGCCACAAAGCGTTCGACGGTGAAATGCTGCGAGGCATTTCACTGAAAGAGACTCGGTTCGGATTTGAACCCGAGATCACGGCAAAGATTGCCGCGAAGAAAGTACGCGTACTCGAAGTTCCAACCAGCTACGATAGCCGCGGCTATGACGAAGGCAAAAAGATCGGCTGGAAAGATGCCGTTTCAGCACTGGCGTGCATGTGGATCTACCGCAAAGGCTAATTGCCAGGCAGGTTCCGCTTGAACTTCGGTTCTTCTGCGGCCGGCAGGGCCACGTCATGCTCTTCTTGAAAACGACGTCGGTCGACTGCATTAGCGTAAAAACGCAACCAAGTTTCGTTGTCTTCGACACATCGCCATTCCAGGAACTTGCCAGGAATGTCGAGTTTCTTTTCACACGAAGGCATGATGTCGCGATAGATGATCTTGTACAGCTCGCGATCCGACAAGTGATCCGTGAACTTCAACACCACGTGTTCGGAATACAAACGCTCGATTGTGTTCGCAAGCAGACGGGGTAGCGTGCTGTCGGAAACCGAATCAGGACTCGGCAATTGCATCGGAGGGCTAAACCAAGATGTGATGGGAAGTGCAGGAGCACGTTCCCAAGCCAACATCGAAGCCAGGTATTCGTTTTCAGTTTGCAAGGGCATCCGGTGCATCGACGAGCTATCGATCGATTCGTCACGATACGGCTCGAGCTCGTCACGCAAGCGGGCATTCGCCAACAGCAAATCGACTTCATCAATTGTCGGTTGGCTTGTCTCGCTCATATCCATAGATGGCGGTACCTGATGGGGGTAGTAGACTTCGTGGGAAGAACGTGAGCAATCTAAAATTCGGGGAAATGATTCCAAGTGAATTCGACGATCACGATGTGCACGACGCTTTGCACAAGATCGATGGTATCTGTCTAAGCGAGCGGCTCAACGAAGAATTGAGTCAAAATGCCGTTTTGGGAACATTTTTGGCGCACCTGTCGTCTCCTGATCGTTACGAACGGAACCTCTTACCAAGAATCCCCGGTGATTTGCTATCAGAATCGTAGCCGAACACTGTTTAGCGTGCGTCATTCGGATCGCGACTACGACATCAGGATCGCAAATACAGCTCGGCATGACGTCGCACCATCGCATCGACGGTGAACTCCGTTTCGATCCGTTTTTTGGCCGCTTTTCCCAGACTTTCGCCTCGTTCAGGCGATTCCAGCAGCGTTATCGTTTGGCGTGCAAAATCGGCGGTATCTCCCATCGACACAAGCATTCCTGTAACGCCGGGGACGACTAAATCTCGGTTCCCCGGGATGTCCGATGCGATCACGGGAACGGCGGCCTGCATCGCTTCGATCACCGAATTGCTCTGCCCCTCGTATTCGCTGCCGATCCAAAACGCATCGGCGTGGGGCAGCAATTCGGAAACATCGTTGCGTGCCCCCGCAAAACGAACTCGCTCGGGGATCGTCACCGAATCTCGAAAACGCAGCAGCTCGCCGCGTTGAGGCCCGTCACCAAGGATCACCAGCGTGGTATCGTCGCGAGTTGACCCAAGTAACTCCGCGGCCCAAATTAAATCGCGATAGCGTTTCTGAGGCCACAGCCGGCCAACCGCCAAGATTAACTTGCGATCGACGGGCACCTGCAAACGAGCAAACGCTTCGTCACGCTCGATTCGCTGCTTGGACAAAGGCTCGATGCCGTTGGGAATGACGCAAAACTTGTCTCGATCGATCCCATGAGCGGCATAGAAATCGACCACTCCGGTGCTGTTGGTTGTGATCGCATCCGTAAATTTTGCGAGCCGACGATCCACAAAAAAGTGAGTTTCCGTTTTCCAAGGATCGACACACCGCTCGCTAGCCATGATCGTTGGTACTCGCGCAAGTCGAGCGGCGGCGCGGCCGAAGCTATTGGCTGCAAAAATCCAGGTGTGAACAACGTCGGGTTTTAACCGGACCAATTCTCGGCGAAGGCGAAACAGTGCCGACGGATCCGCTTTAAATCGTTTGCCGATCACGGTGACCGGGATGCCGGCTGAGCGCAGCGACTCACTACGCGGCCCGTCGCGGGTCAGCAAGATTACGTGCACATCGAACTGATCACGCGGCAGATGCTCGGCCAACAAGCAGAGTTGTTTTTCGGCCCCGCCACGGTCCATCGTGGGAATCACCAATACGATACGTCGGCTCATGACGCAGTCTCGATCGAACTGGATTTATTGCTAGCTCGCAATTTACCTGCCGATTTTGCGTGAACGACCCGTGTCATTAAATCGATATATGCTTCGATGGCCTTGCTTTGCGGACGCGATCGAACGAGATCACGGCGAAGCTGCAATGCCCGCTGCCTCGCAGCGGGCAAGCCATCGAGGGTCTGCCGGATCGCGATTCGAATGGATTTTGCCTTAGCGGGCGTAAACCAAGCCACATCCTCGTCGGCCACATTCTCGTCAGCGTGATCACTGTTTTCGCTGGCCAGATCATCGTCATCAACAAAAGCGGACGTAGCCCCAATTCGTTTGATCGGTTTCCCCACGGGCGTTAGTAGCGAACGCACCTCCGCCATTTCTGCCGCCACAATCGGCAACCCCACAGAAACTGCCGAGGGTAAGGCAAAATCGAGTCCTTGATGATCCGCATGAACAAAAACGTCGGCCGCCATCATCAGATCGCTGGCGTCAACAAACGACCCCGGCATTGCAATCGAATTTCGCACGCCATCGGCACGCAAAAAATCGTACAACGATTGGCGTTCGGGCCCATCGCCCACGAACCAAATCCGCAAATCGGGACGGCCGGCAATCAGATGCCGAGCGGCGGATGCCAAAATATCCATCGCTCCCTTCTTTTGCATTCTGCCCGTGCATAACACAACCTCAGAGTCGGGCATGGTGGACAAGTCCGAATTGACCGCCCCCAAGCGGGCGCGTGCAGCGACGCGAGTATCTTCGAGATTATGAACGCTACTGGTAAACCCAATCTCGATTCGGTGCAGCATTGCTTGCGGAAAACCTTGGGCGATCATCAATCGTTCGGCCTGGGCGTTTTTGACAATGATCGCATCGGCCTCTTTCGCAGTGGCGGCACAACGACGGGCGCTACGCGACGTTTGCCACCACGAGGGATCACTTTCGTCACCCCAGCCCGCCGAAACGAGGACCGAGGCGATGCCAGCAGCAGCGGCGGCTTCGACGACAGCCTGAGATTCCTCGCGAATTGAATCGGCCACAATCAAATCAAACGACGCACTGTGTTCTTTGAGCCAGGTCGTCAAATGCCGCACGTAGCGTCCCATCGACCAATCGCTGCGAGGGGCCGCTGCGGGTCGGTGAACGGGAATCTCACGAAACTGGAAATGCTCGGGCCACGACGCAGCGTAGCGGGGCGTCACCACCTCGACATGCACACCGCTGCGATAGAGATCGGTCGCTAGCTGAGCCAAAAAGCCGGCTGCATCAAACGACGCGTGGGGCCAAAAGTGCCGCCCCACTAACAAAACTCTCAGCGATCTGGCGGTTGGATGATCACTCACGGTTGCGATTCCGATGCCGTTGCCTCGATCTCGGCTGGTTCAAGCACGGCCAAATAGGGAAGATTGCGATACATATCTAAATAGTCTAATCCGTATCCGACTACGAATTCGTCCGGAATCTCAAAGGCAACAAAGTCGGGTCGCATCACGACCGAGTGCTCACGTTGTTTCCGCAACAGCACGGCTGTTTTGACCGTCGTCGCTCCCGAATCAAGCATCATCTGCTGCAGCCGTTCGAGTGTCTTTCCGGTGTCGAAAATGTCGTCCACGAGCAAGACATCACGTCCGGAAACGTCAATCATCATTTGCGAATCGACTTGCAGATCGCCCGATTTGGTGCCTCCACGATAGCTCGATGCCTGAACAACCCCAACCCGTTGTGGCATCGAAAGCCGGCGGATCAGATCAGCAAACAACACCAAACTGCCCGTCATCACGGCGATCACCGTCAAATGTCGCTGGTTGCCATAAAACTGATCGATCTCGCTCGCCAGACGCAGAACGCCTTCGTTCAATTTCATTTCGTCTAACAAGACTCGCATAACACCATTCCTAAAGGCAAAGTAAGTAAAAACGCATGGCAACTTGGGAAGTTTAGGGGCAGATTGCCTTTGAATCGAGATGGATCGAACGAAACCATTGCAATGAGTCGAAAAAGCAAAGACCGGCGGATTGTCACCAGGGACGGAGACATGATTCCGGAGTCATTTCTTTTCCAGGGATTCCTCATCGCCGTGCCACGCGACACAGCGATGTCCCCCCAATTCGACCGTGATTTGAACATCGAATGACAAACTCTCAACGCCTGGAAACTGTCCGAACACGGCTTTGCCAATGGATCAACGACCAGGGTGAGGCTGCAGGGCAAGAGAACGCGCATTCAACGATTTTGTCAGAATCACTGCTCATTCGCGATGGCTTTTTCTGTGGCCGCTGTTTTCGTACCGAAGCGTTTCGAGCGGTTTGGTTTATCGAAGAAGATCAACTAAAAATCTATTCCAATTCGGGCAACTTGGAATGCGTCTTTGATAGCAATGAGATTGATCAGGTCGAAGAAGTTCGATCCGTTGAAGAATCGATCATTCGGATGCCCGAGCGAATTGTGGAAACCAACGAGCCGATCCGACGCGCCGCCTGATTCATGGCCGCAAAGCTTGATTTTTCCATCCCTCGCGCAGCCTAATTTAGACAGGCAGCCTAATACCCAGTGGTGGTGGGGGTTTCGAAATCGGTCTAGACGCTAGCCGGTTTCGTATCTTAGAACCCACACTCGTGCGAGGCTTGGACGCACCACGGTACAAACATCAGCAAACAAATCAGGGACGGAGAGTTGGAATGAACGTAAATTTCTTTGAATGGTTACGAGACGGCGTACGGCAATCGGTACTGTTAGGCGTTAGCGATGCCATTGAACAAATTGGCACGCCGACCGACAGCGATGATTTGCATCCGAATGTTGCAGCACTGTTGGCAACCGATACGGGTACCACCACCAAAGGGACTCGCGGAAAAACGACTGCTGCAAACAAAAAACGGCTTGGCAAGTCGCTAAAAGATATGAACTCGAGCGACGCTGCCTAGAGGATTTCCATCATTGATGTAGCTACCGTCGCGTTCGCGGTGGACCACGTTCTGGCGAACGCAGCTACTTTTTGAGTGCCTACATCATTTCTCAAGTTGCTCTAACATCGCCGCGTTCAATTATCGCCGCGATCAATCACTTGATCGGCCACTCAATCGGCAACGAAATGTGACGGTGGTGGGACAGTTTGGCTTTGCGGTCAGCGTCAGTTGTCCGCCGACTAATTCGGCCCGTCCCTTCATCGACCGAATCCCATATCGGTCCGGCGAGACAGTCTGGGGATCAAAACCAACCCCATTGTCCTCGATCACGACCGTCAATGTATCGTCATTGACGCTTGCGGAAACGAGAACCTCAGTTGCCTTGCCATGGCGACAAGCGTTGCGGATCGCTTCGATCGTGATTCGATAGGTCGCCGTTGCAACCGCCTCGGATAACTCGTTCGCAGCGTCCGAGATATCCCATCGGACCCGAGTCCGACGTTGGTCTGCGTCATCTAGAATCTTTGCCAATGTTTCGGCAGCCGCAGTAGACCAAATCTGATATGCCAGTTCGGCGGGATAAGCGGAGCCCAGAATCCCTCGCCCCTTCTGTAGCGCCTGATCTACCCATTGCGAGATCTTTTCTAATTGCTCGCGACGTTGGCTCGCGGCTGGATCCGATGCGTCTTCCAGCGAACGGTCTTGCCTATCGATCAAGTTATGAAGCCCCGCCGAGGCACCAAAGATCAGCGGCAATAACGCGTCATGAATCTCGTGGCCAATCGCGGCTCGCTCGGCTTCGATCAAACGCGTGTTTTCTAATCGCGCGAGGTCGGTTGAATCAGAGTCGGCTGCGCTCAACCAAACCAACCTTTCTTGTCGAAGCTAGCCATCGCCTTTTCTTCGCCTTCTTGAATATCAAACAGCTTGTTCAGCTTCGTGATTTTGAAGACTTCCATGACATTGGGCGAGACTTCGCAAAACTTGAGTCCAACCCCTTGCGCTTTGCAACTCTTGTTTAGCATCACCAACTTGGTGATCATCGCGGAGGACATGAACGAGACACCGCGAAAATTCAGCAGCATCTTTTTATGAACCGCTTGAGGGACAGACTCTTGAAGATCGCGTCCGACCTGCTCGATTCGTTGGCTGTCAAGAATCTTGCTGTCGGTAAACCCAACCAACAAGATATCATTAACGACTTGAGTGGTGATCGCCGACATACATTGCTTTCGAAGAATGGAAAAGGGAAAGGCGGTTACCCGCCTGGCGACGGTTTCCCCTAATAGATTATCACCCCAAACCGCCGCTGGCAATTCACCCAGAGGTCGCAAACGACGCGGATCAACAGATTAAAAAGAGGGGCGTAACCACGGAAAAACATCCACTAACACGCCGCAATTCGCTGCGACGCGGTCATTCATGGATCAAAATCATCCAGTTGATCCACCAAGGCATCGAGAGGGTCCGATGGGTCGGCGGACGTGACGATTCGCGGTGATGTGGCAGGTGCCATGACGTGAGGGTTCGGCTGAGTGTCCCCCTTTCCCGTTTTCTCGAGAGATTGCGATGAGGGCGTCTTGGGCTTGATCGGCAACGTGGACGATCCCCCAGACGACAGCGAAAACGTCTTCACTTGCTTGGCGGCATGCAGACGCGAAATCGATTCACGCAATTTCTTAGAGTCTGGAAATTGACGCAAATCAAATGTATAGATTCGACGCGACCGCTGTGATGGATCGGCAACGACGTCAAGGTCGTCGGGATGCGGCCAACGCGTACCTTCAATCCCAAGCGTGTGGAGCGACTGACACGTCTGACCAGGCGTCTGCCAATCCAAGACCACGATATCGCCCGTGATCGACTCGAGCGTTAGATGGTCCGTCGAGGGAATCGAAATCGATTCGAGACGGTTGACCAGGGTCAGGTCGATTTCGGGCAGTCCAAGTAACTCGCCCAACACCGCATCGACACTGCATCCGGTCCCACGATGATTGTTTGACGACTCGGAATGCAAAGAATTAGGAATGGGTGGCGACTGGATAATCACGACGGTCAAGCGAACGGGCATACTGTTGTCTCCGAGATGTTTCTATCAAGTCGTAAAGATCAAACCAAAGATCTCGCAGATTCGTTTCTGGGCCAAGCGAGCGGCGATCAAGTTCGCGTCGCACGAGCGTTTGCTCGGACTCCGTTATCGATGCAATCAGAGATTCGGTCAACGCAATGATCTTGCCTGCATCAAGCGTCGTGTTTCGCAACACAGCAAAACCGCGATGGCTCTGATGACTGGTCGCCAAGACCGTTTGTCCTTGACGCCGTGCACGCGACCGGATCGCGACGACTGCGAACCAAGATAGCTGCTCGAGCCCGTCGATGATCAACAATCCACCGCCAGTCACTGCGGTTTGTTGTTTGGCAACGCAGATCCTCATCTGTCGTTTATGGATGGGATGCCGAAATATGCGTCCAAGCCACGAACGAAACGGTTGCTGCGGCGAAAGTTCAGGATCGTGAAGCTGAATTTCAACAATCTTGGAAAACCGATTTTCGATCTGCGAAACCAGCTCGCGAATTAACGTTGATTTTCCCGAGCCATGGGGACCCACGATCAAGTGGTAACGGGTATTGCAGATACGGGAAAGCAACCCATCGACGTCGTCGCCAAGGTCACCCTGTTGATCAAAGGTGTACTCGATGGCCCCGGGGCGGACGATTCGAGTACAAAACGGATTCGAAGCGAAATAGTTCACCGCGGTGCCTGCGGCTTAGTATCGCTTGGCATTCGAGGCGGTTGCTAACCGGCTCGAGCGGCTGTGATGAACAAAGCCTTTCTTCAGATCCAATGGCTTTTTGGAATCGGCCGAGACCTTGGTTTCGTTCGCTTCGCCGTCGGTGGTCATCTGGGTTCCCAATGGAGCGTAGGCTCGCAATCGGTTCGACACCAAATGGAAGGGCTGTTCGGTCACCGTTTCACGGGCTCCGGCAACGAATAACCGCATTCGAATGCACCAACACACGCGAATCAAAGTGCCGTGATAGCTGAGCGGAGTGTAGGGCAATGTGCAGGACAGCGACTGAGATCCCGCGAGTCCGGCTTGCCGCAACTGTTGTTCATCGAGCCGATGGAAGTGATGAACGTGCAGATCCTCGTCGCCTTTGCCTTCGGTGTGCCAAAGCACGGAAATCTCGATGCCTTGCAGCTGGTCCAGCGGAACTCGGCTGACACGCCAATGGGCGGTCAATTGATCGCCAACCTCGTACATCGCATCATCACGACACAACGTAACACTCACCGCGGGTTGCGTTTCGGAGGCAATCCGGGTGGATGAACGATGACGGGAAAACTTCGGCAGAACGATGGCCAAGGACGTGACTCTCCAGAAACGACGATCTTCCAGCGGATTGCATTGTGAGAACCGACAAAAGAATGCATGACGTTCTCGGGAAGCTCGATGGCTAATTGTTGTTCCCAGGGGGCCTGTGGGTCAACCGCAACGTCCCGCTGATTTAGGATTACCTGGCTAAACGCTTCGTATTTTTCCACTCGAACGTCCGTTCCCTGGCGATAAAACGTCTCTTCCTCGCAACATAGGAAAATTTTCAAGCGGCGAAGTTTTAAGCGCCCCATTTGGCAAACATAGACACGATAGTCGTCACCAGGGATCAAGGGATGGTGACTAATTTCGACAATTGTGGCCCCAACTCCCGCAATTCGACGGACTTGGGCGATGAAAGAACGGAACGCCCAAAAGCCAATTCCGCCTAGCGGCAGCAGCAAAAATGTCAAGATATGACGAGGACGATCGTAATAAAGCCCCGAGACTACCACGGCTAACAGCACGAACCACACGGTGTTCCAAAGCAGTGCAAGCAACGATGGCCCTAATACACCGCCGTCGTCCGGGTTGGACATTGCCAATCGGTATGTCAGTCGCTCGCCCGGACTGTCGGTCAGCTGGCGGCCTTGCGGCACACTGGGCAGTTTGGAATCTTCATACGACGAAGGGCCGATGATTTCGCTCGCGGTGCTGCGACGGGCATTCGCCGAGCGTCGCTCGTGACTCGACCCTAGACTGCCTAGTCGAATCAACATCCCGCCGCCGCCAATCGCAATCGCGGCCAAGGAAAGAATTCCGAAGACCCAAAAACTAAGCGAACTCGAAAGTGTTTCGGACGAGCCTTCGAGTGCTTGCTCGGGCGCAAATCGGGCGATCAATACGACCGAAATCCCGAACACGCCCAGTAGAAACAGGGAAGCGTAAAATACCGCTTCGCCTGCGACCCCACTGAGCGCATGACCCAAACTACGTTTGCCCCGCTTTTTGCTCCATGGCTTTGGAAATCGGGGCATAGGTGTCTACGAAACCGCTGCGGTGACTTCGCGACCAGGACGATAGAAGCCGAGTTCTTCGAGTGCAGCGTAGACTTCTTCGAGCGTCTTTTCGCCAAAGTTGCTGATCCCCAACAATCGACGTGGGGTCGCGTTCAAAAGATCGCGGACCGTCAAGATCCCCGTCTCTTCCAAACAATTCGTGGTTCGAACGGATAGTCCCATCTCGGCAATGCTGAGATCCAATCGTTCGCGGCGAAGTCGCACTTCTTCTTCTGCTCGGCTCAATGGAATACGTGTCATTGTCTTCAAATCCCTTTTCAACAAAATGCCATCAAAATTCGTCCACACCGAAACGATGAGTCTGCCATTTGCGACACACAAAGGCAGACCCTCGATCTTGGGCCGAGATATTAGGCAATCCGGCGACGCAAAGCAAACGTCTTCGCGAAAATTTCGTGAGTAATTTCTTAGCGAAAATGCTAGCAATTAAGCTCACGAACGCGAAAACCTCCACTGCGATCCAGGAAGCACGGTTGCAAAAAGGAAGAAGCCGACGAGAGGCAGCGAGCCTGTGCGGTTTGCCGCCCGACTACGGATTGCTGTTTGGCACCATCATCGGCTCGGCAAAATCGAGTTGTCCATCCAGTGAGGGTGACGCCCCCGCCGAAGTCCGTGGCTTTGACGATCGCGGAACAAAAATACGACTCGATTCGAGTTCCTGAGAAGCCTCGTCCAGCCCCGTGCCGCCATCACTGGTTCCGGCGGCGGAAGGTAACATTTCAAGGTTGGAACGAAACGAAGGTGCCGATTCGACGTTCAAATAGGAGTCATCCGAAGGGACCGATTGCGTCTGCCATGATTCAGGCGAAAGCATGACTTCTTGGGGGAACGGCTGCCTTGCCATCGGAACACCGATCATCCCAGGGATCACCGGTGCAATCGTGCTGACGGTTTCGGGATGAGGACAAGCTGTTTGACATTTGCAGCAACGATCGCATGTTTGCGTCGCCTGCCAGAACATCAGCTCTTCACAAAACGTACGACTGGCGACATAGATCCGGTCGCCTGGCTGCAATTGATAGTTGGTCGCCGTGTCACCCATTTGTGTGATTTCGCGATAGCACACTGGCAACGTTACACGACAGGAATGCGATGTGGTTGGTCGAGCTAGCAAAAGTTTGCAAGGAGCCGCATCGCTGGTCAAACCGCCTGCCGCCAAAATCCCGTCCAGCACCGTTTCGAATCCGGTCAACGGGTAGCTGCCGGGCGAATTGACTTCGCCAAGCACATAGAAGCGATGCATCGCTTCGAGCAATCGAATATTGATTTTGGTTGCTTCTTCGCCTTCTTCCACCAGCGTCTGTTCGACAAGTGCCTCGGCGTCTTCGAGCGTCAATCCTGCCACCACGACCCGGCCATAGCCGCCCAGATCGATACTGCCATCAGCCATGACATGCTGGTCCGCCGGCAATCGTACGTCGCTGTCGAGTTTCACGGTTTCGATCAACAACACGTCACCGGGCTCGAGGTAATGCGCCGCAACCACGGTTCGATTCAGCTCACGCGGCAATTTCGCAGTGCTGGGCGAACGCTTTAGAACCTCTTCGGTTTGCTCGGTGAGGTAATGACCGGTGGGAAATAACGAAAGCCCAAGAGCGCTGCACCCCGCCAATGGCGTTATCAACAGAAGGAGTAGAAATGTGCGGAACATGGTGGGTAGGCCCCAAGGCAAGATAAAAATCGACTTAATTGATCCAGTCGGTTTTATCGTCCTAACAAGAGGGGCATCACCGATGCAATTGAGATGCTCGTGTATTTCTACGCAAACAGAAAGGTTTCGCAAAAATCGATTTCGAGTGTGGCTCGATATGCCCACTCGAATTGCGGCGGATTCGCAGCACTGGGTCGCCGCAGAGAGCGTCCAACTTAGAAAATCAACGTTTCCCGCACCGGACGCTGGCCAGCGTCCCTAGTTTTGGTTGTCAAAGGGGTTTTCCGAGCCGAATGCGGCACAGTTAATCCCCAAGACCTCGGACACGATGTAGCGAGCGACTTCGTCTCGCAGGGTCGCCAGTGGTCTTAACCGGAGTTTGGGATCGTACAGGGTGCCAGTCACGTCCACGTAAATCGTGCGGTTGCTGAGCAATTGGTTGATGCGAATGAACAGTGCCACAGGCGAAAGCGACGTAAACGAGGCGACTTGCAGATAAACTTCCATCAACTGGCTCGTTTGAAAGTTGCCAGTCGAAATGACTGCCTCGACATCCATTCGCAAATTGTCCAATTGAACGTAGCCATCGGCCCAAACCTTCAATTGAGGACTGCTTAGCACAAATTCATCGATGCGTGCTCGCCCCCGCGTGATGGTTCCATCGAGCCGACCATCTTCGATGCGAATCCCCGCCAACGGAACCGCTCCGAGAAATCGCTGAGCTTCGCTTAGCCCCGGAATCGCCGACGCTTGCGAGCCATCCAGTTCGGTTGAAAACGTTCCACGCAGATCCGCACTGCTCGCGATTGCTTCCCCGCCAAGCGTCAACTTCCCTTTAACTTGGCCATTTGCGTACGATAGGCTGCCCCCTCCCGCGTCAGCGATAAACTTCGCGAAATTGACCCGTTCAAACGACCATTGGCTGGTCATATCAAAACGATTGGGGCGGTAGGACGATTTCAGCTTTGCAACGCCACGTAATCGTCCGCGAGCGATATCACCATGAACCGACGAAAACGAAGCGTCCCATTGGCCACTGGTTAGCGAGTACGACGCGATCAGTCCGCTGTTCGCATCGCCGACGGGAATACCGGCTACCGACGCATCGCTTGCTTGGACCGCTCCTCGCGCCCGGATCGATCGGCCGCCGGTGACATGAAATTGGCCCGACAATTTGCCTTCGACAAAATTGGCAACCGTTTCCGACACCAGTCGAATCGAAGGAGATGCGTCGACCGAGGCGATGGTGACATCAATATGTCCGTCGTTCGCCGCAAGATCCCACTCACCTCGCGCGTTGATCCGACCACCCGCGTAGATGCCGGCCACTTTGTCGACATCCACTTTGCTTCCACGCGTACGAAGCTCAATATCCAAACGATGTGTGATGCGAACAGACGCAATCGACAAATGGTCTAGCCTAATCCGCACAACTGATTGAATCGGTGTATCATCGGAATTGGAACCGAGCGAACCGGTTAACTCAATTTCCGCAGACGCGAGCCCGCGAAGTTGTCGAAAACGCGGCGACACCAGCGTTCGATCGGGGACAATCGCAATGAACCGTTCAACTCGAACGCCGTCCAACGACAATTGGATCTCCGACGGGCGTTGCCACAAGTCACGCCATGTCATGTCGCGTGTCACGTCCGATTTTGTGACAACTTTGACACTACCCCCGAACAAATTTCCGTCGGCTTCGAGTTGCAAAGCGTCCGCCGATTTCGAGATCACAAGATCCATTTCGCCAACACTTGCGTCCCCCACTTTGATGGCGTCAAGCTGGACATTCACATTTCCGGTTTGATCGGCCAATCGGCTCCAATCCCCTGCGGGAATCGTCCAGTCAATCTTGCCCGATGAACTCGCGGAAATGACCACATCGGCTAGCGAAAACAATTGTGCGTTGACGCTCGGCGACAATCCTTGCCAATTCAAGTTCAACTTGCTGGTGTCACTTTTGTCGAGTGAAACCGACGCATTTCCTGAAATCTCGCCGCCAAACAAATGGGCGTCGATATTGGAAAGTAACCACCGTTGACCGGAGAGTTCGTAATTGGCTTGAACGTCTTGCACGATAAGATCGCTGCGAGCTTGCCCGCCGCGTGAAGCAATCGGTTCGAGTTTCAAGTGTTGCTGATCAAACAGAAACGTGTGCTCAATTAACCCGAGTTGAACGCCTGCGATGCTTAGATTTGGCGATGCAGCCCGACCATTCACCGACCACTTTTGTTGTGCCAACTCGCCCGTCGCTGTTGCATCCAAATCCACTTGTCCATCTGCGAATTGATTTTCATTTGCACCGGCGAGCTGTGCCAAAACTCCCAGCGGAAGATCATTTGCGCGAATCGCAAAGGCGAACCGCTGCTGTTTGTTCAACTCGATTCGCCCTTGCAGTGACGCCGACAATTCAGCGGCTTGTGCCGATCGAATCTGAAGATCATTGGCAACCAACACACCATCGGCAATCGAGATCGACGCGGTGGGAACATCTAGCGGCAGCACGTCTCCGCGTGCGAGTCCATCGATTCGCAATTGGGTCGTCGCATTCCAACTGCGGATGTCACGGATCGTCTTCAGCGGTGCACGGAACTGGATCTCGCCCGACACAACGCCATGAAGCGGTTGGCGATCATCGTGAGACTGTATGGCGAGGATCAATTGATGCAAGGGTTGGATCGCCACTGACTCGGTTTTCACCGACGCGTCGATGTCACCGACGGGCGACAACTGCAGCGTCGCCGAACCACTGACGTTGCCACCGCGGATGCGGTTCGCTTGACTCGCCGACTGAGGAAGATTGGCGTCGATCAAACGCCCATTGATTTGGTCAACCGTCATCACTCCATCAGCAAACAGCACATGCGTCTGGAAATCTTCGAGCACCAACTGCTCTAACTTCAAACGAGAAGAGCGGACCAGGCCTTCGAGTCGATATTTTTTTGTGTCGGTGAGCGCCGTCAAAGGGACCGAGACGTTTAAATTGACGGAAACGATCCCTTCCATCTCGATCGGGATCGCGATTCCCAATGTTCCCAAACGCTCATTGAGCTTTTGCACATCGATCGACTCAAAATTCCATTCGGTCGTCCAATAACGCGTTTTGTCTTGCGCCGGCCGATTGGCTTGCGGACGAGCCACCGCATCTTGCGCAGACACCCCGGCTACCCCAACCACCATCGTCCCAAGCAGGAACGCAAGCATCCCAGCAAACGAGATCCCGCGAGGAACCATCCAGCGAGGGACAGCGTGTGTGGCGTTTCGCTGCATCATGGGTAAAGACGACCTGCTGGGTAATGACATATTGCTAACAGAGGGAGCGACAAGCCTGCTTTCACCGTCATGTTTACGTCCTCCCTCTCATTAGATCGGAAAATACAGCCGAAAAAGCCAACGTTCCTTTGCCAAACGCTCCGATCACGGTCGAAATCATTGCAAAAACAGGACCAATTTGCTTTTGCTAGCAACTCCGTCGCTTATTCGATCTGCTCGACGCAATTTGCTTGAAAGGGAGAAAACGCCAACGAATCGCGGGAAAAGTGATGAAGAACCGATAAAAGCGGGCAAGCCATGGCGATGCTTGCGAGCGGCAGTTTCCGACAACGTAATCAGTATATTTCGAGCTTCGGGCTTGGGGGAAAAATGCCATCAAGCTATACATAGGGGTGAATCGGATAGCGCATGCGTACGACTGTGTCGGTAAGCTACATGTTGTCAGCCTCGTCGATGCCTCAATTCAAAAGCAAATTCCCTTCGGAATGCTATCCAAAATTCGACGATATCACTTTGTTTTGCTGGATTCGCGCGGATCACGTTTGATGCGACCTCCGAGCTATTGTTGCGATTCACTCGCAGGCTCCCAACGCTCCACCATGCTGCTGCGACCGACCAAAACACTACAAAAAACACAAAATTCTACCCAAACAGTTATCCATGAGATCTGATCACTGGAACTTTCTTGCCAATTTGCTCGGCACTTCTGGCTCAAGCGATTCCCCGAAAAAGAAAGCTCCTAAGCCAAAACCTGTTGTTTCGTCCTCCGAACCCGATAAATCCAAAGCTGAGTCTACTCCGTCCTCTTCATCGCTGGCACACGATTCGAAAGAATCGAGCGAAGGCGGTTTCGGCTCGAGCGAACGTCCTCAACGACGCCACGCTCCGACTCCGGTTACGAGCGAGAGTTCGGGAGATAGTCCTAAAAATGTCGAAGACGTGCTTGATGCACTGCGTTCGGCGACCCCCCCACAAAAAATCCCTGGTTTTGGTCCTCCCAAAAAGACCGAAGCCGCTGCAAAGCCAGCCGTAGAAGCCAGCCGCCCGGCCGAAACAGCGAAGCGTCAAGCGTTCCAAGATCGTCCTCGCGACCCGGTTGGTACCGCGAGTTTGGCCGAGAAATCCAAGCCAACCGATCCAGAAGATGCCAGCCTCGATCGAGCTTGGGGCAGTCTTGCCAACCAACTCGGCGTTTCGGTCGACAAAGATTTTTCGCTCGACAGAGAGTCGAAGACGAAGACCGAAGGCCGCCAAGAACGCAAACCATCGGTTTCACGCGATCGTGATTCGGCGTCGGCAGATCGTGATTCCGCATCGGCCGCACAGCCAAAACGTAGTGGTTTCGGCACCGGACTCGTCGACAATTCCGATCAGGATGTTGACGATAGCGACAGCGGCTTCGGGGCACCTCGCCGAGCGAAACCTGCACCGCAAAGTCGCGAACGATCCGCTGAGCCCAAATCGAGTACTCCACGAACTCGCGAAACAGAATCTGGCGAAGAGTCCAGCGGTAAATTCATCTCGAAAAAATCATCGTTCGAGGACAAAGACTCCGAGCGAGGCGAACGTGGTCCACGCCGTCGCGGCCGTCGCCGTGGAGTGCGTCAACGGATGACCGAAGACGATCTCGATCGCAACGAAGGTTCCGCCAAAAGCCAAGAAGACGCTCCCAAAGCGGCTCGCGAAGACCAGCCTCGCCGTGGCGGCGACAGCGATCGTGCGCCAGCGGGGCGCTCCTCCGAAAGCAGCGACGATTCGGGACGTGGACGTGATCGCGGCGGTCGAGGCCGATCGTCACGCGATTCTTCTTCTCGCGATTCTTCGTCACGCGATTCACAACGAAGCGGCGAAGCGGAGGGCAGTCGACGTCAGCGATCGGCTGCAAAAAGCACGGACGAGCCAAGCAATCGATCCGAGCGTTCACGTCCGGCACGCGGCCGTGACGCCGAGCACGATTTCGATGACGATTTCGGACCAAGCCTATTCGTTGACGACATCGACGACGATGAACTGCTCGTAGATGATGCAGATGTCACCGCAAAGACCAGTGATTCCGAATCGGACCGCGACGAAGACTCACCCCGACCTCGCTCGCGCCGACGAGGCCGACGCGGAGGCCGACGCGGACGCAGCCGTGACGAATCCACTCGCAGCGAAGACGAAGTCAAGAGCGTCGATACCGATGATAGTGTCGATGATATTGCCGATGGCTTTGGCGAATTGCCCTCGTTCGCTGACGACATCGAAGATGATGATGACGGCGATTCGGTTCGACGTGAAAAATCACGTTCGCAATCGGGCCGGGGCTCACGTGGAAACCGCGAACCGAAGGGACGAGATTCCTCTGCGAAAGAAGATTCCGCCGACGGTGGTTCACGCTCGCGTGGTCGTGGACGACGCAACGAGTCTTCCGCCGACGACGCAGAACGTCCGACCGCTCCGACTTGGCTTGAAACGGTCAGCATCCTGGTTGATGCAAACGTGGAAAACCACAAAAAGACGCCCGCCCGTGGTGGCGGAGGCGGTGGACGAGGACGCGGCGGCAAACGTCGCTAAGTTCAGCCTGCCGGACGTCGGATCGTGTTTCGCATTCACCGCAGCACTCGTGCAATTGCGGTGAATGTGTCGCAGATTCGTTGCCCTTGCGACCGTCTTGATCGGCTCACGTTGCCGAGCAACTTCTTTTCCTTGGGGACGGTTCCCAAGGAACTATTTTTCTGTCAGAATCACGCGTCCTCAGTGAATGAAATCGTGCCCGAAAGTGGCGACCCTTGCGATTGTGAATCGTGAACCTGGTCAGGCCTTAACTGGAGCAGCCATAAGCGGTGTAGCTCTGTGTGAGGGTCGCCTCTTTCGGGCACGACATTCCAGCTCGACGTTTTCAGCTCCAGACGTTTCCAGCTCAACACGTTCAACTCTGAAAACACTTGGCACCGCGAACCGATGTGTTGCGAAGCCAACCTGAGAACGGGCCGCTTCGCAGCAAGGCTCTAAATCAACGACGTTACGCTCACGACGCGTTGAAAATCATTACGCGTACGTTTTTGCCCCGCATCATGCCTGAGTCTTCCGGTCAGCAGAACGCCCCCAAACAAGACTCGTACGTCGTAGTCGCGCGGCGCTATCGGCCTCGCGCGTTCAACGAATTAGTCGGACAAGACCACGTCGGTCGCGCGCTAAAGAATGCCATCGACACCAATCGCGTCGGTCACGCCTATCTATTTACGGGTGCTCGCGGAGTCGGCAAAACATCCACCGCCCGTATTTTTGCCAAGGCACTGAATGACCCCTCAGGGCCAACCGCCAGCCCAGACAACACCACTGACGTCGCCCAAGCCATCGATTCGGGCGAAGACGTCGATGTGATCGAAATTGACGGTGCCAGCAATCGAGGTATCGACGAGATCCGCTCGCTGCGAGCCAATGTAGGCGTTCGCCCGAGCCGATCTCGCTACAAAATTTACATCATCGACGAAGTCCACATGTTGACCGGTGCGGCCTTCAATGCGTTGCTAAAAACGCTCGAAGAACCGCCCGAGCATGTCAAGTTTATTTTCTGTACAACGGACCCTGAAAAGCTCCCCATCACGGTTTTGAGCCGTTGCCAACGCTTTGATTTCGCACCCGTCGAAGTGCCGAAGATCGTCAATCGGCTTCGCGAAATCGTGAACGCCGAAAATGCGAAAGCGGACGACAAAGCACTCGAGTTGATCGCGCGACGTGCGGCCGGTTCGATGCGAGACAGCCAATCGCTGCTTGAACAAGTCCTTAGCTTTAGCGATGGCAATCTAACCGCCGAACAAGTCCACGCGATGCTCGGCACGGCGGATGACGAACGCTTACACGCGTTAGCCAAGGCGATGGCTGAACGTGACGCAGCCGAAGTCATCCGGCAACTCGACGCCGGCATTGATGCGGGCGTGGACGCAGGACGCTTAGCAGAACAACTACTTGCCTATTTCCGTGACCTGATGGCCGTGGCGGTGGGTTGCGATGCAACGTTGATGCGACACACCTCGACGGCACTCTACGACGAACTCAAAGAGCTCGGCGAACGATGGGGACTGCAAACGGTATTGGCCGTGGTTGGCCTAGTCGACCAAACGCTCGTCCGAATCCGCCACAGCGTTTACTCTCGCGTGCTGCTTGAAGCCACCGCGATCCAGATTTGCAATCTTCCTGATTTGCAACAGATCGCCGACTTGGCTGCTGCAGCCGATTCGATTGCCGCATCACCCACTCATCGCGGCGCGGCCGGCGAAAAAAAAAACAGAGTAGCTAACCAGACTGCTCCTGCACCACCGGCGGCCGAACCTGCCGCGGCCGCTAACTCGAGTCCCGCAGCGGCTCCAACTTCGCCTCAAATGACTGCGGCCGAGCCAGACCAGGCGACTCAGCCTGCAACCGCTAATCCGCCCGCCACCACGAGTGCACCGGCGACTGAGGGCAGCGAACCGTCGGCACCAGCGACTGCGGTGGTTTGGAACCAGACCAATGCCGAGCGGATTTGGAAAGAAGCGATCTCGATGGTCGAACCGATGACCGAGACACTCGCGCGAGCCGTGCAACGCGTCGTCGCCGAAGAAGGCAAGCTGCGGCTCGTCTTTCCGGGCGAATCTAAACTAGCATTCAGCCGCTGCGAAAGCCCGCAGCACAAGACGCCACTGAACACAGCGGTAGCGAAATTGGCGGGATGCGACATCGCGCTAGAACTTCAGCTTGCTGCCCCCAAACCAGTGGCAGCCAAGGCGGTTGTGGTCGACCCCGGTCGCTCGCGAATGCAGCGAATGAAAGAAATCGAAGCCAACGTGATGGTGAAATCGATTGTCGAAGTCTTCGAAGCCGAGATCGTGAAAATCGAAAAACCGCGTTAAGCAAACAAAACTTGCTTACGCCAACAACTCGACAAGCGAACGCTGCAATTCCGCCGATGCGGAAACACAAAACCGCGGCTTCCAATCGTCAAATTTCGATCCGTCATAACCACTGACCTGAGCTCCCGCTTCACGGGCAATCACGATACCGGCGGCGGCATCCCAAGAATGCACGCAGGTGGCCCAATAGCCGTCGAGCCGTCCATCGGCGACGTAACACAGATTCAGTGCACATGAACCTAGCCGACGAAGGGCTCGTGATTTTTCGAGCACGCGAACGAACCGGGCCACGTCGGGCGAATCACCAGTCACACCAGCGGGAAAACTGCACGCCATCATGCTGTCATGAAGATCGCTTTGGCCACTGACATGCATCGGGCGACCGTTGAAAAACGCGCCGCCGCCATCAATCGCGGTAAACATCTCGTCACAAACAGGGTCATAAATGACGCCTAGCCGCATCTTTCCGGCGGCATACAAACCAATCGATACCGCAAAACTCTGCAACCGATGCACATAGTTCACGGTTCCGTCCAGCGGATCGACAACCCAGCACGGAGGAGCGTCGAGCTTGCCAAGCCGAACTGCCTCGGGAGGCTCATTTTCGCCTTCCTCTTCACCCACAAACGCATACCCGGCAAAACCATCCATCAAAATCTTGCGGATGGCTTTTTGCGAGGCAAGGTCAGCATCAGTGACCAAATCCTTGGGTGCTTTTTCACGAACAACTCGGTCGTCACGGCGGGCCATCAACTCTACGGCGCCAGCCTTTGCCGCAGCCACGGCAATCTCTAAGTGCTGCTGATCCATCCTGCTTATTGCTCAAATTCTTCGAGTTGCCTTAGCTCTTCGAGCCAGACGCGAATGTCATTGTCATACTCGGTCGCCATGTCACTTCGGATCAATTGGCGATGAAATGCCGCAGCACCTTGCTCGACATGCTCGGCGGCTTCGGCGCTGGGAAAACGACGGTTCGGATCAGGAGCAATCAGCCCTAACAAAAAGCTCATTAGCAATTCGTTTCGCAGCACATCCTCAGGCAATATTTTGTGCAACCGCGATGGCAACTCACGCTTCGCTTGCAACAATTGCCGCAAACTTTCGAAGCCATCAAATGGGTTCACCCCACTTAACAATTCAATCAGCACATAACCCACGCTCGCCAAATCGCTACGCGGTGTCGCCTCGTTGTTCTCGAGCACTTCGGGAGCCGCGTACACCGGTGTGCACTCGCGATCACGTGGTGGGTTGGTGAAATCAAACGCCGACCCCATGTCGATCAACTTGGTGTGCCCCGAACGCTTCAGCATGATGTTCGCGGGCTTCACATCGCCATGCACAATATTTTCTCGGTGCAGGGCGGCAAGTGCCGCTAAACACTCTCGCACGATCGCTACAGCGACCCCTGCCTTGAATCGCGACTGGCCCACGCCATCGGTCAAAATCACCTCGTTGATGTAATCCCAACGCCGCTGGCTAACGCGATTGTGCAGTAGTTCCAAACAATTGGGCGAAACCAATTGACGCAAATCGTAGCCATCGACCCATTCCATCATCATGATGCGGATACGGTCTCGCTCGAAAAAGTTCTGGACATCGAGCAAATTATCGTGCTGGATCAAAGCAACGCGTGCCGCGACCGAAGCCACACGCTGCATGGATTCTTCGTAAGCGCGAGCGTCAGCATAACGCTCGGGCGAGAAAACCTTCATCGCCACCGGAACGGTAAAACCGTCGGTACCGCGATATTCGGTCAAATACACCTCGCCCTGACCACCCTGGCCCAACAGCCGAAGCAGATGATGATGCCCCGTCCAACTGACCTTCGTGGCACGAGTGAGATCATCGTAACGACGAACCAACTCCTTGTCGGTATTTCCATGAGCCGACCCGTGAAGGGTCACTGTGGGATTCGGCTCGAATCGTGTCGTTGCTTGCATAAGATGTTGACCGTCCTTGTTTTACCAAGACTAGTGTCCCGTGAGTAAAGAACGGGCACTCGCTCGATTTGTACAGTTAAAAACTCTCGCTCATCAACAAGTCAGGAAAACCAATCTCCTAGAGATCCAAGAGAAACAAACGTCCAGTGCCGCTCTTTTCGAATTGATTCGCAAAACATATCGCGAATCCAAACAATCCGATATTCCCTTGGTTACCCCTATTGAAACACCCAACAGATACCCCTGTATAGGTTAATTTTCCGAACTCAGACGATAGCTGACAAGAGAATTGCGACGGCGTATGAGAATAACTCCGTCGCTGATTGCGGGCGTTGAACACGCCAATGGGCCAAAGGAAAGTTCTTTTTGCCAGACCTTTTCCACCTCGCCTCCCCCAGCTGACACCGCTAATTCGTCCAGCTTCAGCTTGTTTCGCAAATCGTCACTCTTAATTAAGCGTCCTTCGGAATCGATCTCCGCATCAAAAATCACTTGAAACCGATCGCTTGCGGCATCCACGCAGAGCAAGCCATCCCAGCCAAAATAGAGTAGATCGCCGGCAACCAGCAACGATGAGTAGCGAGGATTCGAAATGGATAACGTGGTCTGCCAAAGGGTATCTCCATCAGCCAAGCTGACCTTGGCTAGCCGTTTCTCGCCCTGAACAAACACTGAACCTTCGTACACAGCAGGCGTGGATCCAGAATCCGCCGCCCCGCGGAACCGCCACGCCAATTCAGGGGTCGCCTCGGGAGCTTTCGCGTCCAAGCGAAACGCACTCAAGCCGTTCTTTCGTGACGAACCGTAGGTCAATAACAAGTCGTCGGTGACGATCGGCGTTGCTTGCCCAGCTCCCGACTGCAGTTCCCACAATAGTTTGCCATCCGCGATCCGGTAACCTTCGGTTCGTCCGCCCTGAGTGTTCGCAATCACGAGATCCGATCGATTTGGCCGCTCGCCGACCTGCCAAACCACCGGACTACTGTGTGAAGCATAATCCAGCGACGTCTCGCCCTGCCACAATAACTGACCGCCATCCGTGTCCAAAGCGACCAGTGCTCCGCAGGCAACAAAAGCCACATCAGCATGGACCAGGAAGGAACTCGCAAAAAACTCGTCACGAAATTCGCCGGGTAATCGCGTCGTCCAGCGCACATCGCCGGTTTCGGCATCGTAGCAATACGCCGTTCGCTCGGGCCCCAACACAAACAACATTCCGTCCGCGACACAGGGCGTTCCGGATTGGACAAAGCGTGTGTAAACGACGGGCTCTCGCTTGTCCCAAATCGTTTTGCCCGAATTTAAATCAAGACAAACCACTCGCTGCTCAAACGCAAACGCTTTGGCTCGGGCTTCGTTTTCGTCACGCCGTTTGACCTCGTACTCTTCGTACTCGTCATCGGTCATCCCCGAGCGTTTGTCGGGTGCTAACCAAGGGAATTTCGCCGGCCCTGGGTCGGCCCCCTTCTTTTTGCTTTTGGTGTGAGCATAGAGATAGACTTTGCCATCCGCGATGATCGGCGAACTCCAACCGCCTGAATTGCCACCTTCAAAGTCAGCAAATTCCCAGACTGGCTTGAGCCCCTCGGGCGGCAAATCACGAATCAAGTTTTCGGATTCGGCATAGCCATCACGATTTGCGCCGCGCCACTGCGGCCAATCAGCCTGAAGCGGCGATTGTAGAATCCCGCCAATGCAAACCAGTCCTGCGACTAGCTTGCACGCAAAAATGAAACGGTATCGGATGGGCAATCGGTTCATCGAACAGACCCTACTTGCAAGCGTGATGGACATCTCAGGCGGCCCGCAAAGAACCGCCATCAAGACATGTTAGACGCGTGTCCAACCAATAACCGCATAGCCCTTAAAGCAGCCTGCTTCTAACAGCCCGCAGCTTACGCCTTTGCAGCCGCAACCATCGCAGCGGCGTTGATACCGAAGTGCTCGTAAACCGCATCAAACGGTCCGCTGGCTCCAAAGCCACTCATTCCAACGAACTTGCCGTTGCTTCCGATCCAGCGATCCCAACACATGCGGATTCCCGCTTCGATTGCGACGCGGTTGGTTACCGCAGGCGGCAAAACGCTGTCGATGTACGACTGGTCTTGAGCAGCAAAGATGTCCATGCATGGCATGCTGACGACACGAACCTTCTTGCCGGCTGCGGTCAGTTCCTTGGCTGCATTGACAGCCATGTACAACTCGCTGCCGCTGCCCATCAAAATCACATCTGGCGTGCCATCACAATCGCTTAGGACGTAGCCACCGCGACTGCACTCACTGGCCGACGCATACTTGGTGCGATCCAAGGTAGGCATGTTCTGGCGTGAAAGCACGAACATCGCCGGGTGATCACTGATTTGCATTGCGGTGCGATAACATTCCGCCACTTCGTTCGAATCACCAGGGCGGAATACGTTCATCCCTGGAATGGCGCGGCAAGCCGTCAAATGCTCGACCGGTTGATGCGTTGGGCCGTCTTCGCCCACACCGATGGAATCGTGTGTCAGGATGTAGATCACTGGTTGATGCATGATGCTGCTCAACCGCAGCCCCCCTCGCATGTAATCGGTGAATACGAAGAAGGTCGCACCGTAGCTTCGCAGCCCCGAAAGCGACAATCCGTTGACAATTCCCGACATCGCGTGTTCACGGATACCAAAGTGCAAGTTGCGGCCTTTGTATTGACCAGGCAGAAAATCGCCCGCACCTTCGAAGGTCAAGTCGCTCTTGTTACTTGGTGCCAAGTCGGCCGAACCGCCGATCATGAAAGGAATATTCTTGGCGATCGCATTGAGCACCTTGCCGCTGCTGTTGCGGGTGGCGTCCCCTTTTTCGCTCGCTTCGAAAACAGGGATGTCTTTGTCCCAGCCCTTTGGCAATTCGCCCGCGAACATCGCTTCGAGCTCAGCAGCCTTTTCAGGATTTGCCGCTTGGTATTTGGTCCACACGGCGTCCCAAGCCTTGGCAGCTTCGCTACCGCGAGCCCCAACGTTGTTAGCGAAATCTTCGCGAACACCATCCGGAACATAGAATTTCTCGTCACTTGGTAATCCGTAGGCCTTTTTCGCCAAGGCAACTTCGTCCCATCCAAGTGGTGCTCCGTGAGCACCGTGGGTGTTTTGCTTGTTGGGGGCTCCCCAACCGATCACACTGCGGACGATGATCAGAGTCGGCTTGTCTTTGCAAGCGTGGAATTTATCCAGTGCGGCGGCCAATGCCTTGGTGTCGTTTGCATCGTCGACGCGAAGCACATTCCAGCCCAATCCTTCGAAGCGTGTCGCCACATCTTCGCTAAACGAAAGATCCGTATCGCCTTCGATCGTGATGTGATTGTCGTCATACAACCAGCATAGGTTGTCGAGCTTGAGGTGCCCCGCGACCGAAGCCGCTTCGCAGGCGACCCCTTCCATCAAGTCACCGTCGCTGCAAAGTGCGTAGGTGTTGTAGTCGAACAACACGGCGTCCTTGGTGTTGTAGTTTGCCGCCAACCATTTTTCGGCCATCGCCATGCCAACCGAGTTGCTGACGCCGGCTCCGAGAGGCCCGGTGGTCGTTTCGATACCTGCCGCTTCAGCGAATTCAGGGTGCCCGGCACAAACGCTGCCGATTTGACGAAAGTTCTTGATGTCTTCGAGCTTGATCGAAAGTTCGTCGAGGACCTTGCCCGATTGGTCGACTGCTTTCACGCCCGCCAAATGCAGCGTGCTGTACAGCAGCATCGAAGCGTGACCACACGAAAGAACGAAACGATCCCGGTTTGGCCAATGAGGACGCGATGGGTCGTAATTCATCGTCTTGTTAAAGACTTGGTAGGCCACCGGCGCCAACGCCATCGGGGTGCCTGGGTGCCCGCTGTTTGCTGTCTGCACAGCATCCATACTGAGGGCTCGGATGGTATCGATGGCTAGGGTTTGAATGTTCGTGGTGGCAACGCTCATCGGTACAGTCGCTCTCTGGAGAGGGGTGGAAAAGGTAAACCCATGATTCGGTCACGGGAATGGCGATTTAATTTACAGTGCGGTGGCGGGCAGTGGCTACCGCAGCAGAACGGTTCCGTTCCGCAAATATTAGCCGCCAACGGCAAACGCCAAAAGGGTCCGTTAGAGCTCGAGCCCCCATTCCTCCATTGATTCGAGCAGAGGCTGCACGGTCAGATCGAACTGAAGGGGGGTCAATGTCACTTTACCATTACGTAATGCGGTGACATCAAAGTGCTCCGCTGGGGGCTGCTCGGGCTCGGACCAAAGTGCCCAGTAGTAGTCCCTTCCCCCCGGATCTTGGCGTTTTTCGTAAGTTCGTCCGTATTGAGCCAATCCCATCGGCACGATTGAAAGATGGGGGGGCGAAAGCGTTGCGGCGGTGGGGATATTTAAATTGAACAATCGCCCTTTGGCTTCGGGACGTTTCACCAGCCCGCCGACGACGTCACGCGCGATCACGGCGGCGGCCTGAAAATCGGCGTCCGGATCGTACTCGAGCGAAACCGCGACGCTGGTCACGCCGAAAAAAGCCCCCTCGATCGCTGCCGCCACCGTTCCGCTGTACAGAACGTTGACGCCGGCATTTAGCCCGCTATTGATCCCGCTGACCACCAAATCGACGGGATTGTCCTTGAACAGCTCGGCAATCGCCAATTTCACACAATCCGCTGGCGATCCATCCACGGCCCACGCCCAATGCCGGCCATCACGGCGGATCGACTTGCAGGTTAACGGAGACAAAAAAGTGATCGAATGCCCCACGCCGCTCTGTTCGGTTGCCGGTGCGACGACGACGACTTCGCCTAAATGACGAAGTTGTTGCTCCAACGCAGCGAGGCCTGGAGCAAAAACACCGTCATCGTTGGTTAATAAAATTCTCATTGCGATCGTGTTAAAGAGAGATTGACGAACGATACCGCAATCAAACGAGACTTCACCGCCGGAAAAACGGATCACAAACGGTGCTCGATCGCAGAACGATCCAAGCAGGCCCCTTGGGTATCAATGTGGCATTTTCTACACTTCGTGATTCTTTCCTGCGACACCACTCATTCCGCTGGCTCGAAAAGACTCTTAATAAAGACGACTTCCCTGAGCGGAAACAACCCAAACGTTGCAATGGCCGATACGACTTTATCCGCATCTGAATACACGACCGATAGCCTCACCGCGCAGCGAATCGTGGTGCTCGACTTTGGATCGCAGTACGCCCAATTGATTGCCCGCCGCGTGCGGGAACAAAATGTTTACTGCCAAATCCTGCGGCATGACATCGCGGCGGACCGGATCGCCGAACTGAACCCCAAAGGCATCATACTGTCGGGCGGCCCGTCGAGCGTTTACGTTGACGGAGCACCGAAGTGTGACCCCAAACTGTTCGAACTCGGCATCCCCGTGCTCGGCATCTGCTACGGCATGCAATTGGCCTGTGCCGCACTGGGCGGCAAAGTCGATAATACGCCAAGTCGCGAATACGGACGCGCGAAATGTACTATCAAGAACAACGAATCGCTGTTTCGTGACCTCGAAGGCGAAATCGAAGTCTGGATGAGTCATGGCGACCAGGTTTCCTCGATCTCGGAAGTCTTTGAACCACTCGCCCAAACCAGCACCTGCCCCTATGCGGCGATCGCCCACCGCTCGCTGCCGATCTACGGGATGCAATTTCATCCCGAGGTCACGCATACGCCGCAAGGTGGCCAGATCCTCAAAAACTTTGTCATCGACGTGTGTGGCTGCGAAGGCACTTGGCAGCTTGGCGATTTCGCGCAAGCCGCCATCGATCATGTGCGTGAACTCGTCGGCGATCGACGCGTCATCTGCGGTCTCAGCGGGGGGGTCGATTCGTCCGTCGTGGCCGCACTGCTTTACAAAGCGATTGGACCGCAATTGTCCTGCATCCTGGTCGACAACGGCTTGCTTCGCAAAGACGAACAAGCGTTGGTGATTCGTGAATTCGGCGACCACTTTAAAACCGACCTGCACGTGGTCCATGCCGAAGAACGATTCATGTCGACCCTCGAAGGGATCAGCGAACCGCAGGAAAAACGTCGACGAATTGGCTACGCGTTTATAGACTGTTTCAAGGAAGAAGCGACCAAAATCAAAGACGCTCACTTCCTGGCCCAAGGCACGTTGTATCCCGATGTGATCGAAAGTGGTGCGGATCCCGATGGACCTGCGGCAACGATCAAATTGCACCACAACGTGGGCGGACTTCCCGAGGAACTTGGATTTGAATTGATCGAACCGCTGCGTGATCTGTTCAAAGACGAAGTACGCCGTTTGGGACTCGAATTGGGACTGCCGGAATCGCTGGTATGGCGACATCCGTTCCCCGGACCTGGCTTGGCGGTGCGTTGCCTTGGCGAAGTCACTCGCGAAAAATTGAAAGTGCTTCGCGAAGCGGATTCGATCGTCGTCGAGGAAATCGTCAGCGCCGGTTTGTATCGCGAAACGAGCCAATCGTTTGCCGTGTTGCTGCCGGTGCAAAGCGTTGGCGTGATGGGCGATGCACGGACCTACGATAACGCGATCGCGATCCGCAGCGTCAAGACCGATGACTTTATGACCGCCGACTGGAGTCGTTTACCTTACGACCTACTGGCACGCATGAGCACGCGGATCATCAACGAAGTCGCGGGGATTAACCGCGTGTGTTACGACATCAGCAGTAAACCGCCAGCAACGATCGAATGGGAATAAGGAAATCCAGCGGAATCCCTGAAACACGCAACTCACCGAAGCTGCTCCGTTCCTTCCTGTAGCATTTTTCAACCTTCAACTTCAAACTTCAGACTTCTGCCATGGCTGGACAATTCATTTACCAAGTCACGAACCTCACCAAAAAACACGGCCAGAAGGTGGTGTTAAACGAGGTGAACTTGGCGTTTTACCCCGGTGCAAAAATTGGTGTGCTCGGGCCCAACGGTGCCGGTAAGTCGTCGCTGATGCGAATCATGGCGGGACAAGACACCGAATTCGAAGGCACCGCTCGCTTGGGCAATGGCTTTAGCGTCGGCTACCTCGAACAAGAACCGCCGCTGGATGCAACCAAGACGGTATTCGAGAACGTGCAAACCGCCGTGGCCGATCGCCGCGCCGTGATCGATCGCTACAACGAAATCAGCGTGCTGTTGGGCGACGTCACCGACGACAAAGAAATGATGAAGCTTTGCGACGAGATGGCAAAGCTGCAAGACATCATCGACACGCAAAACCTTTGGGAACTTGATCGGCAAGTTGAAACCGCGATGGCGGTCATGAACTTGCCACCCGGAGATGCGAACATCGACAAATTGTCCGGGGGCGAACGTCGCCGTATTGCAATGTGCCAACTGCTGATCCGCCAACCCGACCTTCTGCTGCTGGACGAACCGACCAACCACCTTGACGCCGAATCGGTCGCTTGGCTCGAGCAACACCTCGCACGCTACAGCGGCACCGTGGTCGCGGTAACGCACGATCGTTACTTCCTCGACAACGTGGCTCAGTGGATCTTGGAAATCGACCGCGGCCAAGGCATCCCGTTCGAGGGCAACTACACTGCCTGGCTCGATGCTCGCGCCAAACGCATGGCGGTCGAGCAACGCACACAGAAGGCTCGCGACAAGACCTTGGCTCGCGAATTGGAATGGATTCGCATGAGCCCCAAAGCGCGGCAAGCGAAAAGCAAAGCGCGTATTAAGTCGTACGAGGAATTGTCGGCTCAATCGTTCGAGGACAAACCCGACGAACTTGAAATCCAAATCCCATCGGGACGTCACCTCGGTGACCTCGTGATCGAAGGGAAAAACGTTCACAAAGCGTTCGGCGACAAAGTTCTAATCGACGACCTCAGCTTCCGTTTGCCACCGGGCGGTATCGTGGGCGTGATCGGCCCCAACGGAGCCGGCAAAACCACACTGTTCCGTATGCTGACCGGACAAGACACACCCGACTCGGGCACGATCCGCGTAGGCGACACCGTCGACTTAGGTTATGTCGATCAGAGTCGTGACGCGCTTGATCCGAACAAGACCGTTTTCCAAGAAATCAGCGGCGGCCACGATCACCTAGAGATGGGCGGACGCAGCATTGCGTCTCGCTCGTACGTATCGCGATTTAACTTCAAAGGCCCCGACCAGGAAAAGAAAGTCGGCAACCTTTCCGGTGGAGAACGCAATCGAGTCCACTTGGCAACCTTGCTACGAAAAGGTTGTAATGTGTTGCTGTTGGACGAACCGACCAACGATCTTGATGTCGATACGTTGCGTGCCCTCGAAGAGGCGATTGAGAACTTCGCCGGTTGCGTGGTTGTCACCAGCCACGATCGCTGGTTCCTTGATCGACTTGCGACTCACATCCTGGCGTTCGAAGGTGACGGAAAACTGACGTGGTGCGAAGGCAACTTCGACATCTACGAACGAAACCTACGCGAGCGAATGGGAGACGACCCAGACGACGTTTCCAAACGAACTCGTTACAAAAGCATTCACGCGAGCTAATTTCATCGCAAATGCTTTGCCCACACACGGTTAAGACGTGTGAGGGCATCCGAAATTTAAATTCACGAAGCAGCGTCCTTTGTCGATGCCGCTTCATCCACTGCACAACAAACGCAACTTACAACGAAAGACAGTATCGATGACCATTCTTCGAGTCGGCACAAACGAAAAGTATTCAGACGGTTGGAGCTCCATTTTTGGTGCCGGCCCGAAAAAGCAAAGCACCACAAAGAAGAAGTCCAGCAAGAAGGCTTCGAAGAAAAAAACGGCGACCAAGGTAAAGGCGGCTGCGCCGGCCCCCAAGGCTGCAGCAACAAAGAAGAAAACCACCAAGAAAAAAACGGCCGTCAAAGCCGTCGCCAAGAAAACCACCGCTAAAAAATCGGTGACGAAGAAGAAAAAGAAAGGCTGAGCTAAGAGCATGAAAAGAGTGGGATAGGCTTCCGGCGGCGTGATTCAAGATCAGCAACCGAATGCATGCCCCCAAATGCCCGCAGTGTTTACTCCCTCCCAACGACGCTTTCTTCTAGAAACGTGCCCCACGAGATGCCAAACCATTCGCCTTCCGATGCACTGAAAGAACCGCTTCGGCGACTGGCGGGTTATCTAAACTTCTCGTCCGGCACGAGCGATCCTGCGATCTTCTCCGCCTGGAACGAAGTCTATCATCAAGCGTCGGCAGGGGACCCGCTGACTGGGCCGGCCTCCTGGTTGGTACTCAAAGACTGGATGACCGAAACGCTCGATTCGCTGCGTGCCAACCAAGCGGCTTTTCGTGACACCAGCCAAGCTCAACGCGTCGTCAAAATTCTCTGTAGCGATCTACTTCCTGCGTACGTCGACTACCACCGCGATTTGCTGTTCCATCAACAACCCGAACTTTTGTTCAACGGTTTTTTCTTGGGGCGCGCAGCCGACGTGATCCTGGCGATCGCTTACGCGGGAGATGCAGAGGACCTAAGCGACGAAGAAGTTGTCGATTCCGCGATCGAACAACTCAACGATTACGTTGGCTACCGGCCAGTGCCGGTGCTCGAAAATCGCCGTTGCGAACCATATCCGCACGAATTTGTACGGCCAATTCCGCTGTACATCGCTGGTGCCGGCGTTTCCGCCGGTCCCTACCACGACGTGATTCAAGCGGCACTGGATGTCCTTCGCAACACGCACCCGGATATCCTTCGCGCGGCCGCATTCGACCTGAATCGCGTGCAAGAACTGTCGCTCGATCCGCGGGCATTCGACTTTGACCACCCTGTAAACCGACGTCCCAATTATCACTTTGGCGGCTGGGACACACGGTCGATCACTCTAGATGGACATTACGACCGTTTCGTGTTGCGCCAAGTAACGTTGGATGCACTGCTGAGCCGTTTGCGTGAACCAAGTGACATGGATCCGTCAGAACTGCTGACCGAAGCAGCGACGGTCTTAGCGGGCACGATATTGATGGCGTCGGGCATTAGCGGTTGGGGCCCCGGTGCCTACACCAGCGACATCACACTAACGTCGCTGATGAAGCCGATCGCTTCCTATCGTGACGCGTTTTACGAAGATCGACTGCACCAACTCCAAGGCCAACATGCTGACCGTTTGGCCCGCGAACAACAAATGCGTCGTCAACCATTTGGAGCGGTTCGCCAACACCTTAACGCGGCACTTGCCGAACGACGTGCCGTCCAAGTCCAACATGTTCAACTCGCTCGCATGTACGCTCGGATGGGATATCCCGATGCGGCCAAGCGACAAGCTGACACGGTGCCCGCGGCATCGGCACGCATGTTTTGCCGAATCGACTGCGACATGACCCTGGGGCTACGTGCCCTGCGTGCTGGACGCATCGATGACGCACTGCGTGTGCCAGCGGAATCGTTCGATTTACTTCGCCGTGCGATCGAATGCGGTGCGGTCATCGACCCCTGGGACATCCTGGGTTTCGGGGGCAACTTTAGTTTGTACCCCAGCCCCGAGTGCAGCGTTCACGATGCCCGCGTCGACGATTTGCTGTTCATGATCGAGCAGATGTTTAGCTACATGGCGAGGGTCTGGAGCGAAGCTGCGGCACAGAACAACCAAGCCGCCTACGACGAAATGGAAACGCGTTATCGTGAGATGGCCGAGTGGTGGCGTCAATTCGCTGCGCACACGATCGAATCCATCGAAGCGGCGGATCCGCTAGAATCCTACGACTCGGCAAAGCTTGTCGCGCGAGCACTGCGACTGTGGCACGAAGGGGGCGCCGAAGCAGGCAACATCGCTTTCTGGGCACCCCACGCTGAATTGTTTGACTCGCCTCGCGCGTACGCACTTGTGATCTCGGCACTACTGGACCGCGACGATTTCACGCCCGCGATGGCGCTGTTGGTGCACTGGCTGAACAATGCGGATCGCGTGGGCCTGCGACTCGGTGGCAGCTCGCTGCCGCGACTTGCTGAGCGATGGTTGTTGCGATTGCGATTTTCGCTCGAAGGCGAAGGCGAAGCCTATGTGCAGCCTTCACTGAAACAAGCAAAGGGAAACGATACTGCAGAAATCTGGCCTCTGGTACGCAAATTCTTTGACTACCTCGAAGCCAACGCCGAATCGTTCTGGTCGGCGCCGAATTTCAATCTTGATCAGTCGCCCGGCGCATCCAAAAACCGTGACTGGGATCGCGAGCTGCTGCAAATCGAAGAAGAAGGTGATGACGAAGCAGGGCTCTATGACGCCGCCTACGAAGACATGTCCTATCGCGACACCACCGACGATGGCAACGAAGGGGCAATTTACGAGTACGGCGATGATGGAAGCCGAGACGAACTCGAGGCCGAATCCAAACGACTGACCGAACACCTTAGCTTCATGCAATCGCTTGCACGCATGTGGGCAGTCGCTGCCGACATCGCCGTGATGGACGAGAACGAAAACGACCTGTCCGACCGCGTGCATTCACTCGAAGCGTGGGGCGCTCGCGCTCGCGAAAACCGCATCGGGCTACTTGAGTTACTCGACGCCGTGCGTCGCTACAAGATCACCTCGGGCGGCAGCGACAAAGAGTCGATGCGTAACTACGATCGCCATCGCGTGCTGCGTGATTCGTTGATGGAACGGATCATTGGCACCGCCGTCGAGATGTCCGATTCACGCCGTTTGGTCTGCGGTGCGTTACTGGCACACCCCACGACCAGCTGGGACTCGATCGACCCCGACGACGAGATGGTCGAAGACGACATCAAAAGCGTCAAGATGTTTGCCGCCTTGATCGCCGGAGATACCGAAGCGGTCCGCAAACAGTTCCCATCGTTTTTGGCAGCACTGCGAGACAAGAACCTGCTGTACATCCCGCTGTCGCGCGGCGGTGATCCGGTGAAGATCTATGTCGCGAGATTGCGACAACGCGTGCTGCGTCACTTGATGTTGTGGCTGCCTCGGCGTGGTCTGATTGCCGAAGCGTGCCAGTTGATTGAAACCGCGCGAGAGATGGAACAACTGAATCCCATCGGCGTCGGCGCGGTCACCGAATTTGATGGACTTTTCCAAGTTGGGTTTCGCGCCCTCGTTGCCTCGATCGTCGAATCGGTACGCATCAATAGTGAAGCAAACCAAGACGAACCGGTGGACGAAAAAGCAGTTGCGGATGACTTGATTCCGCTGCTGGAACGATTAACCGAAACGTTGCTTGGCAGCTGGTTGGCGCATAGTCAAACACTGCGATTGTCGCCGCTAGAAACCGTCACCGATCCAAAGAAGTGGAACCTGCTCGTCGAGTTCATCAAAGAGTATGGCGACCCGATCTTTACTCAGATGTTTTTGCAACTTGGCAACGTTCGCGCCATTCTGCACCAAGGTGTCGGCGTTTGGCTGGAACGGGTACTCGAGGAAGGCGACGACCAATTTTGTGATACAAAACTTTTCGAAGACCTCGAATCGGGCACGCTGAAAATCTCGCGAGCTGAGCGTCCGATCGCGTTGGTCTACGAAGCCCTGATCGATCACCATGCCGAGTACCTCGACTACAACAGCACCACGACACAGAGCGATCGTGGCGACCTAGTCTATATGTTCTTAGACTTCCTACGATTGCGGGTTCGCTATGAACGCATTGCCTGGAACTTGAAACCGGTGATGTGGGCGCACGAGGTGCTCGTCCGCAGTGGACTTGAAGCCGCGTCGGTATTATGGCGGCGCAGTCTCAGCGAACGAATCGATTCGGAAGCCGAGATTTATGTCACCAAGCTTCGCCAGATGCAAAAGGATTATGCAATGCGGATGCCGACCGTCGCTGATCGTATCCTCGAACGCTTTGTACAACCGATGACCATCGATCGCATGCGTGCACTCGTTGGACCGGCGATGCGTGATGCTGAGAACAATCAACCAAGCCGGGCATTTGAATTGCTCGAAGAGGAATCTGAAATTTTGACGCGGCATCCCACCGGTGTCGGACTGGACGTCCCCGCTTGGTTGGACGCACTGGAAGAAGAAGTCGAACAGCTAGCAAAGCGACGGATTAGTAGCGAGATTGATCCTCAATCGTTAATCACCATTCCGGTCACGCCGCTGAGCGTCGATGAATTGAATGACCAATTGACGCTGGCACGCAGTCAAGGGCGTCGTTTGCCGCACATGCAGTAGGCAAACGTCTTATTCGCCTGCAACTTGCGTTTTCATTTTGATGCTATCTCGAAAGAATTTTTCTGCGAAATTTTCTTCTGCGAACAATGCGGATAAACGAATCTTTACAAAAGCGGTCGAGCTATCCATACTGCGACCCGCACGTGATGGACACAGGGCACTCTGTAAACATTCGTCCGGATTAATTCGTTCGAAAAACTCACTGAGAACCAAATCGGAATGGACCACTTTTCGACAAGCAAAGACACACGGATGAACACGCTTGCCATTAGCCAGTTATCAACACTGCGATGGAGTTTCTCAGAAGACGTGCACGCGTACGCATCGCGAGGCTTCACCGGCATCGGAGTCTATCGCCCCAAGCTCGAAGACTTTGGTCTTGACCGAACCATCGAACTGTTAGCCGAAGCCAGCATGTCGGTCACGTCGCTCTCATGGGTCGGCGGCTTTACCGGCAGCGATGGACGCGCGACCGACGACGCGATTGCTGATGCGATTCACGCGGTTCGTGACGCTGCAAACCTGAAGGCCGACACACTGATCGTGTTAGCGGGCGGACAAAACAATCACATTCGTAATCACGCTCGCCGCACACTCTGCGATGCACTGCACGAGATCGCGATTGTCGCCGAAGAGTTCGGCGTTCGCTTGTCGCTCGAACCGTTCCACCCGGGATGTGGAGATGAATGGTCGTTTGTAAACGACTTGCAATCGACCCTCGACATCATCGAAACGGTCAACAGCCCCAACCTAGGTTTGGTACTCGATACATATCATGTGGGCATGGACGAAGAGGTTGTGCGTTGGCTACCCGACGTCGTACCTCATTTGCACCTCGTTCAACTTGGTGACGCCCGCCATTCACCGCTAGGTGAAATGAACCGCTGTCTACTGGGCGAAGGCTGTGTTCCGCTACGCACGATCCTGGAAACGCTTCGCGAGCATCGCTACAGCGGCCCACTCGAAGTGGAATTAATTGGCGAGGATGTCGAGACTCATTCCTACGACGAGATTCTCGATCACGCCCGCAACTTCTTTGATCGCATGCCCGGACTCGTCGGCCACAAGTAAGACGAGCGGAACAGCAAAGTCTCGATCACGCAATATGCGGCCGCAGTGACCATTGCTCCAGACGCAACATCTAGCTACGGAGCAACGGAGGTAATGCACCTCAGCTTCATGATTGCCCGCGAATCACGCCAATCACCGCGAATGTTCGTCACGTCAACGCACGGCTGATTGCGGCATGACTCTGTTGCGGTTTAGCGGGCGTAGTCGGGATACAAATCCGGTGGTGGCGTACCAAGTTCTGCATTTGTCTCTTGTGTGTGACCGTGGCCCCAAAGCACATGTATCCACGCTCCATCAGCCCCAGGATACCAACAATGAACTCGACCATCATCACTGCTGTAGAGCCAAAACTGTTCATTGGTCCCCCAAATCCAGTAGACATTGAATTGTGGATAGAAGTCAGTTTGTTCATCGTGTAATGAATTACCATTTCGATCTTGGATTTCGACGGTCCATCCTCCGGATTTTGCGCGTACGTACGCCAGATGTTTTCCGGATGGACTTATCGCAGGCTTTTGTTTGTTAATTGACCGCGAAGGTTCGATGCCAAGATACGGCAAGACAACCAGCGCCGTGACGGGCAAAACAAAACCGATGCACCGAATCACGTTGCGAAAACGGAACTTGCGATCGAGTGATACCCAGATTGCCTGCCACACCCCCGACACAGTTACAAAAATCGCCGTTACGGGAACGGCCAGAATCCAACCAATCGGATTGAGACCGGGAAGAAGCAACACTAGAAACACCAATGTATTTAGCGCAACCAAGAAAGCCGTCGACGGTTTTCGCGGCATCGCATCATGATTGGATTCGATTTCTTGTTCCACTGGACACTCCCAACTCCCAGCTCCCAACTTCGCCACCCAGGCCAGCACTTACCAGGCGAGATCCACACCCGCTCGTCAATCAGACTTTGCTAGTCCGCGCGTTTATCCGTTGGTTAGCCCTTGCGACATGTCGAAAATGGAACGAAGCACAGCCGCACCTGACGGCGAGAACAACCATCCCAGAGCACTGCAGTTGACCGCGATGGTAAACCAAAACACGACTTGAAAAGACTGTTTTTTGGATTTGTGACGAAACAGCGACTGGGCGGCTGAAGCACCTGGCCAACCACCGATCAGCCCCCAAAAGTGCAATGTGCTTTCTTGTGTTCGCCAACGGCCCTGTCTGGCAGCTAATTTGTCGAGCCCGTAGGCAACAAATGCGACAACGCTGGCGACGAAATAGAGTCCGAGAATTGGAAATGGCAGCTTTCCAGAAGCTGCTGCCCCCGTCAGAACACCCAGAAAGATTCCGGCAAACGTGAGCGAGGCGTATTCAAGTCGAAAGGAGGTGTTCCACGGCAGACGCTCGCCAGCGAACACGACGCGTTCAGCACACATCCGCCCCTCGGCATCCGTACCGACCTCGTAAGTCACCATATCATTTTCAACGGGCCGGCGATGTCGACCTGAAAAAGACTTGATGTGAACGAAGACTTGACTTCCGTCGCCAATCGGGGTGATGAAGCCAAATCCTCGTTCATCATTCCAGTTCGCTATTTTGCCTTGATACCGCATTTAAAGTTTTCCGAGGATTACCATCAGTGATCACCGAGTCCAAACGGTCGATCTTCCATTCAAAATCCACTCGCAAGCTGGAGGTTCGGCGAGTAGGCCGAGGTTGCTCCAGCTTGGGTTAAGATTAAGGCTTGAAGTTGCTGTTGGCCACCGGTTTATCCAAAGGCTGTCACCCGATTTTCACGTGCTTCATTGCCCCTCGGCTTCTCTAAAACTCGGACGTGCCGAGTTACAGCAAGCCGCGCCGGGGTCGATTGCGATCGCTGCCGTTGTTAGGTGGTCAACACAATTTACCGGAGCTCAATTCAGGTCCCCGGTTCAACCACCCGTCACCGCGTTCAACAGAACGCTACGTCCCTTGCTGATCGAATACATGCGAGAATTTTTTTTGGTAGGAATATGGAGGTAGGAAGATACCGTGAGATCAACAGCGACGGAGAGACGAATGGCGGACAGGCCAATGGGGACGGGAGTTGACGTTGATGAGCGAAGCGAACGCGTAACTTTCCTCGACGTCGCTGCATCGGGTTATCACTCAGCAATTCGGCGTTAACGTTCAAATATAGAAGAAAGTATCAAACGGATCATTGCATTGATTTCGACACAAAAGCAACCATAAATGAATCCGACGAAGGCAAACGGTGTCGCGACGATGATTCCAGTAACGGTTCCGAGGATCGCGCCAATTCCGTACCCCAACCCCGCAAACAAGCAGCCAAATAGCACGCCAAGAAGCAGTCGCAACCCCAACTCCATACTTTCGGCGACGTCCCCAGCCTTGATGGGGCGCATGCATTTTTTGCAGCACCCGTTATTCAAATCTGCCGTGGACTGAAGGATTGGCGATCCACATTTCGTACATTCTGTTTTGGGTTCCGTCATGTTTTTCGAACGAGAGATTTCGTGTAGAGCTGAAAGCGTGACAACAGCGGAATTCATGGGGTGCTGGAGGCGGAATTGTCCGCGTCGCGAAGGAGCCTCATACGTTCTTCTTCGTCTCGCACCTCCTGTAACGCAACAGCTTCGGGTGGCAGTTTGAACTCGGGACGGGCGGGGAAATACTGTATTTCATCGGCCGAGTGCATGACAGGGAGCGCGCGGTCAGAGCTAGGTGTCCGAGTCTTGCATCCACCGATACTGGCGAGCAGTGTCGCCAACGTCAAGAGTATCACACAGCCCGTCGCTGAATGCAGTTGTGAGGTTGGTTGTTTGAACGACATTATTAAATCACGCCCCCCGTCCGCACCTGTGAAAGCGATGGCATCTCCACACCATCCACCCAGCATAAGTGCCAACGGTCGCGCAGAGCAGTCTGACGGCAAGTAGCGGCGACGAACTCGATGGCAGCCAGTTCCAGATATCCGTCACACCGTGTTCGGAGCAGGCACCGAGAAATCCGATTACAAAGGAAAAGCAAGCAAGTGCGGTCCACGGAAACTTTGTAAACGATCGGTTGTCGATTGTGAGTCCGACAACAAGGGGTGCAACCGAAAACGGGTTGATTCGAAAGCCGTCAACAATCGGCGACAAAACCAACGGAAACGCAATGGAGAGGATGGCGAGCAGACGTAGCGCATAACGTGTTGGCTTTACGAAAGTGTCCGGCAATCGAGTTGCAGGCTCAGTCCCCGATTCGGCCGTCGCGTCCTCCGCTGGAGGTTCGTACGGGTTTGCGAGTTGAGTCAATTAACGCATTCCAGATGATGTAGCGGCCCAGATGATGTAACGGCCCAGTGCATGCGGGCGGCGGTGAACGACTTAACCATAGCCACGACGGCGACCACCGCGTCTCCGGTGCACACGTCGGCCATCGGTCATTTCCGCGATTATAGCGGGACGACCATCGCAAGCAATCGAGGACCCAAAAAGGACAGGCCCAGAGAACCGATGAAGGAGCATGTCGCCAAACGCGACCGTTTTTTGAACCAACAAAGCGCAGAAAAAAACGAAATCAAACCGCACAATGCCACCAAGGCAGAAGCGGTCAGAATGTAAATCGAAATTTGCCCCTTCGCTAAGGATGCCGATGAGAGTGATCCAGCAATACTCGAAACCGCCATGCCAAGCATCGCAACGCCAACTAGGCCAGAAAGCCATGCCATCACAACAGCCAAACGAAAGCGTTTTGCATCGGAAGTTTCGGTGGTGGCATCAGGTGGCGAGTATGGGTTGTCAGTCATAGGGCTTGTGTCGCATTAGTTTTCAATACGTTGATGGCTTCATGGATTTCAGTCGGATAACGTAGGAGGTCACGGGGGACGAAAAATCGATTCACCACTTCAAAAGGTACTTCGGGCGCATGTGATGGTTCCACCGGATTGTGGATGGCAATCAAACGAATATATCATGCTGAGGTGTCGGGCGAACCGGAAATCGACTGAGCACGCTCACGTTTGAGCGAAGGTGTAAGGAGTTGAAGAGCCCAAGAACGCGGCGTGCGTTCATCGTGGAAGCGTAGGTCTTCGACATAGACGACGTGGAAAAGCGATCGCATCTCCGGATAACCCCAATCTAAAACACGATCGGCCATCTCAAAAAGCTCAAGGACGCGCTGCCGATCATGGTCATCAATTGCGGCTTGCGTGTGCTTTCGAAACGCCAGGAATGCGAAGTGCAAACGAGTCTTGGTAGACTCGCCCTCAAAGTCGAGAGACAACTCTGGAAACTGCCTAAGCGCCCACTCAAGAAATGTAGTACGAAACGTCATCGTGTATCACGCTTTGTGCTGGAACAGTTGCGATCGCTGAGCTGATGCACCCAATTCACTATCCACCGTCCTCCTCCGTGCGCACTTCATGTTTGACAAAAGCATCCGGCTCACCAATACGTTTGATGCGCAAATAGCAATCAGTCCCTGAAACCATCGCGATCCAGTCGTTGCCCTCATACATCCGCGTTTTGATGATGCCGAAGTGATCTGGAAATTGCATCCTACTTCCGTTACTTGGAAAAACGAAGTCGTTGTCTGCGTCTATCCCCTTCGTGTGCAACGAATTGCATGTATCGAAAGCAACGCAGTAGACAAAGAAATCAGATAGTCGGTCCCCCCAGATTTTCGGTTCGTTGCCTACCATCAGCGAGACGACTGGTGGATCATCGCGATCAAGGTCTGGAATCAAAACGCCCCAAGAAACCGAAGCCAGCCCGTTGAAAATCTTTTCGGTCCGCAGCACGAGCACGCCATCCGAGTCTCTCATCTCAGCGGGGTGAACGTTTCGAGCACGATCGCAAAGAGCGGATGAGATTTTTGCAAAGCGTGGCAACCACTCTCGAAGTGCACTTGGAAGTTTGTGATTGACGGTTGTTTGCACCTGCGCAATCGAGGCCTCTGGATAGCCGCGCTCGCCGCCCACTTCCCCGTGCCAGTAATCCAAGAAATTGGCCAGCGTAGCCCAGCAGTCTTCGCGTTGCTCTGGCATGTCGGTGAAGAAGGGTGGCGTCATGGAGCTAATCTCGTCTCGACAGACGGTTTCTCTGTCGGATTACGTTGAAATTCACGGGGTGGCTGGAGTTGTTCATCCACTTCGACAAACATGCAATGGAAAGAAATGGAATCGCAAGGCAGAAAGCCGCCTTCGCAAAGCGAGCGATTCGAGAAGCATTGGGCGAGTCGGTTTGATTGGAAGGCATTAAGTAGATTTCAGTCGAAAAAAACGATTCGCGTATCCGGGCGAATGCAGCTGAGCGGCAGCAATTGAATCACCATTTGCAAGAAGCGAGCACCGCCGCTCTGTCATCATCGCGCAGTTAACCGCGTTTGTCACAACCAAGTATATTCAATATTAGCGATGACTTGGCGGGATAAGAACTGGAGACGGGTTGACGTCGATCGAAGTCACATTTTCACGCGGGGACCAATCTAGCGTATCGTGGTCCTGACTTGCAGGTTCGGCCAATTACTGAACCAGATGCGTGCGAACGACTCCCGCGACCGAATCTTCAGTAATACCTTTGCGTTTGCAATAGTCCGATGAAAGCCAAACAGCCAACTCTTTAGATCCTTTGCTTGCGTTGCACGAATTACAGCAAAGAGCAATGTTCTCCAAAGTCACGATACTAGCGTCATTTACAATGTGCTCCCAAGTTGCGAGACCCTTTCGTGAACCGTCACGCGAGTCAGTTGCCGCAAATACGATACCGCAGTAAATGCACGCCTGATCGCGCTCGCGAATTACCGTCTCCATCTCGGAAGGGATTCCCCAGCGATTCATGTTTCGTTCACGTAACGGTACTGAGTCAGCGGGGAATGGGAGATGAGTATCCATTCAATTGAACAACCACCGCCCCTTTGCTGCATCCACGGATTACCCTCCATTTCCTGTTTTGGGGGAATTACCCAGCATGATCATTTCAACAGCAGTAGGATACCAATACGATTCAATCCAGTCATCACCGATTGGAGCAATGCGATCAACGGTCCAACCGGCATCTCGCATCGAGAACATCATGCTGTCGGCGGCGGGCGCATTCGTAGAGTGAATTAGTGCGGGACAATTCGCGTCTTGGGTTGTTAGAAAAGTCGACACATCACGCCCATCACCGGGATCTGGGTCATCAGGCGAGTCGACGAACAGGTCGTGGTCAAGGCAGATCAAGCACGGAGTCGAAGTCAATGCCGAGTATGCAGCGATGAAAGTGGGTGCAGTTCGATAGACTTCGAGTCGAACGCTGGGATGGTGAATCGCGATGATCGCATTGAATCGCCTTATACGGTCAAGATCGTCTTCGAGCATCACGAGGTATCGCATCGGCGTTTGGCACTGCGTAATTTGGGTCAGGTGACGGTGGATTTACGGGGCGGCGGGAGTTGATCATCCACTTCGAGACGCGTGGCCACCGCCACTCCCGTGCAAATCCCTGGCTTATTGCCAGATTGACGCAGTAGGTGGAACAGACGCCGAAAGCAACGAAAGAAGCACAAAATGAGGCACATCACCGCAAGCAAGACAACTAACAACGACAGGCAATAAAACGCAAAATGCGAATCGTAATAGAGGCTGGACGCTCCGGACAGATAGGCGATTGTGGGATAGTCTTCACGGAGCGAGAAAACCACCCCAGCAAGCAATGTAAGGAAGAGCATGCTCGTTATCGAAAAACTAATTTGCTTGAAACCAGAAGAAAGGAGCCGCTTAGAGGCGAAAAATAACGACAGCGTGAGGAGCGTCCCAGACGCAACGTTGATTGCAAGTATTAGATTGAGCCAGTAGGGGATGTCTGTCGTGGTTACAGCAAAAGTGTGATGGCCACCCAAAGGCCCGACAGTGTGAAGCACCGATGGCAAGCTTGGTGTCGCAATTGATTGCGAGTTGCTCCAAGCGTACGAAGCAATTGGCCAGCCACGAATTGCCCGATTCCGCCACATTTCATGGTCGTAAAACGAAAGAGGACTCGTTGTGAGGTTACGGTCTATCAGCAACTCGAAACGATTTACATTTGCGAACGCTATCACGAAGCAAATTGTGAACAGAGCAGCAACAGTAGTAGACGCTTTCATCTGAGTCGAACGACGTTATGGTTCAGCGGGCGGATGCGAGCGATGCTTCATTGCGAGAGAGGTCACCATGCCCGCGCCGGACGAGTAGAACGGTGTCTCTCGGATATTAGGATACGCTTTGCATTCAAGGTTTGCCAGAGATTTTCCCCTGTGGTCTCACAATAGCCGTTCCTTGTCCAATGGATCACCGAGATATCTAGGTACAGCCGATTGCATTGTGAAGAGACGCCGTGAATGTTCACGCAATTGCGATGTTCCGTATTCCATGGCTCGCACGCTGGATCGTTGGTCCGAATCGATTCGTCACTGGCTCTATTCATCACTGGCAACTCGTTGGATCTCGCCATCGTGATTCTGATGAATTGTAACGGCCTGCTGATCGGAGCCTTCGACGAGGATTCGCCGGTTGTCACCGATCATCAGGTTTCCCTGAATGACGATTTTTCGCGTTTCAGTGCGTGTATCAACGCGGATGGCGACAATCTGGTGCTGATCGGTCTCGATGATTCTGGTGCTGATCGGTCTCAATGATATTGTCAGCGATGACATGATTCGCTTTCGGCGTGTTTAGCTTGTCACCCGCGGCCTGGTTGATAGTGATGTTGGCGTTCCAGATCGTTCGCCGCTCCTCGCCGCTGGACTTGCGACCGTTAAGCGAAAAGACGTTGCCGTTGATAACGTAGCTGAGCGAATCGGGAATCCAAAGCCGCTCGCGGCCGCTGCCAGTGATGGTGTTGCCATTGATTAAAACGGAGCTGGATGAAATGTCCAACGGTTTGCCGTGGTTGGCACATCAACTTTCTTTGCGAGCGAATGAAATCTGGCTTGCGTTGCCGGCTCAATCGGATTGTGGGGGCTCGGCAATGTTCGTTTTATGGCCGTTCTTGAGCAACGGTTCAAGCCGTTCCCTTTCGAGCGCATACAGCAGCACGATACCTGGGCCAAACGTCCAGACGAGCACGGTCCCTCCAAGCACAAGTCCAGTATAGGACCCTCTAACGCAGTAGCAATGATCGCGATTCAACGCCATCGCGTGCACGGGTGCCGCAACCATTAACTCAACAACGCTGCCAGCAAACAGCCATCTTAGCGTCTTTGTGATACAGGTCCGGCGATCGCGACCACGCCAGTGTGCAAAAAAAAGAACCGCCCAGATACACCAAGCGACGGCCATAACCGACCACACAATGGAAAATCGTGGCGCGTTTATTCGTGCAACATCACTTTCAATGGGCCAAGCCCACCAATCGGGTATTTCGAGCAAAGTTGCCACGCCCGCAGTCGACAGCAGCGTTGACATTAGGGCCGCGATGATCACGGACCAAGCCATTGGCCGTCCTTGGTCGGCAAGTTGTAGTCGCAGATTGCCGCGTGGGCACAGAAATAACCACTGAGTTACCAACATCAAGCCAACGATTAGAAATGTGTTTGCCGCATGCGACAGGTGTTGGCCGAGAATGTCAAGTATCGGACCACTTAAGCCAATGGGCGTGCCAAATGCGCCAGACATGTCGAAAGGCGGTGCCCCCAGAAGGTACCAAACGCCCAAGGTAAAACAACACACGCCCACAACGAGCATGAGACGCCGAACACGCACTGCTGATAACCGTGGATTGGGCATCAAATCGTCCTTACGTACGCTTCTGAATGAGAACACCGTCGTGCAACTTTAGCGGCATAACGGCAGCCGTCGCAGGGCACGGAGAGACGACATTTCTATTTAAAAAACCACGCAAGCCGTGCTCCGTGTGCATGCGATGCTTATCGCCAATTAGTGATTTGAGGCAGCAAGATAGGTCACGTCCGTTTCCGGTTCATGCCAGATTGTATACCCTCCAAAGTCGCTTGCACGCGTTACGTGCAGTTCGAGCATTCCAGGTGTATATGTCCAGTCGGTATCGGAAAATCGTCGTGCGAAGATCTTGGCACTGAACTGCTCCGTCGATTGACTCGTCCATTCATCATCGTCCTCAGGTAGATTTAGATTCGGTTTTAGAGACCGCGTTCGTTCTACCCAGGATGTCAAATCGTCAGTCGCAACTGTGAATCTCGCCCGATGTCCCATCTCATCTTGAAATAGCGTGATACCTTTCGCACTGCTTGGTAGCTCAATGTACCAGTCATTGGGGATGTCGGCCGCGTTTGCATATTCAAAGCGACCGTATCGGGATTGATCGCCAATTCCAGTTTCTGCCAAATTAAATATTACCGCGCACACAAGACAGGCGAACGCGGATGACACCGCAATGAACCCTCGTCGCCTTCTTCCGGCCCAGAAGAACAGCGACGCAAAGATCAATGCAAATCCAGAGACGAGCAGGCATAGGATTGCTGCAAGATCGGAAAAGAGAGGCGTTCGCACGAACACCAAGGTTCCGTACCCGCCGCAGAGTGGCATGAACACAACAGCGAAACCAAGGAGAACCGCGACGACTGCCACGCTTTTCAATGGTCTCTGATGCGCAGCATCCTCGGCATCGAAGGCTGGCGACGATTGGTCGAGCGCGCTTGGCGGCGAGTGCGGATTGGATAGATTCTCAGTCACTGAAGTCGATTGCGATGTCCAAGTCGCGACCGGTTTTGGTCAAAAACGAGTCGCTCGATCGTGGGAGCGAGAGTAGTGCAATCGCGATGCAAATAGTAAGCAAGGCAATGTAGCGGATTGTCATATCACGACTATTTAGGATCGAACTTCAATCGAATAACGGTCAGGATCTCGGCGATCCGGCGGATGATGCTGTGATAGCCTTGTTACTAACCACCGGATTTGCTGTGGACTCGATCGTTCCCCGACATCTTCGCGACTCTGGTGCATTGCTTCGCTACTTAACTCCTTTCGCTTCCGGAGGTGCGATACGCATTGCATCCGCAATTTTGTAGAAGCTTCTTGCACTTCGGCACCGCGGCATTGCGTACCAGTCGCCGTCGACCTGCGCTACGACGATCCGTGTTTGATACTCAAGCCCATCGTAACCCTCAGCTGCCACGTCAATGCACACGAACGCCTGACCATAATACGTGCTCATCATCTGGGATTGTAGCGCCGCGACCTGTTTGTCCTCGGTATCGAAGGAATTAACTGCGACAATGCGTATTGGCTTTTTGGGGTTGATTCCCTTGCGGAGTTCACGGAGGTCGTAAAAGGAGAAGCGTTCGCCGTCGTGACTGAATTCTGTTTCATGAAGGCATTCGGCAAATTTCTGCAGGGTATCAATCGGACCGTCGCAGACACCAAGCAGTAGATGTTGAACGAAGTGCGTCGGCGATTCAGTGGAAATCCCACGAAACAGAGTTCGAGCTGCAGCTTCAGGACTGGCAGCAGCTTCGCGGTTAAATTCAAACGGAGCAAGCGACGGGGTCGCACTTATGGCTGGAGTGTTGAAACCGTATGCCATTGCGGCGACGAAGCCAGTTACAACGAGCAGGCAGGCAACGGTAGCAGAGCGACTTTTCATAGTAATGATCTTCGTGTAGTGCCCTGCCAAATAACGGCGGACATACCCCACCCGCGGGAAAGGATTTCCAATTAGCAACTCGCCCAGCCACCGCGACTTGCGGCGCGTAGAACAGCGTCCTTCGGTTGTTAGGATACGCTTTGTGTTCACGGGTTGCCACAAATTTCTCCTCGGAGTGTCACAATGTTCGATCCGCGACAAATTCAATACAGCCCAATGGATCACCAAACCGTCTCAGAACCGCCGATTGCATTGTGATGAGACGTCGTCAACACCTATTGAGATTCGTGGAAATTCGCCTGATTCGTGGCCAATCCAACATCTACAAATTCACCTGCTCATCATCGCGAATGAGCGACGCATGATGACCTAGCCAAAGGCAGAATACAAAGCGGCCTATGCTGGGCGAAATATATATCGCTGAGCAGAGCTGCTTCAGTGCTCGCGCATTCTACTTGCACCGATATCTGCCACAATTGGTTAAAAAATGGGAGGTTAGAAGATAGAAAGACATTCCGATAACCTTGTCCGCATCGGCCACGAATCTTTCACCTTCGACATTTCAACCTATCGATTGCGCCCGAAATCCACCATCTCGCTCGGATCAACAATACGGCCCATTTGCCGGAGAACATCTCCCGGGAAGTGAGCAGAGCGATGTGTGACGTCCCTGCTATCTACCAGAGGCAAAAAAGTTTGCCTTCGAACACACAGACTCCTCACACCTCACTCCTCACGTCGACCGAACAAACGTTGGTATCCGTAGGTCCGCAACGAAGAAGGGAAACACGAAAAAGTGGTGGCAGCTAAATGCCGCGAAAACGATGAAGCGATACACGACAAATGGCCACGCCCGTGAATGGACTTGTGAAGTTCACAATTCACTGGGGTCGCGATGTAGCAGTCGCTGGCACGCGAGCGGGGGAGCGGCGTGAGTTCGCGGGAGAGAATGGAAAAGCTAGATTGACAATTGGAAATTGAAAACTGGAGAGGGTGCGTTTGATGATAGGCTGGAAGGGATACTGACGACAGGCTGGAAGCCTATCCCACATTTTTAGACTGGTAGCCTATCTCACAATTTTAGCGACGTGTTGTTTCGTCGTTGGCTTGGGCGGTTTGTGAATCCCAGAGTGGGATACGGCGGTCTTCCGAAAGAAACTCGCGGTTCACTCGCTCGGGGTCTTGTTGGGACCATGTCTCGCGCATCGATGATGAAGTCACCATTTTTCGCACACCATCATCATGCCAAACACATTCGTAAAGCGTGGGGTTCCAGCGACGTGTGGGCAATTGCGACGGCTTTTTGATCAACCGCCAGGCGCGAACGTGGAACCGCTTCTCTTGCTTTGACCAATCGTAGAAGATCAGCTGCTGAAACACCTCACGTCCGTTCTCATCGACAAAGTGATTCAGCTCGATCATATCGACCCGCTGAGTCATGCTGGCTGGACTTTCAACCGCCGAGCCAGAGACAGCACTGGCAACAAGAAAAGTGGCAATGGACCAAAATGTAGACATCGCGATTCTCCTTCATTTAAAATCACTACACTGGCGTTAGCGAATCGAACCAACGCGTGTAAAGAGCGATTTCTAAGACCAAAATACCGGGGGGCGAAGACGCCCACATCCCGATCCGCGGCAACATTGACCACCACTGCTGCCAAAACGTTGCCGAGAAAAACTGGGCAAATAGCGAACAATTCGGCCCCGACGACGCTAACAGCGGTCATGTCGGATTCGCCTTACGATGACACCGACCGTCGCTGGATCGTGCGTCCCGGCGAGAGCAACAATGCGGAAATCCGCAATAAAAACAGCTCCACCAGACCGGCAAATTAAGCCGATGGCTGCTCGGCAACCTCAGCGGAAACGTCCTCGCTCGGAGCCGCGTCTACCGCCTCTTCACCTGCTGGCTGTTCCCCGTCGGGCTCTTCCCCGGCTGGCTTTTCTTCGAGCGGCGTCTCGGTTCGGACGCGAAGTCGGACGCGGTCGCCCTCGAAATCAATCGCCTCAAACCGCCCTAACCACTTCGCGGTCTCCGGGTTTTTGTAAAAATCTTTTGCCAAGTTATCGCCCGCCATGGCATCGACGATCGCTTGTGGAACCTCGCTCCCTTTGACCTCGGCGCCCATCAATTTAATGACCACCAATCCGTCTTGGAGCGACACGTCGAAGCGAGCTTTTGCATTGAAGAAACGGCCCTCGCCCCCAGGTAATGCATCGGTGGGCACACTAACGTCACCCACGACTTGCCCGTCGACAATTTCGATGTGCAATTTGCCATTCAGATGCTTGTCGCGACTAATCAAGGCATTGATATCTCTGGCGTTTAACACCAACTCTTTATATTGAACCTCGGGCTCGACTACCTCAAGCGACTGCTTGAACGTTTCGATTTCAGCCTCAAGTTCTTCAAACTGCTCAGGCGCGTACTGAACCGTTGGCATTTCGGCCGGAGCACTGGCAGTAAATTTCTCGATTTGCCCCGAGTAGAGCCAATAGGCTCCGGCGGCCACGCACCCCAAGGCTGCGGTGAAGAAAAAGAAGCCGCCGAGACAACCATAAAACCAACAACCCTTCGAATTCACGGATGCTGGAGATCCAGTGTTTTGCTCAGAGCGATCATCGCTAGATGGATTGGACATGGAACTTCGGGCGGAGGCTATCTGCAGGCGGGGGGAGTTAAAAAGACCTCAAATGAGTGCCTCTAAACACATCTCACCGATCCAGGCGCGGAACACGCTCGCGCTCCGCTGCCTCAATCAACTGTACTCGATAACGAGTACTAGCCAACACACCACATTTCTTGAAACCATTGGACTCGCACAGCACGTGTGGCGGTGTACTTTCCAGCCGCGGGATCAAATTTGTTGTTTACAAGAAAGCTGATGAGGGCGTCGTGAGGCACTTCGGCGTGCTGAGCCACAACATCGACGGTTTCGCTTTCCGGCTTCCAATCGTATAACAATTTGTTGTCACGCTCGAACCATTGGTCCAAGTACTCGGCATTGTTGCCGCTAGTGACGACAAAATCGCATTGTTTCTTGCACAAAAAGCACAACAACCTCGCCGATAATTCGCGTGCTTCGGCGGTGTTATTGTTGCATGTGTTTGCCGCGATATTCCAGATGCTAACAAAGCCATCTTCATCGATATCGCTGGGCGATGCCTTCACATCGGAGACCGACAAAGCTGCGACGCCAACGGGGCCCTCAGGCTCGGTTGTTGCTGCATCCGCAGTGGCTTGACCTTCGACCGCAGGTTCCGAAGGAGTTTTCTCTAGTTCCGCATCCGACATTTAAATTCCTCAGTAATATCAAACTATTTCACGCAATCGTTCAGGTATGTCTGTATTGTAACATACTGAACAGAAAAAACGCATCCGTGTTTAAACAGATCACGTCGGGTGTGATCAAACCCCGCAATTCGCAGTAGATTATCACGCCTAAGCGATCACTAAATCCGACTCGTGGGTTCAATCGACAACCTTAAGAAAGCATCAAAAAAGGACTAACTTTTTTGCTTTGCTTGTTCGACTTGCCGTTGCCGCTCGGCAAATCGACGTTTTTGTTCTTCGCTGATTTTGTCAACGCACTGCGGACAATGAATCCCTGGGTTGTAATCGGGATGCTGCTGGGCCGCCGAGTCAACCGGCCAACCGCAAGCAAAGCACAGCACATGCTCGCTGACGTTGAGCCCGTGGCCGACAGCGACTCGTTCATCGAAAACGAAACAGTCGCCGTTCCACCGCGATTCTTCCTTGGGAACCTTCTCGAGGTATTTCAAGATGCCTCCGCGAAGATGATACACCTCTTTGAAGCCACGCTGCTTCAACAACGCCGTTGACTTTTCGCAGCGAATTCCCCCCGTACAAAACATCGCCACCTTGGTGTGTTTTTCAGGATCGAGATTCTCATCGACGTAATCAGGAAACTCGCGAAACGAGTGCGTGTCGGGACTGGTCGCTCCTTCGAACGTACCAATCGCGACTTCGTAATCGTTTCGAGTGTCGATCAGAACCACGTCGGGGTCGCTGATCAACTCGTTCCATTGTTCGGGGTCGACGTAGGTACCCACCGCGTCGTTTGGGTCAATTCCTTCGACACCGAGCGTGACGATCTCTTTTTTCAAACGAACTCGCGAGCGCTTGAATGGCAGTTCGTCGCAATACGATTCCTTCACATCCAGATCGGCCAATCGCGGGTCCGAGCGAAGCATCGACAACAACGCGTCGATCCCTTCTCGTGATCCCGCAACCGTTCCATTGATCCCCTCCGTTGCAAGCAGCAACGTGCCTCGGACCTTGCATGCGATCATCTCTGCGTGCACGCGAGGTCTGAGCTGGACGTAATCCGGCAGCGACACGAACCGATACAAGGCCGCAACCACTACCGCAGGGGATTTATCCGTCATCGTATTCACCAACCCATCCGCAGTGTGGATTAAACCAACATACGAAGTGCAGCAAGCGCCGCACTGTAATCGGGCTCTTGCGTGACTTCGGAAACGATTTCCTTGTACGCGACCTTGCCGTCGGCATCCAATACGATCACGGCGCGAGTCAACAACTTGAGTTCTTCGATGGTCAAACCGTAGTCCGAACCGAAGGCGTGAGTCTGGTAGTCGCTGGCGGTTCGCATCTTGACGTTTTCAGCACCACAGAAGCGTGCTTGGGCGAAAGGCAAATCGCGGCTGACAGTGACGGAGTTGATTTTGTCGCCAAGGGCACCAAGTTCTTCGTTGAATCGCTTGGTTTGGGTGGCACAGGTCGGGGTATCCAAGCTGGGCACGACACTGATGATCGCAGGCTTTCCCTTCAGATCGTCGAGCGTCAGAGTTTGAATTCCGTTTTCGGCATAATGCAGCGAAAACGCAGGTGCTGCCACTCCCACAGCCAAATCGTTGCCTTCCAAAGTCATTGGATTGCCCTTGAAAGTGATCACTCCTGAACGTCCCATATCGAAATCCTTGCGTAAACGGTCTATAAACTAGTCAAGACAAAATTATGATGTCGATTCGGCGAATCGTGAATAGGGTGCATTTTGGCTTGGATTTCAGTTCCATCAAAGCCAAACGTCTCTTGTCGGAGGAATCGGCAATGGAGGGGCGAGATTTTCTAGCAAACGCTTCCCACACTGCTTGCGAAATCGCCTCTAATTCAAGTTTGACTTTTCGCCGATTTGGCTTTTCTACGACAATCTGTTGGCTGATCTGATGTCCCGTGCTCGCGATTTCCATGCTGGTCGCTGTCTTGATCCCTTCTCGCAATCCCCTGGGTACGCTCGCGTCTCTTGGCTCGCTGGTCGTTTGCCAGTCGTCTGCGGGTCACTGCTCAGCGTGCTGGGGTGGTTGATTGTGGTGGGATTGGCAATCGATCCCGATGCAAGCGTGTTCGCGGCGGACACCAAATACGCTCACAGCGACTCCAACGCTCGCTACATTCACCACATCGATCTTTACGACATCAACAATCGCAAGATCACCCCGGAATCGGACCAACCGTATTCGCCGTCGAACACCTGCGGTCGCTGTCACGATTATTCCGCGATCTCGCATGGTTGGCATTTCAACGCGGTCATGAACGACTCGGTCGATGGTCGCCCGGGTGAACCTTGGATCTGGACCGATGCCCGCACAGGCACCCAGCTGCCGTTGTCGTACCGCGATTGGAAAGGATCGTTTGATCCCGCAGAACTTGGCATCAGCCGCTGGGAAATGACGCATCAATTTGGTAGCCGACTTGCGGGCGGCGGCGTGGCAGTCGCTCCGGAAGACGATGCGAAGACGGACGCGGCTAAGAAGACGGACACTGCAAAGTCAGACACTGCAAAATCCGAAGCTGCCAAATCGGACGTTGGGGATCAAGCCGATGCAAAAGCGGACACCAGCGACGAAGACGAGACACCGGCGATCCAAACCGCAGTCAAACCGAACCGTTGGCCGTTGAGCGGTTCGATCGAAATCGATTGCATGGTCTGTCACGCCAGCAGCGGTGTGTACGACTTCAACACGCGACGTGAACAGATCGACGACGAAAACTTTGCTTGGGCGGCGACCGCGGCGTTGCGACTGGGCACCGTCAAGGGAAGTGTTTCACGGATCAAGGATGGCTCGGACCCCAGCGACGAGTCGACTCAGCAAAAACTGCCCAAGGTCACTTACGACGCACGCAAATTTGAACTCGATGGCACGGTTTTCATGGACGTGATCCGTGAACCGTCCAATAACGCGTGCTTCCAGTGCCACAGCCAACGCACGGTGACCGAATCCGGAATCGAACATCGCTGGATGCACGACGAAGACGTTCACCTTCGCGCGGGAATGCAGTGTGTTGATTGTCATCGCAATGGCATCGAACACCACACGGTGCGAGGTTTCGAAGGCGAGGAAAATCCCGCGTCAACGTTGAATCCGACCTCCACATCGACACTTACTTGCAGCGGATGCCACTTGGGTGACGAGCAAAGTTCGACGGCGATCGCGGCACGTCCGGGGCGTCTCGGGGCTCCCTATCCGCACCATCAAGGATTGCCACCGTTGCACTTCGACAAATTGTCGTGCACTGCCTGTCACGGCGGGCCGGTTCCGCGTGAAGAGGCGGTGCGGATCATGACCAGTCTGTCACATGCACTTGGAACCAAAGAACATCGTAGCGGATTCGAACTGCCTGCCATCGCAGGTCCGATCTACAGCAAATTGAAGGACGGCAAGATCTATCCTCAGCGGGCAATTTGGCCGGCCTATTGGGGTTCGCTGAGCGACGGCAAGATTCAACCGCTTGATCCGGCAACCACGTACGACTTGACGCGTCGCTCGCTACGAGTGCGGAGCGATTTTGTCGAAGAAATCGTCGCACCAAAACTGAGCTCCACCGAGCGTAAAAAGATTTTGGGTGATGACCGCTACAAGGTGTCGGACGAAGAACTAACCAGCGAAGAGCAGGAGAAATTAGCTGCGGCCCAGAAGCAAGCCGGTCAGGAATCGTTTAACGAAAAAGTGGCGGTATCGCTCGACGCGTTAGAGAAAGAGCTCAAGATCAAAACGGCTGTGTATGTGTCGAGCGGCTTTGTTTACCGCCGTGGTGAGGACGAAAAAACGGTATCGCAAGTTCCTCACGATGAGATCAAAAACCTCGACGCGATTGAGATGACGACGTGGCCGATCGCCCACAACGTTCGCCCCGCCGGATGGGCGTTGGGCGTCGGCGGTTGTACCGAATGCCATCGCGAAGACAGTGTGATTTTTGCATCGACGGTCCAATCGATTGGCCCCGGTCCCGATCAAGGAACCCGTGTCACGATGGCGTCACTGCAAGGGCTCGATCCGAATCAGTCGCTGGTTTGGAACCAATTGTTTGTGGGGCGAGCGTCGTTCAAGTACGTGATGGCGACCTCGATCGTTGTGCTGTGCCTGATTCTACTCGTGGGCGTTGGTGCGATGGCTTCGCGGTTAGCAGGTCACCATCGCCATCACCCTCCGACGGCCTAATGCCCCGCGGCTTTCTGTTTAAACATTCACCGACGACCGCTCCATCAGCACATCCCCCACTTGAAGCCATGATCAAACTCGCCACACAAATCTGCTTGTTCGTCGTCGTTGTCTGCACGATCATTCTTGCCGCAACGGCGCTGCCTGCACTGCTGGGCGATCACTTGGCGGGCAAGACATTGATCCTGCATATGATGGCCAGCGGCGGAGTGGTCACGCTGTTGCCCGTGTTGGCGATCTTGCTACTCGGCCAAGCGTTGGGGATTCAGGGATCCAATGCATTACTGCAAGTCGGATTTTGGACCACGATCGTGACTAGCCTGCTTTCCATCGCCAGCGTGTTTGGATGCATGATGCCGATCACATCCACCTCGACCATGCATACATTGGTGCTGATCCACGGTTACACAGGGTTTGCGATGGTTCCTGCGGTCACGCTACTTCTATTTGGGATGATCCGTTGGCGACGCATGCATTCAATTCGATCGACCACGCCTGGGTGAAGCCAAGTCGGTTTGCGTGCTGCCGGGTGATCGGCGGTGACGCGAATTAGAGCACGGCTAAGCGCCTCGGCAGCCGCAGCATAGTTGGCGGGCACATCGTCCACCGACGACGCAATCTTTTCCGCTAAGCGGCATGCCTGGACGTCGGCATCAAACTCGGTGCGATAGGCGACCAATCGTAACATGACTAGCGTCAATGAGATCGCGACGACACTTCCTGCTGCCATTGCCCAACTCTGATCGCCGGCTATCCGGGTAACCAAAGCTCCGATGCCCCACGCGGGCAAAATCGACAGCATCCGCAGCGGTACATGTCGGCGACGCAAATGAGCCGCTTCGTGCAGCACCACCATCGCGACCTGTTCTCGCGGAAGATCATCGAGCAATCGATCCGACAGCAACAACGTGCGAAGTGGAGGAACAAAGCCGGTGATCAATGCGTTAAAAGAATTGCCACCGGTTTGCCAACGCACCATCTTGGTTCGACGCAATCCGGCAGCGGATAACACGTTGGCCACCCAAATTTCCGTGTCTGCATCGAGTGGACAGGTCTTGAACAAACGAGATACCAACCAAGGCATCCCGGCACCCAGAAACAATAGAAGCGAGACGCCCATGACCCAGCCCGCTTGGACTTCGCTGATCGGCAACTGCGTGATCGCGTCGCCACAAGCTAACAAGATCAAAATCGGAACGACCAACCAAGCCATTCCGCTGCGAAAGGAACTGAAAATGCTGCACAGGTGTGAAACCAAACCGCGTTCGGTGTAATCAAGCACCACGCCATAACGATGTTCGGCCGACCAACTCGCTGCGGCAAGCGCCAGCCCGGGGAACAATAACACCAGGGCCTGCAAGAACATCGAGTTTTGAATCACAGGGATGGTGTCAAGACTTCTCGCCAAGCCAAAACCACCGAGACACATGACGACGACGCCGAGGCTGAGCCAACGAAAGATATCCAATTGGGTTTCAAGCCACTGAGCCCCTTGGATCGGCTGTATATTTCCTGCCATCACTTGCCGTGACGTTGTCCGTGCGGCGACATGACAGAGAATCCACCAAGCCGTGATCATACCGAGCGTCGCCAAGACAGCTCGCGTCATGTCGACTTCGCCGGCAGGCAGCGAACCACAACTAAGCGAAAGAACGACCAACAAGAAAGATTGCAGATGCATGACTGAGCCGGGGCAAAGGGAATTAGCTCCGCGAATGGGAATCCCGAGTGTAGCACCGGAAATTCCGAATACGGAAACTCGGCCTGCAATCCACCGTCAAGAAAGCCACTTCAGCTCGGAAGAATACGATCCTAGCGATTACAACGGCTTGATACCCAGATCCGAAAAGACGGCATGAGTGTTGACGACCCGCAATCCGACGCTGCCCCCCGCGTAGCGAGCATCACGACTGGTCAAAACGAGCTTGCCATTGTCAAACACATCAAAGCGATCTCCCTTGGCTCGCACCCGAAAACGATGCGTAATACTGGGGTCAATCGGCAGATCCACGCGAGCAATTTCACGCCAATTTTGGCCATCAGTGCGGCCAAAGATTACGCGATTGTCTCGCGGAATCAAACCAGCGAAATACCCTCGCTGGGCGTCATAACCGACCGCAGCGGCAGTCGTGCGGAACAACAATCCTGCATCACGAGCCTCCGCATCGCCTCGAAAATCGATCGTAACTTCGACTTCAAAGTCCTCAGAAATCTCCCCGCCGAGCATCCATTTCTCGCCACTTCGGTATGCGTTGATCGGCGTTTCGGGGACCACGCCTAGATGCACTCCCGCGTCATCATGATCCATGAATTGGTGGTGCCCGAAATAGCTTCCATCGCTTAGCCCAGCGGGATTCTTCAGCGAAGCTTCCCAAGGCAATTTCACTTTGGAAGTTGTCTCACCGGAGGGACGATCCAACGGCACTCCCGCAGCGACAGGCTTACCTAACATCGGCGAATGATTAGGACGAAATCGCATTGGCTGGACAAACACGCCGCGTCGCCAACCTGGCTCGCGATCGCGTTTGGCATGAAAGACATGCCACCACTGTTTTCCGTCGATCGTTTGCAGGAAACAGGAATGCCCGACGCCGTAGGTTTCCGCCGTTCCTTGGAAAACGGGCTTCTCGTTCTTCTGCCACGAAGCGAGATCCAACGGATCGTCGCCAACGAGTTCTAATTGTCCAAGTTTGTAAGTTGGCAACCACGACGCACCACATGAATAGATCACAAACGTGCGTTTCCCGTGTTTCAGCACTTGCGGTCCCTCGGCGAGTCCGCGTTCACTCGGCTTGGGTTCGACACGTTCCCACAGATAGTCATCGTTATCACAAATGCGAACGCGAGGTCCGGCTAACTCCGTCGGCGATTTCATCGGCGCGATGTACAGATACTGTTGATCGGTTCCGGGCGCATCCCAACCAGACCAAATCGCATACCGCCGCCCGTGATGTTCAAGCACCGTCATATCGATGGCCCACAGATTCGGTGAGCGTCCATCATCGCCGTCGCCGGTCGCAAACGGACCATGCAGCTTGTACGGCCCCAGCGGATCCTTCGACTCCGAACGCAACACATAGGCCAAGTGGTTTTCGTTTTTACCATCGGACCCTGCAAAATAAATGTGCCAACGGTCGTCGAGGTAATGCAACTCGGGTGCCCAGATTTCTTGCGAATACGGCCCGGTTTCAGGGGCTCGCCAAACGATGTGCTTTTCACCGAGTGACGTGATTTTGTCGGTGGTGTGAATCGCAATCGCGCGGTTGCCATCGGAAAAACACCATAGGTAACGCTCCGCATTCGGATCGCGAACCAACCAAGGATCCGCTCCTTCGGCAATCGGATTAACAAACTGCGTCGATGGTAGTGCCGAGGTTGATTGGGTTTGCTTGAACGCGGGATCGCCCGCGTCCTTGGGTAATTCGCTGTTCCAGGCAAGCAGCATTTTCTTGAACCGTGCAACAAGATCCGCGTGCGAATTGGCGACATTGTTGCTTTCGGATACATCGGTACTGAGGTCGTACAGTTCAGCGCCGCTGCCGTCGTAGTTCAGATGAAACTTCCACTTCCCCTCACGCAATGCTAGATCCGAATTGGGCTTTTGTTTCGTGCCAGGGCGATCAGGTGGTCGCCGCCAAAAGATTGGCGCAGTGCGACTCTCACTCGCATTACCAAGCAACGTCTCGTGCAAATCTTCGCCGTCCAAAACCGCTTTCTCGGGCAGCGGCGTCCCGGTGATCGAATACAGTGAGCGATTCAGATCGATTGCAGAAAACACCGAACTCGAATTGACGGTGCCGGCCGTATCATCGGCCAAAATCCCCGGCCCCCAGACGATCAACGGCGATCGAATGCCTCCTTCATACAAAAACGCTTTTGTACCGCGGAGTGGTTTTGCCGATCCCGCCCCCGGCTCGGGCCCGTTGTCCGATGAAAACACAATCAACGTGTTATCTTTCAAATCGGGATCGTTGCGAATTCGGTCAAACAACACGCCAAGCTGTTCGTCCATCGCTTTGAGCACCGCGTAGTACAACTCGCGTTTTGTTTCCCCGGTCGCATTCCGCAGCACCTTTGGCGGAAAGAAGGGCGAGTGCACATCATCAGGCCACAGGTTGATGTAAAACGGCTTCTTCAGCACTTGCGACTGATCGATAAACGAAACCGCATCGCTGACGAACGCGGCCGTCACCACGCTGCGATCCTCCCACCGAATCGGTCCCTGACCGAGATTGGCGGATCCCAAGTCGTGCGGCTGAGGCTCGCGACCATCGTAGGCGTCTTTGAGCGGAAGGACTCGCGGCCCGAGCCCTTCGAAATTGGTCAAGCTGCGATCGAATCCATAGCGATCGATCAACGGTGCGTCTCCTACATCCCGCTGGCCACCCATATGCCATTTCCCAAAATGGCCCGTCGCATAACCGGCCGCATTGAGTTCACGGGCAAGCACCGGAGCTTTGTGGGAAAGCCAATTTGCGATTCCTCGTTCTTGATTGTCATGGCGATTGGACAAGTACGAACTAATCCGATGACGTTGAGGATATTGTCCGGTCGTCAACGCCACTCGCGATGGGGAACAGATTGGTGAGTTGACGTAATATTGTGTGAACTTGATTCCTTCGCCTGCCAATCGATCAATATGAGGCGTCTGGACGACATCGCCACCGAAGCAGGAAACGTCGGACCATCCCATATCATCGATAAAGACGTTGACGATGTTCGGCGTTTTGTCCGAAACGATCGGCTTGGGCGTGTTGTAGTACGCCAACGTGTCATGCGTTTGAGCAGTCCATTGATCGACCGCCGCACGCAACATTTCGACTCGCTCGGTTTGCGATGGATCCGATATCAAATTGTTTTGCTCGGCAGGGTCGTCTGCTAAGTAATAGAGTTCTTCGGCGGGACGCTGCAAGTATCGCTGGACTTTCCGCTTAGCTTGCGGCGAGTGCAATGCCTGCTCCACCCAACTTTCCCAATAACCCGCTCGCCCGGCGATTTCGGTGACGTGGCTGGTAAAACGAAATTCGGGATACAGGTTGCGAATGTATTTCCATCCGTCGCTTGTTCGAGCCGACCGGATCGGAAAGATGTTCTTGTCACCATCGCCGCTGTGCGTCGTCAGGATCACGTCGCGATGCTTATTCTGCTCTCCGCTCAACACAGGCAAGAACGATCGTCCATCGATCGTTGATGGCGGTTCGCCACCGGCAACATCGACCAGCGTGGGCAAAATATCAATCCACGAAACCATTGCATCCGAACGAGTGTGGGGCTGGATATGCCCAGCCCAACTGACGATCAAAGGCGTACGAATTCCTTCTTCGTACAGATTCCACTTGCCAAACGGCCACTGCGCCCCATGGTCGCTGGTGTGCAGAAAGAAGGTGTCGTTGCCGAGTTTTTCGCGAGCCAAATCGAAAACTTGGCCAAGCTCTGTGTCCATGATCCGCACGGCGGCAAGGTATTCGGCACGCGCGGCTCGCGTTTGCGGTGTATCGACATGATGGGCGGGAACTTGAACATTGTCGGCACTAAATTCGCCCGTCTGTTCGGGCCAGGGAACGTGCGGCCAATTGGTACCAACGAACAAACACAGTGGCCGCGAGTCGTCACGCTCTCGCAACCATTTCAGTGCATTGGGAACCGCAACGTCTTCGTGGTAGTTAAAGTTCTGAGCGAGATCAAAGCCATATTCGGGCGTCTGTTTGTAGTGCCCGACTTTGCCAAACGAGACGACTTCGTAACCGAGTTGCTGCAGATAGGCGGGCAACTTTTTGATGTCGGCTCGAGGACGCGAATGATTCGGTTCGGCACCGTTGTTGGCGGGGTACAGTCCTGTCAAAAGCGCCGCACGACTAGGCGCGCATGCGGGCGACGCGACAAACGCTTGGTCGAACGTCATTCCGGCCGCGGCAACTCGAGCCATGTTCGGTGTGTCAATCTCGTCCGATCCATACACCGACGAGTCACGCCAAGTGTGATCATCCGACAGGAAGACCACGATGTCGGGCCGCTCGACTGCGGATACAACCGAGCGTGAGGCAAGACAGCACGCGAACGTCAACAGGACAAGTAAAAAGCGATTCATCAATCCAAGCATCCAGTGAGAAGGAAGGAAATTGAAGAGAGTCATAGGGATAGCGGTCCAGCCATCAGGCAATGCCTAGTTGCAATCGGCCAATTCACGCAGCACGGTAGTCGCATACGTCCCTTTGGGCAGATCAAATCGTAAGACGAGGGTACGGTCATTTTCCCAAACCAAACGGGACTCCAAAGGACGCAACCGCATGACGCGGCGTTCTTGTTGCAAGTTAAACGACGCCAGTCCATCGATGATCTCGGGATGACGCTGAACCACGCTCTGTTCCAATCCCTTGACTTGATTCTGCGAGAGCAGATCGCCCTGACCCCACAGCGGCGACGTCAGTTCAAGTCGTTTCTGACGGACTCGTTCGGCTTCATCCCCGCGGTAGTTTCCAGGCAACACCAAACTGCGGTTATTAGCGAATCCAAACACCTCGCCATCGAGCGGAGTGTCCCAATTGCCCTGCTCGACTCGTTGGGCCACACAGGCATTAAAAATGAAACTACGCGCCGCCGAAATCAGGATACCTCGAAGTGGACGGTCGCGGACTTCGAGTTCGCCTGACATAAATCGGCGAGCCTGATCGATGTTTCCGCCGTCACGACCGAAACGCTGAGGCCCAAAATAGTTTGGCACCCCGCGATCACTGATTTGTTGCCAACGCTCGTTCGCCTCGCTTTCGGAAAACTCACACTCACGCAGCCGGATGATGAATCGATTGCCATCATGCGATCCGCGGTGAAGCTTCCTCAAATTGCGAGTGATTTCCAAGATCCGGATGCCGTCGTCAGCCAAGTCGTCTGCGGTCGGCGACGGTTGGCCTGGCAAATGGATGCTGAACCATTGCCGGGTGACGGCGTGGTTGTCTTTCATTCCACAATGGCTGACCAAGCGTTTTCGAATGCCAAGTTTTTTAGCAAATAGCGTCGCTACATCATTAGTATTTCGCTCGGACTTTTCGACCCAAACAAGGCAGTGCTCGCCGTCGCCGGAGGGCTCGAAACCGAGCAGTTCTTCGACCTGAAAATCCTCGGGGCAGGATTTAAAACGGACCGCCCCAAGCGATTCGCCATTCAGTCGAGGTGGATCGATCGGGTTCATGCAAGTGGTATCGCTGGATCGCTGATCGAGGCGGTGGAAGGAAACGAGCAGGCCAAGTCAATTGAATCATATTATCAGCCGCAACACCCCAAGCAACCCCCTTTAACATGCAATTAGCGAGCGTTTAACGACCCGAGCCAGGCCCCACCCCAGTACAAACCGCATTCCAGGCGTCAGATCGGCAAGACGACACTATGATATATTCCGCGTTTTCCAACGATTCCCGCAGGCTGCCGTTGGTGAGCGAGATCGGGGGTCTGTCGTTCGGGGACGTCGACAAAATGGGGGATTGGCTTCGAGCCTGTCAAAGCATCCTCACTAGGCTAGAAGTCTATCCCACTATGGTGAAATTTATCAGCGACTACTCGGGCTCGGGCATATAGAGTGCGTTGTAGATGCCGGTGGACCGATCCGAATGAACGTAGTCGGTGTAAAACGAGACCAAGCGATAGCCGTGCGAGACAAGTGCTTCGTCCACGGGAAACAGAGTCCCGCTTGCTCCCGTTGCATCCGAGGGACGGTAAAACTCAAACACAATCAATCCGATCGACTTGCTTTGCAGCGACTCGCGGGCGCCACGGATCGTCCGCAAATCCGCCCCTTCGGTGTCAATTTTCAGCAGATCGATCTTCTCAACGCCCAACTCGGCTCGAACTTTGTCGAGCGTTTTCAGCTTGATCGTCTCGGTCCGCAAGAACGTTTCATTCTCGGGCGACATCACTGGCGTGCGATCACAAGTCGACGCGTACACGCTGGATTCGTAGATATGAATCGAACTGTTGGCGTTAACGTCGCTGAGTCCAAAATTCAGACAATGGACCGAGGACAGGGTCTTCGTGTTGACTTGCAGTTCGGCAAAAGTCGATTCAACCGGTTCGAAGGAATAGATCGATTTGGGTGAAATCCGCTGTACCAGCTTGGACGCGGTTTGGCCGACGTTTGCTCCGACATCAAAGACGACATCTAACTTGGTAAACGATGGATGCCAGCCTTCGCGTGCGATGCGTGCCGCATCGTCGAGCCAATCGACGCCAAATCGCTTGGTGCGAAGAAATCGATAGCCGATCGTTTTCTGAACATGATGGCTGGCGCGGGCGGTCCAATCCTTGACGAGACTTGGCATAACAATCGATTCCATTCGTAGTAGCAGCGGCGAGGGGGTCGCCTGGCGCACCGAGTGACCGCGTCTCGGAGGGAAACGCCCTCGCGAAACTTTCGCCTAGGATACCCGGGAAACACGATTGCTGGCAACGCGAATCTTGGTGCGTTCGTAAGTGCCGCATGGCTTGTTACGCAGGGGGATTGTTACGCAGGATCGTATGCTGCGCTACCCAGCCCACGTCCACGTGGAATGAATTTGCACATCAAAATCCCCAGGAAGTACAGGAACATCAGCGGAACCGCCAAGGCAACCATGCTGGTGACATCCGCCGGGGTGAGCAACATCGACATTACAAAGATGACCAACACCGCCACTTTCCAACTTTGGATGTAGGCTTCGGTTTCAAAAAGTCCAATACGTTGCAGGAACAACATCACCAGTGGCAATTGAAACGCGATCCCGAACCCAAGCGGCAGCATCAAGACGAAGTTGACGTAGTAGGTCAACCGCGGCTCGACCGCCACATCCATGCTGCCGTTAAACGCCAACAGGAAGGTGAGGACATAGTGCAGCACCAGGAAAAACGCCAGCACGACACCGCTACTGAATAGGATCACGCTGATCGGCATGTACAAATACACATGACGGCGCTCGTGGGCATGCAGTCCCGAGGCAACAAACGTCCAAAGGTGATACAGGATCATCGGCGAAGCCAGCACGGCTCCGACAATCAAGCCTGCCTTGACCCAGATCATGAACGGCTCTTCGATCTTCAGCGAACTGACGCTCGTTTTACTCTGACGCAGCTGAATTTTGGGCTTCAGGGCCGAGGGGTCCGGCAAATTCCGGAGCAATTCTTTCATGACGTAGGGTTTGACGGTCACGACGGGAGCATCACCCCCTTCGGCCGCATCCTGATTCGACTCGATCGAATCGGGCGCCAAAGTCTGCAGCTCTTTGGGAATCTCGTAGATCGTCTCCCAAACCAGCGCGTTCTGCATTAAGAAATCGCGAAGAGGCTGAATTTCAGGGTCATTCAGATTGGAATAGCCTAAGCTGGTCAAGTCGCGGTCCGCATTAAATTGCTGGATCGCGTTCTGCAGAGGTGTTTGAATGAACCGGATGACGTCATTGGCAAAGAAAAGTCCAACGCACAAGCCGACCCCAAGCCAAATAATTGCCTTGACCAGACTTGACCTTAACTCTTCGAGGTGTTGCCCGAAGGTCATCGTTGAGTTTTCAAAGAGGTCGTCTTTAGGAAGTGACGGTCGATCCACGATAGATAATTTTGTTAAAAGTCGGAAAGGATTGCAATTTTGAACGCTTGAGGTGCGGTGTTAATTGCTAGCGAAGTTGTCTTGACGGGAGGAGCAACGTGAAATAAATACGCCGTTAAACGTCACTCGCTCCGCCCACTTCCGCACTAGTCTATCAACGCCTGTTGGTTATCGATGTCACCATCGGTAATTCAAGTCTCGAAAAACCTGAAAGCTTCGATTTGTGTCCATGATTGAACCATATCCGCTTCGCTTCAAGCCCGTTTTAAAACAGACCCTATGGGGTGGGCGGCTGCTCGGTGAACAATTGGGCAAACCGATTGGCGAGGATGCAAATTACGCGGAAAGCTGGGAGGTTGTCGATCATGGGGCCGACCAAAGCATCGTCGAATCGGGCCCCTTAGCGGGAAAAAGCCTTCGCGAACTCCTATTAAACCATCGCGAATGGCTGATGGGGGAGGCCGAAGAAGAACAATTTCCTTTGCTGCTAAAGTACCTCGATTGTAATCGGGTGTTGTCGGTTCAAGTCCATCCGTCGGACAATTACGCGGCAAAAATGACGATTCCCGATCGGGGTAAAACGGAAGCATGGTATATCGTCGCTGCCAAGCCGAATAGCGTCGTTTATGCGGGGCTGAAATCGGGTGTCAGTGAAACGGATCTGCGAAACGCGATCGGGCAGGGAACCGCCGAGCAGGTGCTGCATCAATTTCACCCTGAACCAGGCAGTTGCGTGTTTATTCCGGCTGGAACCGTGCACGCGCTGGGCGAAGGATTGCTGGTGGCCGAAATCCAACAATCCAGCGATACCACATTCCGGTTGTTTGACTGGAATCGAGTCGATTCGCAGGGAAATTCTCGCGAATTGCATATTCAGCAAGGAATCGAAGTCACTGATTTTGAGCGGGGCCCGGTCCACCCGATCCGCGTCAAGCAGGACGTTCATGCTTGGCAAACCTTGGTGATGTGCAACAAATTTGTGCTGCGGGTCTTCCATAGCGGTTCGCAACCTCAGCGGGGAGAAGAGTTTGGTGACGATGACCATTTTCACTTGATCACCATTCCCGCAGGCACCGCCACGCTAACGACCGATGACGAGGAAATACAGCTCGCCACCGGCGATTCGTTGTTACTGCCCGCCGCACTTGGCCCCGTTCGAGTCGATTTGGCAGAAAACAGCACCGCGCTGGAAATGATCGCGGTCTGAAACGGCCCGCGCCCGATGGCATCGACACCCTCACTAAGCGGGTGGTTTATGTAGCGGTGCGGCGCGAGCCGCCCGGCCTAAATCGAACGTTTTACTCGCTGCAACCAGACGGCTTGCGCCGCGGGCGCTAACAAAGTGGAGCGCATTGGACGCGATAATCGACACGATCGTCCCCCACCAGTGCTTATCTTGCTAGCAAATCGCGAGGAGAGTGAATATGGGGGTGGCGTTGATTCGATGAGACAGATCGAAGGATCGAACTCCCCCTTCAGCTGCCATCCTCCCAAAGTTCCTCTTGGCAGCCTCCTACCAGACTTCGTACTCTCCCACAGATGGGTCGCGACTTGCTAAAAGCAGTAGTTTGCTTGCGGATGAGCGCATTGCCCCACCGTGGCAATCCAATGGAATCGGACGCATGCGAAACTCTCAACTCAAAATTTCGACCCTGGTCGGCACCGCCCTGCTATTCATATCGCTGGCCGGATGCCGAGCGGGCGGATGGTTCCCTGCTGCGGGCACGATGAACGAACAGCAAGCGAACGCGATCGTTCACGACCCCTTTCCGCAGAACGACATCGCACCGTACGAGGCTGCGTCGCGGCCTCCGAGCTACCAGCAACCGCTGCCCGAACCGGTTCGCAACCGCTTGATTCCCGATGCGATGCCATGGCTGGGTCGCTAACAGCGGAATCGGTCGCGGAAATCGGTAGGCAAAGCAGGGGCATCAATTGATTTTGAGCACGGGAAAGGTCACGGCCCCCCCAAGGGCAACCCGCTCGAGCCCCTTTTGCCTACTTTCCCCAAACTTCTTTGGCGATTCAAAAATCCCCTCCGTCACAGCGGGGCTTCGTTCTGGTACCTTTTGTCGATAGGGACGAGGCGAGAAACAAGTGTCCTGCTTCAACGGCCAAGCACTTTTCGAAGCTAATTTTCGGAGCTTGATCGCACGCTTGACGACGTGACACTTTTTTTCCGCCCCGTCCCATTTCCCGTCGACGGTCCGAGATCACGAATGCCACGCCCAAGCTCCAAAAAATCGAAGTCCCCCCGCCGCTCATCCAGCGATGACGCACCGCCTGAAAAGGGAGCTGAAATTCGTTTGCAAAAACTGCTGGCCGCAGCCGGTTTTGGCAGTCGGCGACAGTGCGAAGAATTGATCATCGAAGGACGCGTCGAGGTCAACGGCAAGATCGTCGACCAATTGGGCAGCTGCTTTGATCCCAAAGAGGCCAAGGTTTATGTCGACGGAACTGCGCTGCGTGCTCAGAAACTCGTCTATTACGCAGTCAACAAACCGGTCGGCGTAGTCACGACGAACTCGGATCCGCAGGGTCGTCCGCGGGTGATCGATATGGTGCCACCGACGGAACGGGTGTTCCCGGTGGGACGTTTGGACCGCAGCAGCGAAGGGTTGATCCTGCTAACTAACGATGGCGAATTGGCTCAAAAGCTCGCTCATCCCAAGTATCAAATCAAAAAAGTCTATCGCGTGGTGGTCGCCGGCAAGGTGGACGTCAAAGCGATGAAGCAGATGGAGAAAGGGATCTACATCGCCGAAGGTTTTGTGCGAGTCGAAGGTGCCAAGATCATCAAGGCGAAGGGCAAAGCAACCGAGTTGGAAGTGACGCTCCGCGAAGGCAAGAACCGCGAAATCCGCCGTATCTTTGCCCGACTTGGGCACAAAGTCCAACAGCTTCGCCGGATCGCAGTGGGGCCGCTTCGATTGGGTGAGGTCCCAGCGGGTGCCTATCGCGTGCTCGGCCGTGACGAAGTCAAGAAGCTGCGAAACGCCGCCGAAGAATCGATCAAGCTAGGCGCCAAAGAAGGGGCGCGGCCTCGATCCAAAACCGCCATTGCCAAGAACAAGACCGAAAAGTATCGCACGGATTCAGGGAAGGCGACAGGTTCAAGGTCGACTGGTTCCAAGACATCGGGCGCAAAACCGGTTGGATCAAGACGCAGCACCGGATCACGGCCTGAACCACGATCCGGCGTCGCCAAGAAGCGAGGCGTCCGCATCGAGCGATCGCCGAGCTACGAGTCGCCACCGAAATCGGGCGTGATCATCGGCGGTGAAGAGTCGGAAACGAAGCCGGTAAAACGCAAAAAAGCGTCGACCAAGCGAGCCAAACCGACGGGCCGAACCTCAGCACGTGGCGGTACAAAACGCAGCGGCAGTGGACCGACCAGCTCGAGTCGCACGACGAAAAAACCGGCTCGTGGTGCAGGAAAATCAGGGGCTCCAGTGTCCCGTAATCGTAACGTGAAAAAGAAACGAAGACCGTAGGTTCCATGTCGAAGTTGCCACACACCAAGTTGCACGCAAAGTACTACGCCGACAAGATGTCTCAAGTCCACTCGGTGATTGAGCAAAACGAGATCGTTGGTGAAAAGACGTATCGGTTACGAATCACCGCACCTGCGATCGCGTCCACCGTCGTGCCTGGTCAATTTGTAATGATCCGGCTCGCCGGCACCGATGCTCCGCTGATCGGTCGCGCCTTGGCCGTCTACAACGTGACGCCTGATTCGGCCGGAACGCCGACGTATATCGACTTGGTTTATCTACGCAAAGGCGTGATGACCGAGGCGTTGGCGAGTTCGCCACTCGGTACTGCAGTCACGGTTTGGGGGCCACTGGGCAACGGTTTTTCCACCATCGCATGCGATCGCTTGATCATGGCCGTGGGCGGCATCGGGCAAACCCCGATGTTGACACTTGGCCGCGAGGCGATGGGATCGCAAACGTTTGGCAGCCCGCCGCGTGAGAACGGCTGGAGCAAAAAAGTGGAACTGATCTACGGAGCCCGCTCCAAGGCACTACTGGCGGGCGTTGACGATTTTCGCGCCGCCGAATTCCAAGTCACGTTGTGCACCGACGACGGGTCCGAAGGGCTGCGTCAATTGGTTCCTGATGTACTGGCAGCACGACTTGCTGAATTGCCCAAGGACGAAAAGATTCGCGTCGTCACTTGTGGCCCCGAAATCATGATGGAAAAGGTAGCGGGCGTTTGCGCCGACGCCAACGTCGACTGCGACGTCTCGATGGAAACCCCGATGGCGTGTGGCATCGGCGTCTGCTTCTCATGCGTGGCGAAGATTCGCCAAGAAGGTCCCGATCCTTGGGACTACAAACGGACCTGTGTCGAAGGCCCGATCTTTAATGCCAACGACGTGTGCTGGTAGCAGCGTCGCCGGATGCTGGATGATCGCGACGTTTGTAATTGTGGGATAGGCTTCCAGCCTGTCATCGCATCCTCGACAGGCTGGAAGCCTTTTTATACCCCAAAACTCATTTGCTTGAATGCAACGAACGCTTCAACGATGGTCGAGAAACGGTTCATCCCTCGCCAGAGAGTTCTTGAGCCGGCAGGACCCTGCGATTTTTTGTTGATGTAGCCGCCTAGGATGGCGATCGATTTTCCGAACGCTTCCATCGTTGGTGGAGACTTCGGATCGACCGGGCGTTTAGTTAGAAATATCATGATCGCCATCCATTCGTCTTCGCTAAAGTAGACCGTGCAGGGCGACTGTCCGTCATGACGTGTGGCGCCCTTGAGGTACTCCACTCTCCAAGCGACGACCGTGAGCATCGAAAACGCTCGTATATAACGCTCCAATGTTTCGTACTTCATGTCTTCGATGTGAAGCCCACTTTTAAGTGTTTTGAAGTACAACTCCACTAGCCAACGAAAACAGTAGCCGGTCAAAACCTCGTCAATTTCTTCCGCCGAACTGACCGGCAGGGTTGTCAGAAGCATCCAGTTAATCGGGGCTTCACCGATTGGCGGATCCACCTCGAGCGACTCCACCACATTGATCCAAGTGTCGGTCAACTTGCCAGTGCTGGACCGCCCGGTTCCGGCAACTTTGACGCGCACGCTGCGAAATTGCACCAGCGCTTCGCGTGAAATACGTGCCTGTTTCCGAGCTCGTTTCTTATCATCTGGAAGCACCGGAGCGTCTCGGCCACCGATCGAAACCGTTTTCTCTCCACGCCAAGCGACCTTTGAAAGCGTCTCTTCAATTGTCGTGACATCATCAATCGGCGAGCCGGTGACCGCATCGACGGCGGCGACGATCTTCTGAGTCCGGCACTGACGAATGATGAATCCATAGTTCTCTGGAAACTCCGCCGCCTCGGCCAGCAGTTCGCCAATGTCCGATTCGCTGTCGGAAAGCTGAATGAACTGAGTTTGCGGCATCGAGCGGGCGATTTGCTCGCCGCTTTGCATCATTTCCATCCATCGGCTGCTCTCTTTTTCTTCAAAACAGCGTCGCTGCCGTTCGGCTTTGCGCTCCTTGGCTGGCACTTCCAATGACGTCGCATCACGAGTCCAAAGAACTTGGTCGACCACTCCCAAGGGGATGCCTGGGGCAGCAACGGCGTAGAGCGGATGGTAGAAAAAGCCAAAACGTTTGCCGCCCGAAAGCGGTCCTGCCCCGCTGACCTGCTGCTTTGGCTTGGTCAGATCGAACTCGGACGAGTCCTGATCCAGAAAGACCCGTTTGTGCTCGCCGCATCGCTTTCGAGCGGCCTGATGATGTGCGTCGAAGATTTGATCCACGTCTACCTTGGGGTTGTTGGCTAAGCGATAAATTCCCTTCAAGTCAGCTTTGGAACGAACACGGTCCGGTGTCGACTCGCCGATCGAGGAAGCTTGAGAGACAAACTTAACAACGCGATCCACCCGCCGCTTGTGGCCCAGGTCCAACGATTCAAATTCCTGCCGTACCCAATCGATAACCATCCGTGCAACCTCCGTGCGATGAAAATCTAAATCGCAGAATCATTCGCACACACACGAGAAAAGGCAAGAAAATGTTTTGGGGTATAAAAAGGCTGGAAGCCTATCCCACATCGTGCACCGTAGGCCGGAACGCAGCGCAGCGGAGATCCGGCATGGCAGCTGTATTGAATTCGCCATCACTTTCGCATCTGCCGGACGAAAGTCTTCGCGACTTTCGCTACGGGAAGGTTGCGCTTGATGACAGGCTGGAAGCCCAGGGCTGTAAGGGTATGTTGCTAGGTTAATCCTAGCAGCTTCGCCGTCGAAACGTGACGCGATGCAACGTTCCGTGATCGATAGGGCTTTTTCTTCTTGGTACCTCGACGGGATTTGCGATACTCACTCAGGTCGATCTTGCGAGCGATCTTGGTGAGCAGCGAAATAAGCCCTTTCATTGACGCTGGTATCAGTTCACTCCATTCCTCAGCGGTGATCGCAATCAGCATGCCCTCGGTTTTGTCCGAGACGTTCTTCGAGACGTGGAAGTGGCTGATCTCGTCAACTTCTTCTTCCTCGTGAGTTGCATACAGGACTGCAAAAATCGTCTGCCGGAGGTTGAACGCTAGGACGGACATGCAAAAAAGTAATGCTGCTGCGTGAGGATGTCCAATCCCTGAATGTTCGCAAGTGAGCGTCATCTGCAACACGTTGAATGCAGTTTCCACTTCCCAGCGATGGCGATAGAGTTCAGCCACGTCAGTGGCTGAAACTTCGCTGGGAAGATTCGTCAATACATGAATCACGGTGTCGCCATCGCGAGTGGGCTTGTCCAGCTCGACAGTGATCCGACGAACGATCATCGCGTCATCCGCAGCGGAAAGTTTTAGCTCTTGCTCGTAGACGACGCCCGTGCTGATGCGACCAATCCGTTTGCGTTTCCCAAGCAAAACACCTTTTAAACGCCCATGTTGGCGGATCGCGAAGAAGCCACACGCCAGAGCAATCTTAGTTAAGAATGACACGATGCAATAATGCCGGTCAGCAATCACGACGTCTTTGGCTACCAGATCTTCAACGATCCGATCGCAACAAGTCGACTCTTGCGAGTGTCCGTCAAGCAGGACATAGACTTGATCGAAAATTTGTCGTTGCAAATCAAATCTTGCGACGAGCTTCCCTGGCAATGGAGCCCCTTTGACTTCCCGAAGCACTTTTAGTCTTTTGTCAGACTTCGCCAAAACATTGCCATCAATGCTAAAGCAGCGATAACCAGGAAGTAATTCCCACGGAACGAATCCCAAAGCATCTTGTGCTTGCACCGCTCGCTCTGCGGAGTGCTTGACGATTGCTTCACTAACGGCTGGCTCTACGCCTCGGGTTTTGGCGTAGAACGATTGACGCGTCACGCCAAGTTCTTCTTTATGTTCTCTGTAGGCTTGATTGAAGTTGTCGCTGAAATTGAGCGCCACATCCGCTACGGTCGCTGCGACGGTCTCAAACAAGGCGATGTAGTCGTACTGCGCCTCGCGATTGTTATCAAAGATACGATTAAGATCGCTTCGAATGAAATCTTGCGTCAGAACTCTTGTCATGACGGCAAATGGAGCCTTGTTAACAAACCGATCAAAGACTTTAGATGACACCGCGAACCTCCGTGTAGTGTAAAACGCGGTAATACACAACAATCAAGCTACAGCGATACCCTTACAGCCCTGGGCTGGAAGCCTATCCCACATTGATCTACTAGCGGTAGAACGAACCCGAGGTGCTGGTCGGATATTTGCTGGCGGGGTAGGCCGACGAGCCTCCCGTGCTGCCTGGCATATAACCGCTTCCGCTGGCTGGCAATGAACTGCTGGCCGGGGTTTCCGAAGTGCTGCTAATCGCAGCCGCTGTTTTTGTTTCCGCAACCGAAGTGGTGCTAGGTACCGCCGGTGTGCTCGCCGCGACTGGGGCACCTAACGCAGGCGGCGCCCAAGAGCCAATAGCATCGGTGGCCGATGTCGCTGCCTTGGAAACGCTATTGGAGAAGTCGCTAGGAAGCGTAAATCCACCGCTGGCCGGCCCTGCACTGGTTGACGTGTTCGCTGAAGTGCCAACCGATGTGTTGCCCGATGCTGCCACAGATGGTGGTGCAAACGCCGACGATGTGGTGGCGTAGCTCGATGGAGCTTGTTGCCCAGCAGGCAACGATGTCGATGGTGTGGAGATTGATGGTGTAGTTGTTGCAACGGACTCGGGCGTCTTCGGCGTGAACGATTTCTTGCCGAATTGGTATCCTGAGGTTGTTGCTTTCGGAGTACCGGTATTCGCATACGATGCCGTCTGCGGAGCTCCGGGGAAACCGTTAGCCTGTGCCGCCGACATGTTCACCGAGGCCGGAGTCGCAAAGCCAGAGGAGACGTCTCCCGCACCAAACGACGGCGTCTTGGGAGCACCGCTGGCGAATTGACTTGGGCTACTGCCGCCCAGGTTGGTCTTCGGTTGCGCGGTGCCACCGGCGACTGAGGCGATGGCTTCGGGCGTTGCCCCAGCACTTGGTGGCGCCGGATAGGTTTTCGATGGCCCGGTGCCTGCCAGAGCTTCGGCCGATGGCTCGCTTCGCCGTGCAAACATGCTAAACGGTCGCATGCTGGAACGACATCCCAGCGAGAGACACGAAGCTGTCACACAAGCGGCCACGAGGGCACGACGGTTATTTGCAAGTTTTGAAAGCATCCCTGCCTACCTTGAACCACTAGAATCCGAACGAACGACATCCTTTCGCTCAATCGGACAACTTGACATAGGTCGATCAAGCAAATCGCCAAAAATGGCTAAATTCGCTCAATATCGAACCCGTTTCTCATTCCATTGGGAACCTAAGAACTGAGCGAACGGGGTGTCAATGCCAATCAGAAGTAAAGCAACGAGAATTCGGGGGGCCTTGCGGCACTACCCAATCACGTCGGTTCCCATCCACGGCTGCAGCACTTTGGGGATCGAAATCGAGCCGTCGGCACGCTGGTGATTTTCAATCATTGCAATCATTGCACGTCCGGTCGCGACCGCGGTCCCATTCAGAGTGTGAACGAACTCCGTCCCTTTTTGTCCGGCTCGTTTGAAGCGAACGTTCAATCGTCGTGCTTGATAGTCGGTGCAATTGCTAGTACTTGTGACTTCGCCCCATTCACCTGCCTCACCACGTCCGGGCATCCAGGCTTCGAGGTCGTACTTTCGATACGCGGGCCCACCGAGATCGCCGCTGGCGGTGTCGATGACGCGGTAAGGAACCTCGAGTTGATCAAAAATTTCGCACTCCAACGACCGCATCTCTTCGTGCAGCACGTCGCTTTGATCGGGCGAACTAAAGGCAAACATCTCGACTTTGCTGAATTGGTGAACGCGGTACAACCCTTTGGAGGCACGTCCGGCGGCTCCCGCTTCGGTGCGGAAACAGTGGCTCAAACCACACAGACGGATCGGCAATTTCTCGAAATCGAGCGTTTGTCCGGACATCATTCCGCCCAGCGGAATCTCGGCGGTCGCGACAAGATTTAACTCGGTATTTTCGATGCTGTAAATTTGGGTCTCTGGTCCTCGCGGATTGAACCCAGTTCCCTGCAACACGCTGGTCAGCGCCAAGTCGGGAGTGGTCACAGGCGTAAAACCACGCTCAGACAAAAACGAGACAGCGAACTGCTGCAGTGCGAGATCGAGCCGCACGGCAGCGTTTCGCAAAAAGTAGAAACCAGCACCGGCTACCCGCGCCCCCGATTCAAAATCGAACAGGTCATGTTTCTCGCCCAGTTCGAGATGGTCGAGTGCTTTGAAATCAAACTTAGGCTTCGCAGTTTTGCCAAACGACAATTCGTTCGCATCTTCCTCGCCGCCGGTAGGAGCGTCGGGGTGCGTGAGGTTCGGAATCTGAGCCTGGATCTCGCTGATTTGCTGTTCGAGTTCGTCGTGCTCGCGTTGGGCCGCATCTTTCTGATCGCGTAGTTGACGCCCCTTTTCGATCATTTGTTGACGCTCATCGGCATCCTTCGCACCGCCGATGCCTTTGCTGACCTCATTGGCTTGTCGATTCAAGTCCTGGGCATTTTGCAACGTAACAAGTCGACGTTCATCGAGCTGGACAAGTTTTTCAATATCACAGTCGACACCACGACGCTTGCAATTGTCGCTGACCGCTTGAGCATTTTGAATGATAAATTTTCGATCGAGCATAGTCTCTATTTGCTTTCGCTTAGTTTTCCGAGTTCATCCCAAAGGATCGCCGACGCCGCAATGCCACGGTGGTAATCTTGGATCTTAAATTTTTCATTGGGGCTGTGAGCATTGTCGTCGGACAATCCCCATCCCAACAACAGACAATCACATCCCAGCACATCTTGAAAACGAGTCACGATAGGAATCGAGCCGCCTTCGCGAATCATCACCGGTGCAACTCCGAAGGCCGATTCGATCGCTTGGGACGCAGCAACCGCAAAACGACTCTCGGGATCAGCCAACATGCCGGGGGCACCGTGATCAGGTTTCAATGTGTATCGAATTCCGACGGGTGCGTGCTGCTGCAAATGACGTTCGATTGCTGAGGTCAACTTGGTGGGGTCTTGGTTGGCGACCAAACGGAAACTGAATTTGGCTAATGCCGTAGCGGGGATGATCGTCTTGACGCCTTCGCCTTGATGGCCACTTCGCAAACCGTTGATATCAAACGTTGGTCGGGCCCATCGTCGCTCGTCGGTGGTGAACCCCTTTTCGCCAAACAGCTCGCTGACGCCCACGCCTTTAGCAAACTTCTCATCCGACTGAGGCAATTTTGTCCAAGCGTCCCGTTCGGTTTGGCTCAGTTCGATCACATCGTCATAAAAGCCCTCAATTTGAATGCGGCCTTCCGCATCCACGATCGACGAGAGGAGATGGCACAGCGCGATCGCCGGATTCATGACCGCTCCGCCAAACGACCCGCTGTGCAAATCTTGGCTCGGTCCCTTCACCTCTAATTCATAGGTCGCGATTCCACGCAATCCGTAGGTGATCGCGGGCTGGCCTTCGGCGTACTGGCCACTGTCGCTGATCACGACGCAATCGCAAGCCAATCGGTCGCGGAGACTCGGTAGCATCCGTTCCAGGTTTTCGCTGCCGACCTCTTCTTCGCCTTCGATCAGAAATTTGATTTGCAGCGGCAACGGTTGTCCGGTCGCCAACCAATCGCAAACACTTTGGACGTGAGTCAGCACTTGGCCTTTGTCGTCGGTGGCTCCACGCGCATAGAGATTGCCGTTACGAATGGCGGGCTCAAAAGGAGGAGATTGCCACTCGTCTAGCGGCTCGACGGGCTGAACATCGTAGTGGCCGTAGACCAGCGCGACCGGGGCACCGGGCACCGCAGGCGTTTGGGCGATCACCATCGGATGCCCCTCGGTGGGTACCAATTCGGTTTCCAACCCCGCCTGCTGCAGCTTGGCAGCCACCCAATCGGCTGCCGCTGCGGTCTGAGGGCGATGGGAAGTGTCGCTGCTAATACTAGGAATTTTTAGCCACTCTACTAAATCGTCCAAATGGCGATCTGAATTTTTAGACAGAGTGTCCAACAAGTCGGGTAAGTTCATTAAATCGGACTAGGGGATTTTGAACGAGGGAAAACACGGAAGTGTCGTTAAAGCTTGCCACCGCACGACCGAAAATTGCCGCAAGAGGCTCAAAAACGTGATAATCAGGACTGCCGACCGATGCGGGACGGCGCTACAATATAGCTTCGTCGCTGAGAACGAAAACGTGAGGTAATCCTACGTTTTATGACGTACGGAGACTACCATAGCAGTGCGGGGCAAACCTCCATTTCGGGGGGCAGCCTTTCGACCCTGTCGAACCAGCACTGTGAAATCGGCGCGGATTGCGATGCACGATTGCAAGCACCTCGCACGCCGATAGGAACCATCACAGGATTGCCGCGCGGTCAAAGCGACACAAAAATGAAAAGGAGGCGAGGCACCGATGCAAATCAGTGCCAATGAACGCCAAGTTTTCAGAACTCAACTTTATAGAACAACGATTCACTGGAACACCAGTTAACAACCATCAAATGTTGCAAGGAGTGTGATCAGCAATGGCAGATCATCAAACAATGGTGGCCGAACCCGAAGTGGCCAAACCCCAAGTCGACCGCCGCACGAAACCCAAAGCAAAGAAGCAACCCCGTTACAGCGTTGTGCTGTGGGACGATACTGACCACAGCTACGAATACGTCGTGCTGATGATGAAAAGTATTTTTCGTCTTCCGATCGAAACCGGATTCCAAATTGCCAAGGAAGTCGACAACAGCGGCAAAGCGATCTGCCTGACCACGACGCTTGAGCATGCGGAGTTGAAGCGGGACCAGATTCATGCGTTCGGCAAAGATGAACTCATCGCACGTTGCAAAGGCAGCATGTCCGCAACGATCGAACCCATCGGCGAATAGACGAATAGAATCGTCATCATTGGCGCCGTTGCGATAACGGGCCATACCGAGCGGAAGAGTCTTAGAGTGGGTACGTCTTAGTCTCGGATGCCTGATCCTTGGAACCGTCCGCGGCCACGAGGGCCAACGCCCCTTCGCGTTAGCGGCACGGCGCGAGCCGTCCGGTGGCAGCGAGTGAAACGTTCGAATCAAACCGAGCTTCTTGTTAAACCGAGCTTCTTGTTAAACCGAGCTTCTTGTTAAACCGGGCTACTTGCGACGCACCGCTGCAAAAACCACCCGTTTAAACACCACTGTTGCGGGCGAAGACTACGAGGCTTCGCCGCGCATCTTTGAACGCGCTCGACTGAGTACTGGGCCGATACTGTTTTCGGCCATGCCAACGCTCTGGCTGATTTCTTGGTAACTCTTACCTTCGAGATGGTACATCCGCACCACGTTCGCTTCTTGCGGATCGAGTCTCAACATCAACTGCTGGACCTCTTCGCGATTTTCGATCCGCGACTGATGCCCGTTGTCCGCAGCAGTGTCAATATTTGCTGAATCAAGTTGACTAGCGGTTTGCAAGCCCATTTGCGACGCTGCCAAACGGCGAGCGATCACGCGGCGAGACACGACCGTCAAATAAGTCGCCAACGAACAATTGCGGCGGAAGCGACGCAACACGCCAAAATCGTTGGCAATTAACGCTAGGAAAACTTCGGCAACCAAATCATCTCGAGTCGATTGATCCAGCGCAATGCCACGCGATTCAGCGGTGTGGTTAGCCACGTGGACCACCAACCCCAAAAACCGATCGACAAAGTTCTGCCAGGCGCGCGGAGCACGCTCAAGACATCTTTGCAGAAACTGGCGGTCAACCTCAGAAAGACTCACTAGCGTGATACCAAAACGAATGAGAAATCAATTGCAGACAATACTTTATAGGTCGCTCGGCCCACCCCCCATTATGACAAACGGGAACCACCGAGTCATTGTCCAAGCCCAAAAATACCGAGCACAGACAAATGGCCCGTTTTTGGACAGAGGCCTCTACTTAAGCATGGTAGGTACGGGACACGGCATTCGCAAGCATTAACCCTATATTCTGCACCGCATCGCACATTGCCCCCAATCAAAACCGCTACAACGGGTGGTTTGTGAAACGAAGGCGTTGATTTTCCGATCCGCCGTCCCGCCGGAGATTGAGAACATCATTTGACCGACAACTACGAACGGTGTACCATGACACCAGTACACATCATTTTCTGCGTCACGTTCACTCATCGTGTTAATTCATCACGTTGCTGGCGTACTCCGAGGCGGCCATGTTCTTTTCGATCGAAACGAGCGGTGACATCCCGATTTACGAGCAGATTGTTCGTCAAGTCAAATTAGCGGTTGCCGATGGCGTGTTGTCGGGTGGCCAGATGCTGCCGAGCGTACGTCAACTGGCAGCCGATTTAGCGATCAATTCCAACACAATCGCCCGCGCCTATCAGGAACTGCAAAACGATCGCGTGCTCGAACCGCTTCGGGGCCGTGGGATGGTGGTTCGCCGCGATGCATTGGCCCGCTGTACCAAAGCCCGCAACTCGCTGGTTGCCGATGGAGTTCGCCGTGCGCTTGCGGACGCCATCGCCGGCGGAATGACCACGGACGAGCTGCGAGAACTCTTTGAAGCGGAACTCGCCAAACAAGCAAAACTCGGTTCGCCGATCAATGCGGGAGACGAATCATGCGATTGATCTGCAATCGGTTTGACGCCGTCCCCATGTGTTACCGTCCCACGAAAGCCTTGTCCTAGGACTCACGCAAATGCAATCCGTAATCTCGCTTCGGCATATCTGTAAACGCTACGGCAACACGATGGCGCTTGATAACGTCAACTTAGAAGTGCCCTCGGGAGTCGTGTTCGCACTGCTCGGCGAAAACGGAGCAGGCAAAACGACGATGATTCGGATTCTGACCGGATTTCTAAAGCCAGATTTTGGTGCAGCCAGCGTGCTTGGGCATCCCTGTGACGCATCCGGGTTAGAGATTCGCAAATCGATAGGATACGTTTCGGACGCCCCCGCACTTTATGAATGGATGTCGTCAGGGGAAATCGGTTGGTTTACGTCTGCGTTTTATCCCGAGGGATTTCTCGAACGTTATCGTAAATTAATCGCGGAATTCGACGTCCCCGATGGCGTTCGTTTGAAGAGTCTAAGCAAGGGGCAACGGGCGAAAGTCGCACTGGCTCTGGCGATCGCTCACGATCCCTCGCTACTGATTTTGGACGAACCGACCAGTGGACTTGATCCAATGGTACGACGGCAATTTTTGGAATCGATGGTGGACCGCGCCGCATTGGGACGCACCGTGCTGCTGAGCAGTCATCAGATTAGTGAAGTCGAGCGAGTCGCCGATTGGATTGCAATTCTGCACCAAGGAGAGCTGAAACTCGTCCAACCTTTGGATGTATTGCGACAGTCGACCTCGATCGTCGTCGCGACGCTGGACGATGCCATCGCAACGGTTGAATCCCCCGAGGGGCAAGTGCTTTCCGAGTCACGGAGCGGTCGCCAAGTTCGCTGGATCGTGAAGGATTTGGCCGACGATTGGCAATCACGTTATGGCGAAGCATCAGGAGTCAAAAATTTGTCGGCAAGCCAAGCATCACTGGAAGAAATTTTCATCGCGGTGTGTGGCCGTAGCGAACGTCGTACGATTCGTGATGAAAAAATGAATGCGCAAGTCTGATCTGAAAAACGTGAACTGAAAAACGTCCGTGTGTCGCTAAATTGTTGTTTAAGAATCACTCGCGTAAAAGTACGACGATGAAACAATTGCTTTGGAAAGAAATGATCACCGTTCGCCCGCTTGCCATCGCGGTCGTCGTCGGCATTCTGCTGTTCCAGCTGTTTATCACCGTCGGACAATTCATTTTTAGTGACGTCCAACTCGACATTGATCCCTATGTGCTCGTCTGGATACTGATGCCAAATTTAATGGCGTTGGGTGCTCCTGCGATGCTGGTCGGCAATGAAGAAGAATCAAGAACATTCCTGTGGCTGCGAACATTACCAATTCGTTGGCAACGAATTGTCGACGTCAAGTTTGTCGTCGGCCTTGTCGCCTTGCTTGCCATCTGGGCGTTTGCTTCGCTCGTTGTGTCGATCGGTATTCTATTGATCAACGACGACTCATCGCCGATGACGGATGACGTGATGCATCCGATCGGGGTCGTGAGGTTGCTGTTTTTCAGTGTGTTGTTGCTGATCTGTGGATTCATCACGGCGTACCTCGTCCGTTCCCCGATGGGCGGCTTGATCCTGCTGGTCCCCGTAATTTTGTTGGCGTCATGGTTTGCCGTCGGGGTCGTGCAGACGATTCTGTTTGGCCACTTCGACGCCTATGGCTCGCTAGACAGTGTCAGCGCAAGTGAAATTCGGATGTCGTCGATCTTCGCTATTGGTTACCTCTTTGTACTGTGGTGTGTTCAGCGACTGCTGGGACGTCGACGACTCGTCTCAGTGGAACGAACGCCACTGCTGGCCTCCAGCGAGATCGTTCGTCCTTATCAACCACCGATTGAGCAGGCAGCCAAACGACCTAGTCCTGTCTATGCGTTATTATGGCAACAAATTGAGCAAACCAAGTGGTTCGCGGGAATGTTGACACTGGTCGGATTCGTTGTGTTATTCGCCTGGTACGCGAGTCCGCAACGCCAAGACGAAGCCACTCACGTATTAACGCAAGTTGCGTTGGGTGCGATTTCATCTTGGCTGGGCGCGCTTGTGTTTTATGGTGACACGGTGAAAAGCCGGTCGGTCTATTTTGCGGACCATGGCATTCGTCCCAGTATGATTTGGGGCACACGGATCGGGCCGCCGTTGGTGTGCTGTTTGTTGCTCGCTGGCGTCAGCGTCTGGATGGGCGGCGGAGCGACCATGGCGGCAATCATCTTGGCGTCTTTTGCCTTCGGCCAAGTCGCCGCGACGGTCACTCCGCGGGCGACGCTTGGACTGTTGACCGCACCACTTTACCCGGCGTTCAGCTGCAGCATCCTGGTGCCGTTTTTTGGCCTCTACCCAAACTACATTTATACGGTCATCTTCATCTTCCCGGTGTTACTGCTGGCAACATGGCGGATTACGAACCGCTGGCTCGAACAACGCCGAGACCTGTGGTTCCAGTGGATGGTACTCGCATTCGTCTTGATCGCATTTGTCACTCCGATGATCGCGGTGGCGGGCTTGCGTTACAGCAGCACGCCCTCGATCGATCCAAACTGGCGAACGCAGATGTTACAGCGAAGCCTTGCGATCGTGGAATCCCAACCGAAGGCCGAACAGGATGAATTCAACGAAACGGTTTCGGTTGCAACCTTTGAACCCTATTACCGCGAGCCTGATTTTCGGAACCTGAACGAGCGGTTACTTGCCGAGCTAGAGGATGTGCAAGAGATCGGAGACGAGGTTAAATATGGTGAGATCCACGCCTTGTTTCGCGCTGAAGAAACCAACCTCCGGCAACTACGCTTAACGGTAGACGAGATCGCCGAAATGAGGCGGAACGCGCTGAAGGTGATGGCCACGTGGGCGACCGTGGTGCGCGAAAAAGCAGCTCGTGGCGAGAGTTCGCTTGAACAAGTATCCTCCGTCGCGGACTTTGGCGAAGAGTACTTGCTGCGTTACATCAACACCATCAAGGGTAGCGACGCGGAGATCGCCGAAATTGTCGCACTGATCCCGGACAAGGCATTACGTCGCGAGTCGCGAAAGGTGGCATTAATTCAGGCGTGGAACGACTACCAAAATCATCCATGGAAAAAAGTCTCAGGCGATGCGTGGCGGTATGAACGACACTTTGCCGACAAAGTATTGGATTCTCCCAATACGTTTTTGAGATTTGAACGCGACCGCAGCGACCGGTTCCTCGACCAAGCGGTCAAAATGACGCTTGATCAATTGGATAATGGGTTACCACGCGGCGGTTCGCCAGGATTTGAACAACGCGCGGATGATTGGATTGAGTTTGCCGGCCAGCGAGTATTCAAAAACTTGTACAACGCTCCTCACTTTGCCGATTTGTTTCAATACTGGACGCTCGATCACGAAAACGCCATAGGCGTGTTACGCCAACGGTACTCACAAACGGACTGAACACGCCCTCCTCGGCGCGCCACCTTGTTGGTGGAGACTGCTGAAATAAAATCGGGCGTTGCGGCAAGCGTACTGTCACCTCTCCCAAACGCAGGTTTGGGAGAGGTCGAGCAGAGCCCACAGCGATGCTCGGGTGAGGGCCGACCGAGCAAGTCGAGTCCACTGCACGCCATGTTGCGCGGTCGGCCCTCACCCGAACGAGGCCTAAAGGGCCCGCTGGACCTCTCCCAGCTTCGCCAGGAGAGGTGACTCGCTACACTACTCGAACATCCCCCAACTGTTTCCAAAGTAGATTGCATTGAGCCAAAACAGGCCCGCAGATGTGCGGAATCGGAGCATGAGCTCTTTTGAGCAAGATTAGGCCGATTTCATCTTGGCCCACTGCGTAGACTGAACAATTGGAGTGCGATGGCGTAATATGGGAAAACGTTTCCCCACACCCCCACCTCAACGCGACTTTCGCGTGCGTAGCGTCTATAATTGGCTGTGAAACGATTGTAAAATTCGATTCCCCAAAAACGACTTGCTTATTTCCTTAAGGATTTTCACTGATGCAGAACCCTCCTTCTCGCCGCAAATTCCTCAAACAATCAACGATTGCCGCTGCGGGTGCCGCCGCAGTCGCAACCAATGTCGCTCGCACGGCTCACGCTGCGGGAAGCGATGAAATCAAATTTGTCGTGATCGGATGTGGCGGACGCGGGTCCGGTGCGGCCGACAACATCATGAACACCAAAGGGAACGTCAAACTTGTCGCTGTGGCCGACGCGTTCCAAAACAAGGCCGAGTACGCCGTCAAACGTCTGACTCAGTCACACAAAGACAAAGTCGCCGTTCCCCAGGACCAAATTTTCTCGGGGCTCGATGCCTACAAGAAAGCGATCGATACCGATTGTGACTTGGTTGTGATCGCGACTCCTCCCGGATTCAAACCTCAGCAGTTTGAGTACGCGATCGAAAAGAATCGCCACGTCTTCATGGAAAAACCGGTTGCTTCGGACGCTCCTGGCGTTCAACGAGTCTTGGCGGCAGTCGAAGAGTCCAAGAAGAAGGACCGCATGGTTGGCATCGGTCTGCAACGTCGTCACGAACCGCGTTACATGGAAACGATCAAACGGATTCATGATGGTGCGATCGGCGACGTGGTCGCTCAACGTGTTTACTGGAACGGCGGCGGCATCTGGTACCGCAACCGTGACAAGGACATGACCGAAATGGCATTCCAATCCAACAACTGGTACCACTTCAATTGGCTTTCGGGCGACCAGATTTGCGAACAACACATCCACAACCTCGACGTCGGTTGCTGGGTCAAGGATGCGTACCCGGTCGAGTGCAACGGCATGGGTGGCCGCGAACAACGTGAAGGTGGCGATGCCACGAAGTCGCAGATCTTTGATCACACGTTCTGTGAGTACACTTTTGCGGATGGTAGCAAGATGTTCAGCCAAGGTCGTCACTTGGCAGGTGGTTGGAACCACGTCGGCGAATTTGCCCACGGTACTAAGGGATCGGCAGATCCATCGGGCACAATCGAAGGCGAAAATCCTTGGAAGTTCAGCGGCAAAAGCCCTAGCGGACATCAACAAGAGCAACACGATTTGATCGAAGCTCTGATGCGAGGCGACATCTACAACGAAGGTGAATACGGTGCAAAATCGACTTTCACCGCGATCCTAGGTCGCGAAGCCTGCTACTCGGGCAAAATCATCAAGTGGGACGATTTGATGAAGAAGGGTGCAAATCTGAGCCCCGGAATCGACAAGTACACCCTCGAGAGCGATCCTCCGACCATGCCTGGACCTGACGGCAAATACCCCGTTCCAGTTCCCGGCAAACACAGCCCGTTCGCGTAACGCGATTGGCCTGAGCTAAAAAGACAGAAGGCGGTTTCGAATCTCGGTTCGAAGCCGCCTTTTTTTTGTTGAGATCGCACGTCCAGCAATACGGACGTGCAGTTTTCAAATCATTGTTTTGTATTGGTTTACGTCGAAACTTCACCCTCCACCAAACGCAGAGTTTGTGCGGCTTTATATTTCGTTGTGAATCGAGTCCTTTGACGTGCTTCACCTCCCCGAAACTTGTTTTGGGGAGGTCAGAACGAGCGGAGCAAGTTCACCGGTGGGGCCTCGCGGTGTTAGAAATGGAGCGTGCAAGTTTCAGTGCAACCAGCCCTCCCCGGGCGCTGTCGCGGCCGCCCCTCCCGGCGCTGCCGGGCGGGTGAAGCAAGTCATATTGCTACAGTTAGACTTAACAACTGCACAACCTCCAAAAAGGAAAGTGCGTTGGACTTACACGCTTGCCAATACGGTCGCAATTGCGGCGCCTTCGGACGTGTGACTCAGACATAGCACGTGCGACTTCTTTAGCGGCTGAGCTTTGGTAACCACCGGACCTGCGGATTGCGAGTCGGCAAAGCTCAGCGACGGTGGAACCATCTTGTGCTTCAGCGCCAACACGCCGACCAAGATCTCGATCGATCCACTGGCCGCACCGGTATGCCCGAGCGTCTTGATCGGCGAGACCACAGGAACCTTTGGCAAACACGATTCCAGAGCTTGGCGTTCTTGGACATCGATGATCGGGTCGCCCATCGCATGCGAGACCACCATCCCAATGTCGCTCGCTGTCAGGTTTGCTTTTTGCAAGGCATCGTTCACGGCCAGCTTGATTGCTTTCACTGAACCGCGGATACCGGCAGTTTCGATATCGCAGGTACGTTTTGGCAATTGCATGCCACCGGAAGCAACAAATCGTGATGCGATTGAGACGACCTCGGCAATCGGCTTAGCACCACGCTGAATCGCCGCAGCCAAATACTCCAGTACAAACACTGCTGCCCCTTCGCCTCCGACAACCCCTTTGGAGGTGGGATCAAAAGGTCGGGACGCTTTGGAAGCGTCGGCCATGGACTCGGCTATCGGCAGGTCATTGCGATAGTTCAGCCGAGTGGCGTTAATCCGCGTGCCGGCAGCACCGCTGATCATGCACGTTGCGATTCCGCGGGTCAGGCACGAGATGGCTTCATCCAAAGCCGCCGGGCCCGACGTGTCGCCAAGCACCAATGTGTTGTTAGGACCATGCGCATTGATCGCAATCCCAACATGGCAGGCGGGCATATTGGGCAGATATTTCAACATCCACAGCGGCATCACGCTTCGCATCGCCGCTTCGCCAAAGAGTGACTCATCCATCACGCCATTTTCGTCGAGCGATTTTTGGAACGCTTCGGCTAATTCGGTGGGAGGTCCGTAAAGCATCTCACTGCCAAAAACGGTTCCAATGTCCTTGGGAGCAAACCGAACCGAACCGTCGTCGGATGCGGGGGAATCTTCGTCGTCAGCGACGGCGGGAAAGACGGAATCGAGCCCGGCGTCTTCGATTGCCATCATCGATGCCACATAAGCGAGTTGGATCTCTCGCGACATCACCTTCAAAGCTTTTCGTGGTTTGACAAACTGTTTTCCGTCAAATCCCACGATCGGAGCGCCGATCCAGAGGCCGTCGTTTTCGTGTCCAGTCGGCGGAGTGGGACCATCATCATCGCGTTCAGCGAGTGACCGAACTCCGGAGTCACCACGAAGCAGTGCGTTGAAGAAATCTTCGTGCCCGAGTCCGATCGCAGACGCCACGCCCGCTCCGGTAATGACAATTCGGTTTTCCGGCATGTTCAAGATTATGGCGTTGAGGAGGACAGTGGCGATTCGGACGAGAAACGAGCGACGAGCGTCAAAGTATGATTGCCAAGACACAAGCTGACCAGGGTTGTAGTCAAACTCGTCAGGTTAGTTCGGGCCGCATCGGGTGAGTGTAGGGGTCGTAGCGAGCGTGCGAACTCAAAAGCCGGTATCCAAGGCATGCGAATTAGCATCGTCGCACGACGATAAGATCGGTTTCTGAGCGAAATGCGGCGTTTTATTCAAGCGATTTATCGTACAACCGGTGAGTCTTCGTTCGAGTGGCACCACCACGCTCAATCGTGCCGCGTGACAGCGAATTACTTTCCAATACCCAAGAAAACTCACCAATTTGAATACCAAATGTGATCGCATCGGGCAAGATTCGCGAGAGCGTGACCAATCCGAGCCCCCATTTTTGGTACTCCGGCAACACATTTGTGCTAATCAACCGCAAACGATCGATCTTTCGTTTCCCCGTCAAAAGTTTGATCCAGCCGAAGGGAAATAGCTTTCCGTCGATTTTGCGGATGATTTGGTTGTAATCGAGTAATCCGAAGCCAGCACCAACGGGTCGCCCGTCAATTTCGGCGATACTGGTCAATTCAGGCACGATCAAATGCTTCAAGCCATCGCTCTGCACCCGAATTTCCGCTTCGCTCATCGGAACATACCCCCAAGTTCGCTGTAGCGATTGGTTGTAGATTTCCAAGAACGAGCGAACGTCTTCTTTGAATCGTTTGCGATCAATCGGACGGCATTTCACCTTGAATCGCCGCGTCGCTTCTTCGATCACGAAGGCCAACTTGGGATCCAGGTCCTCGAGAATGTCCATATGCGCGTCGTAGCTGAACAGATCCTGGACCTTTTCAAAGCCTGATTCGATGAACAAGCGTTCGTAGTAGGGGTGGTTGTACGGGATCATGAACGTGGGTGACGAATCAAAACCGTCCACCAGCAGTCCCACCTCGTAATTCAGACTCGGATGAACCGGACCACGAACATCGGTCATCCCTTGTTGTCGCAGCCAATCAAAGGCATGCTGGAACAGCAATTTGCTCGCTTCGCTGTCGTCTTCGCACTCAAAGAAACCGACGAAGCCACGTTTTTCATTGTGGCAACGATTGTGAGCATGATTGACGACTGCCAGAATGCGGCCGACGGCACGACCATCGCGGCGGACCAGAAATGCTTGACGATCGGCATCATCATAAAACGGATGGTGTTTGAAACCGACGATTTTACGACGCTCGGCCCACAACGGGGGAACCCAGTAGGGGTTATCGCGATAGATTTCACGCTCCAGATATAGAAATTCCTTCTGGTCACGTTTCGAGGTGACTGCGTCACAGGTTGGCGTCTTGCTCATCTCGTCGATTTTCCGTTTTCAAAGTCACTATGTAAAAGGGCCGTGTTGATGCCGACGCGAGCCCGCAATCAACGCCTATCAAGAGTTTGGCATGAGCGATTCGGAGCCACTTGTACTTCGCAGCCCCGCAAACCCTACCGTTCGACGCCTGATCCGGTTAAGGGATAATCGTACACGACGACGCCAGAAGCGTCTGCTTGTCGACGGTTGGCGAGAGACTTTGCAAGCGATCGATGCTGGTTTGGACCTAATCGGATTGTTTCTGCCCGAATCAAGCCTCACCGAACATGGCAATCTTGATCAGGGTAATTTCAACAGGGTCCCAGCGGACCGCGAAGCTCAATCCCGCCCGAATCATAACCGCCAGCCAGCACACGATGCACCACCGAGCAGTTTGCCGGCAAGCATCGATCCCGCAGGCAGCGATCCGAGAGTTCGTATCGTCATTGAAAAAGCCAAGACTTCACAAACGATTCGCTTTGTTTCGGATGCCGTGATGGCACGCATCGCCTATGGTGAGTCGTCACGCGGGGTGGTCAGCGAATTTGTGCAACCGGACCACTCGCTCGAAGACCTCACCCTGCCTACCAATGCGTTGGTGCTTGTGCTGGACAGCCTAGAAAAACCGGGAAATATCGGCGCCGTCTTTCGCTGTGCTGATGCCGCCGGAGTCGATGCGGTGATTTTATGTGGTGGCGGCAGCGACATTTACAATCCCAATGCGATCCGCAGCAGTCTGGGGACAGTTTTTCAAATTCCTACCGCTGTCGGCTCTGAAACCGAGGTTGCTCGATTCTTGTGCGACCAGAAAATTCGTCCGCTCGCCGCTCGTGTCGAATCGTCGGATGAACTTTGGGCTACTGATTTTTCAGGTTCGATCGCCGTAATTGTGGGCAGCGAAGCCAACGGGCTCGGTGAACGATGGCAACGTGACGCCGAAAATGCCGTCATTCATGGCGTACGAATTCCAATGTTCGGCAAAGTGGACAGTCTGAATGTTTCGGTATCGGCGGCGTTAGTCTTATTCGAAGCGCGACGCCAACGTCCGCAATAGAAAGCGTCACGAAAATTTGATTGATCGGTGCTACTTTCAGAAATAGCGTGGCTTGCCCGATTGTCGCGGGACCACAGTGAAGTCGTCTGCGGACTAGAAACGGCGGTTTTCACTGCGAAATGCGTTAAATCCAGCGCTCGTTGAAAAATGGTCTTGACCTTTAAAGAGCCGTTTGATCACGCATTTTAGTTACGATCCGAACGACTCGCACGACACAAACGACCGCCACACGCGATAGAGACGTCAGAATCGTTAATGTCCTTGCAGATCGCATCCGATAACTAGAGCAACCGGAAGACTCATGCAATTTGCAGGTTTCTTTCATGGTGTGCCGAGGGGGGTGCATCAACTCGATCGGACGCAAGGATGCGGCATGCGTGACTTTAAAACAATCGTGAAGAGACGACGACGGACCCGGGCAAGGGCCGCTCTCAGCTTGCTGGTAATTGCCGCAAGCTCGTCATTTGTCGCGACATCGATGTCGTTCGCTAGCGAACCGACGATGCTCGCGCCAGTAGCGACCACTTTCCAAATCATGCCACCTTTACCTCTGCAAACGATCCAGCAGACGGGGCATTTTCAATCGACTCCACAAAGCGAGGCCGCGCAGCAAACCGTGCGTGCCAATCCGTTCTGTGAGACCGAAGAGGTCAGCCATGTGAATCGAGCGATTCAATTGGCCTCCGGCGACGATCGACCTGCGATCCGGCTAAAACCGATCGGGGCTGCGATTGGGCTGCAACCGATCGGAAGCCCTAAAATCGTCAGGCCTTCGAATTCGGCAATGACAATCGAACAGCCACCGGCGGCGTTGATTCAAACCAACCCGCTCGTCGGATCGGCGCATCACGAAAACGGCGACCTCGTCGAAACCGAGATCGATGCATCACCGGTTAAGTCGGCTGCATCGGCGCCAGAGCACGTTCATTCGACAACCGATGTGTCGGTGGCTCAGCCGCCCATGGTGATTTCCATGGTCACTCCGCCGATCGCGGACTCGGATGAGTCGCAACCGGCCAACGAAACCGCGTTGCAATCCATCGAGTTTGCAACGGTTCCGCAGATGGATTTCGATGCGGATCAAGAGAGCACCGATGTGGAACTGGTCTCCGATGCCGAGCCAATCTTTTTCTCGTTTTCCGACGATAGTGACGCTTTGTCGTCGCCTACGGAAATGACAGTCGAAGAAGCAGAGGATGCAAATCCTGAGACATTGGATGTTGTGAATGATGTGGTAGTCAATGAGGCGGCCACGATCGAAACCGAAACAAGTCTAACGGAATCGGACGCATTGAATTCGGACGCCAGCGAAGTTGGCAATGTCGAATTGGCAATGGAACTTCCTGTTCCTGTCTCGATCGACGATCCTGCGGGTGACAAGGATTCCGAGGTGACGCTGCAACCGTTAAGCGATGTCAGTGTTTCGCCAGAGGAATTGGTGGAGTTGACTGAGCGTGTCCCGGCTCAACGTCGAGGTCCGTCAATCAATGTCGCTCCGTCGATCGATGAGCGAGCGGTTCAAACACACAAACCGTCCAAACGGTATCGTCCCCCAGTCGCGGTCGAAGCTCCGCCACTAGGGCACGAGCGAGCTTCCGCATATCAGTCAAGCTCGATGGTCCAACCTGCCAGTCCACCCATGTTGGGCGGATTGCACGGCAACGACCAATATGGCTCGATGCGAGGTGAACTTTCGCAGCCTGCGGGCGCCGCGATTCCACTGTACATGACACGAGCTCAGGTTCGTTCGTTGACGATCGGTGGCAATCTCCGACGCGTCAGCATCCAAGATCAGAACGTTTGTCGTGCGATTGCATCAGGCACTAACGAACTAAAGTTAATCGGAGCAGGACGAGGCGTTACACGACTTGTCGTCTGGGCCGATGGAGCGAGTGACGATTCGTCAACCGTCCAACATTTCGATGTGCATGTTCAAGACGCGGTGGAAGCGACCGGTGACTCGGTCGGGGACAAGGCCGAGATGCTGACACGGACGATTATGAAGTCGTTCCCAGACAGTCGCGTGCGTGTCAAAACCGTCGGTGACCATTTGGTCATCAGCGGATCGTGTACCAGCGAGGAAACGGCAACGAAGATCCTTCGCATGGTACGCAAGACTTGTTTAATTCCTGTGCATGATGAACTGAAGGTTCGCTAGTTTGCACTGCACTTTACTTTCCAGTCAATCAAATCGGTCAATACCCAGCGGTGCACCTAAAGGCACTACGAGTCTACGAGGTTCGATCATGAAGATCCATTCGATACTAAAACACTTCAGTAGCACAGCAGCTCGCAGCTTAGCGGCATGTGGACTGCTCGCCGGCACGCTGACCGCATCCGACGTCTACGCGGACTCGGGACTGCTAACCGCGTTTAATGCTCCTGCGGCTTCCACATCCGGGGCACCCGCGAAATCATTTACCCACGGCAACGAGTCGTTCCGTGTCGTGAATGCTGCGGGTTATCAAGGCCTCGGTGGATCGAGTCAAGTCGCGACGGTGGGTCATCTGCCCGAGCAATCCGCTCAAGGCTCGGTGATTCAAACCGGCTGTAACTCTTGTGGTACAAGCTGTGGTGGATCGTGTGGATCAAGCTATGGCGGAACGGGTTACGGCGGCTACGGTGGCTACTCGGCAATGAACCTCAATGGCGAGTACGGCAGTTGCGGTGTCGCTTGCAAACCGTATTGGTACATCCGTGGTGAAGCCGTTTATATGGAGCTAAATTCGGCTGATCGTTCGACCTTCAGCCGCAACTTTGCCCTGGATGAATTCGATTTCGAGTTCGCCCCACGGATTACTGTCGGCTCGGTTCCTGATTGTGTTCACGGTTGGGAAGCCACCTTCGTTGGACCGCTGGAATGGGACATGGGCACCAGCTTGACCAACGGTGCAGGCGGGATCAACACCCTGCTCGTTCCGGGTGCCCCGATCGTTGCAGGCGATCTGAGCACATTCAACAATTCAGTATTCCAATCACAAGATTACCACGCCGAATACTTCAGTATGGAAGCCAGCAAGATCCTGGTCGGCTGGGAAGTTGCTAAGATTCTCGTCGGAGCTCGCTATATCGACTACGACGAGTTGTACAACTACAACAGCCGGGATGCCGGTGGCAACCGAGGTCTGCTGCGTAGCGACGTCGAGAACTCGCTGTTCGGCTTCCAGGTCGGCATGGACCTACTGTATCCCGTGTCATGTCACGGTTCGATCGACTTCCGTGGTCGTGCTGGTGGTTACTTGAACTTTGCCGAATCCGACACACGACTGTTCAACGCGGGAAGCACCGTTGTTGCCGCTATCGACGAAGACACAGAGCTTGCAGGTGTCTTCGAAGTCGGAGCGGGTTACAGTTACGCTCTTGGCGAAATGCTGACGCTACGAGCCGGATTCGAAGCTTGGTACATCTCCGGATTGGCTACCGCAACCGATCAGATCAGCCCCGTGGTAAATTCCAACCTAGGTCGCAGCATTCGAATGGATGACGACATCTTCATCACTGGTTTGACCGCGAGTGCTCAGTTCAAATTCTAAGACTGACACATACCGTTCGCTTTGCAGAACGACGCTGACCGAAAAACGAGTGCTACGCTTCCCCGTCTTTGGGGCGGCGTAGCATTTTGCGTTTCAGCCAACTCTGAACCGAACGGCCTGGTTGATCGGGTCGTGGCGAACCATTGGAGATCGAGTTTTCGGTAATGCGGGTTTTGGCCTTCCGTACTTCGCGTCCACAGTTGGAACACATCACTGGCGGTTCACTGACGGGACGATCACATTGCGGACAAAAGTATTCGATCGTTGGACGCATTGCCGCTTCGAACAAGCCGCCGACCTCTGCCGCGTGGAACCAAGCCGAATCCCCTTTGCGGATCAACGTATCCGGTTTGACCTCGCCACAACGAACCTTTTTCAATAGATCACCGGGACGCAACGGCCCAAGATCCTCGGGCGCATTTAGCTGTTGGATATACCACTCGGCCACGCCTTTGTTCCTCTTACCACGACAAGAATTCACTGCTCCGAGTTCCGTCGACATTGTGTCAGTCATGTCTGCTGACACGCAGACACTCGGAACGCGCTGATGGGTTGTTTCCACCACACTCACGATTGTATCGATTCGGAATGAGCTGAGCGACAGCCCCCTCATTAGAATCACAATCCGAGTACGCTCGTTTTACCCCAATTCTAAGCCCTTGCGGCATCAGCCACTGGTTTCCGATACTATAGAACACACAGACCTACAATTTTAAAGCCGATTGACGCATGCGTTGTCCCTATTGCCACGTCGATAACGACCGTGTTCTTGACACCCGAGCCGCCGAGGGTGGTTACATCGTGCGCCGAAAACGGGTTTGTTCGTCCTGTCAACGACGTTTTTCGACCTTGGAAAAGCTTGAACAACTGAACGTTAGAGTGGTCAAAAGCGATCAGACCCGAGAACCACTTGATCGTGAAAAGATTCGCCGGGGCATCGAACGAGCCTGTTCCAAACGCCCCATTCAAAGCTCGAAAATTGAGCAAGTGGTGCAAACGATCGAGGCGGACATTTATGAGTCGTTCGACTCGGAAGTCACGGCGACTCAGATTGGCGACATCGTGCTGAAACATTTGGCATCGCTTGACCAAGTTGCCTTTATCCGCTTTGCAAGCGTTTATCGCGAATTCGACGGAGCCAATGATTTCATTCGTGCCATCTCGAATATCGCCACCCCTGATCCCAATTTGCCACGTTAATTGCGTGCGTTAACGAGATCGCACGTTGCTATCCTCGAGCGGTTTTTGCTAGTGCCGGTTGAGTGCAAAAAAAGTGGCATTGATCTCAAACCGCTCTAGAAATTATTAGATACTTTCAAATTCCGCTGAAAGTCGGTTCGATAATAGAGGCGTTGGATCGCCGTTCGAAATCGACGCAAACAACTAACCCCAGTATGCGGGCCGGTTTAGATCTCCCGCTCTGAAAACCGGTCACAATAAAAGGATGCCAATTATGAATCCAAGATCAAGCTTTCGCTGGTTGATCATCAGCTCGATCGCCATTTGTCTGCCCAGCGTTGGGTATGGCCAAGCGGGAACTCAGCGTGGCGCCACCTTCGGCGGACTTGCCGGAGCGGTCGCTGGCGGATTGATTGGAGACCACAACGGCAAAGCAGGCGCGGGCGCGGCAATTGGGGGTGTCGTCGGTGCTGTCACCGGCGGATTACTGGGCAACGCTGCGGATAAAGAACGACAATACCAGCAGCAGCAACAATATTACCAAACGCAGCAGCAGTACTATCAAGCTCAACAAACCAACGCTGCCGCAACCCAAGCCGCCGTGTCGATCGCGGACGTGGTTTCAATGAGCCGCAGCGGATTGAGCGACAACGTGATCGCAAGCCAAATCAGCCAACGCGGCGTGCAGCAAAAACTGCAAGTGGCCGACATCATCGCCTTGCACCAACAAGGTGTCAGCGAGGCGGTCATCTCCGCGATGCAACATGCCCCGACTGGCATCCAGCAATCCGCTCGCGTTGCCGCACCAGCGGTGGTCCGCCAACAGGTCATCGTTCAGGAACCGATTGTGGTTCCGACGTATCGACCTCGTTACTACTATCACGACTACCACCACCACGATTATCACCATCACCCACGCCATCATGGCGGAATCCATATTGGATTCTAATCACGGGTTAGTGCTCGCAGCGCGAGTTTTCTGCCACCGCCCTTCTGTTAGCCGCTTGGGCGCTAGCCCCGGTTGGATGCTGACGAAACCGTGGCTAGCGCCAAAACGGCTAACCAAATCAGCCCCCTCACCCAACGAAGTTGGTGGAGAGGTGGCAGAAAACCAACGCAACTAAATATCACAACAAGCCCAAAGTTTTAGCTGTTTCAAGACCGCTACAGTTGCCGGATCACACGCTGGACAATTTGCTCAATCGTATCCGATGGCAACACCGCTCGTGATCCAGGCTCGGTGACGCTGGAAACCAACGCGTCAATCTCTCGCTGTGCTTTGGTAATGGATTCGCGTTGTTGTTGGGAAATCGGCACACGTCCGGGGCCCAAATCCCAACCTCGCGATCTTGCCCCGGCTCGAAAGCCTTCGGGGAACTCGCCAAGACCGAGCATGGCATCAAACAAGGCAAGCAGCTGATACTGCAACCGCATGGCTTCTTCGATATTCCCCGCCTTTACGGTGCGGTGAATCGCGCGAGTCAACTCAGGCACCACACCGCTCGACGCGTTGGTGCCTCCATCGGCTCCGGCGATCAACATCGGCACAAGTGCAGCGTCCCAACCGGTCAAGAAAGTAAAATCGTCTCGCATCGGGCGAATCGCGGCGATCATTCTCATCATGTTGGGCAAGTCCCCCGAACTGTCTTTGATTCCGATCACTCGAGGGCACTCACTTGCCAAACGGATGATGGTCGGCAATTCGATCGGCGAGGCAAACATCGGGATGTTATAGAGCGTCACATCGACGGAGACGGTGTCCGCGATTTCTTTAAAGTAGGCATACACGCCCTGCTCGCTGAGACGGTAATAGAAGGGGGCGACAATCGCCACCGCGCGAACTCCCATTTCGCCATAGGCGTCACAGGCCGCGATCGTTTCCTTGACATTCGCCTCGGCCGCCCCCGCTAAAATCGGCACGCGACCGGCGGTGTGATCGACAACCACACGGATGATCCGCCGACGTTCTTCGGGAGTAAAACGGACAAACTCGCCGGTGCTGCCGTTGGGGTACAGACCGTCCACGCCGCGTTCGATCAGCCAATCGATGTAACCACACAAACGGTCTTCATCAACCCGCCCATATTGGTCAACGGGAGTAATGTGCGGGGTAAAAATTCCTGAGATACGATTTGCCATGGTCCAACGCATTTTCGACGGTTGCTTAGAAAATTCCCATCGCGACAAGCGAGTAACGAACAACTAAGCCTGCAACGACAACGCTGACCATACTCATCAACTTGATCAGAATATTCAAGCTGGGACCACTAGTATCCTTAAAAGGATCTCCCACGGTGTCCCCTACAACCGCTGCTTTATGAGCATCACTCCCTTTTCCACCGTGATTATTCGCCTCTATATACTTTTTCGCGTTGTCCCACGATCCACCGCTGTTGGCCATGAAAACCGCCAAACAGAAGCCGCTGGTCAAACATCCGACCAGTAATCCCAGAACGCCGCCGACACCGAGAACCAAACCGACCACGATCGGCATTAGCAAGCCAAGCAAACTTGGCAAAATCATTTCTCGCTGAGCCGCCTTGGTACTGATGTTGACCGGGGTTTCGTAATCCGGCTTGACCGATCCATCCAAAATGCCCGGGTTGGCTTCGAATTGACGGCGAACCTCGATCACCATGCCTTGGGCAGCGCGGCCGACTGATTTCATCGTCATCGCACAAAACATGAACGTACTCATGGCCCCTAAGAAAACGCCGACCAAGACACGAGGATTCATCAGCGTTGCGTCATAGAAGATCAGGAAATCTTTTAGGTTGGCGTTTCGCACCGACACGATCGAAGCACCAATCGAATCGACTTGACCGAAATGCTTCTCACCTGGCAATACCACAGCAGAGGGTTCGAGTTTGCTAACGGTTGCTGCTCGCCACGCACGCACCTCTTCGCTCTTATCAATCGATGGATTCAAGACAAGGTAGACTTCGGATTCATCACCCGTTTTGTTAACCAGCAAATCAGGTGTAATGCGATAAACCCCATCGTCCACGACATCATCGTGGTGAACATACTCGTCGCCCCAGCGGACCATGCCGTCGCGAACCCCTTCGACATACGCCGCCAACAACGCAAGCGCCGTCAAAGCAGCCGAGCCGATCGCAAAACCTTTTCCGGTCGCAGCTGTGGTATTACCGAGACTATCGAGTGCATCGGTGCGTTCTCGCACGATGTCTTCTAAACCCGACATCTCGGCGTTACCCCCTGCATTGTCAGCGATCGGGCCATATGCATCGGTCGCCAACGTGATCCCCAGCGTGCTTAACATCCCCACCGCCGCGATACCGACTCCGTAAAGTCCCAACGAAAAAAGATGCAGATCGTTGAACGAGCCACCGTTGGCAAACCCAAATGACAATAACATTGCGGCGCAAACGATCACGACGGGAACCCAGGTGCTGAGCATGCCATCGGCAATTCCACAAATGATGATCGTCGCGGGGCCTGTCTCTGCCTGTTTCGCCAGTTTTCGTGTCGCGGAGTATTCGTCGCTGGTAACGCGTTCGGTCCACTGACCGATGCCCCATCCTGCGACCAGACCGACAATAATACTGACGGCAATACCGGGAATGATCCCGAAGATCATCGTCCCGGGCACCGGCGGCATTAACCAAACGGAAAGCACCACCGCGGCAATCATGACCAGCAGCGAAGATCGATTGATTCCTTTGCCAAGCGCTTTCAGAAGTGCTTTCTGAGTCGGCTCTTCACCTGTTTTGACCGCATAGATGCCAACAATCGAAAGCAGGATTCCCACGCCCGCGATCGCGAGCGGCAACAGCATCGCTTGCAGTTGAGCGTCGCCGACATCGTAACCTTCGGGCAATCCCCGACTCGATTGGAATGCAGCCACCCCCAAAGCCGACGCGGCTAAAATCGATCCGCAGTAGGACTCGTACAGGTCGGCCCCCATGCCCGCAACATCGCCAACATTGTCACCAACGTTATCGGCGATCGTCGCTGGATTACGTGGCGAGTCTTCTTTCAAACTTTGTTCGACCTTGCCAACCAAGTCCGCACCGACATCAGCTGCCTTGGTAAAAATGCCGCCGCCCACACGCGCGAAGAGGGCCTGAGCACTCGCCCCCATTCCAAAAGAAAGCATTGCGACCGAAATCTGCTGCAGACTCATCGCGTAAGCTTCGTTGATCATTGGTAGCAACCAATACAAAAACGCAAACCAGAAGCAGATGTAAATCAGCCCCATGCCGACAACGATCAATCCCATCACCGCTCCACTGCGGAAGGCAATTTGCAATCCATCATTGAGCGACCGCTGGGCACCCGCTGCCGTTCGGCTACTAGCGTAGGTCGCCGTTTTCATCCCAAACCAACCGCACAAGCCGCTGAAAAATCCGCCCATTAAGAAGGCAATCGGGACAAACACATTCTGCACTCGCAACACAAACGCAGCGACAGCGAGCAATAGGGCCACAAATACAAAAACGATCGCAACCCATTTGTATTGCTGCTTTAGATAGGCATTGGCGCCTTGGCGAACACTTTCAGCGATCTCTTTCATCAAGTCGCTGCCTTCGTCCGCTTCCATCATTTCCTGATAAAAACGGTAGGCCCAAACCAGTGCCAGGATTGAAGATCCCAATGCGATCAACCAGACAATTAGCGCCAACATTATTCCGTTCCTTTGCTCTCGAAAATTGATCAGGCTGAAAAATCCGCCAGGAACGCTAATACTCGCGTCTTGCGGTGATTTCCTCTGAGGCTATTCGATGACCTACCGCAACGCAACGGTAGCAACAGCGTCCGTGCAGGCCAAATGGGGAAGAATATATTCCTGTACCATCCGTTCCGGTCAAATCGAGCGATCCGCAGGCACCTCGATCGAGCCAAATATTGCTCTCGCCGTCCTGGCATCGCAAATCGTACAAGTATTGTGCCGACCGGGACTCACCCGAGTCGTTGATTCCGTCCATCCAATTGGGTTTCGACCATGTCGCAAATCGGCCAATCCGGCACCGCAAGTTTCACCTCTCAACAATCTGCGGGACAAACGGGCAATAACGACAGCTTTTCGTCGGTCGATACCGACAGCTTCATGAAGCTGCTGATTAGCGAATTGCAGAACCAAGACCCGCTGAATCCGACCGACAACGCGGAAATGATCCAGCAGATCAGTCAGATTCGAGAGATCGGAGCGACCGATCAATTGACGCAAACGCTATCAAATCTCTCCAACAGCCAAGAGCTCGTTACCGCTAGCGGACTGATCGGACGCTCAGTCCAAGGGCTCGCTGACGATGCCACCCCCGTGGATGGGGTGGTCGATCGCATCACTGTGGAAACAAGTGACGATAACAATTCACGTTCTGTCAAAGTTCACGTGGGTGAAAAGACGATGGAGATTAAGAACATACGAGAAATTCAGACTGGGTAGAATTTGACGATTAGGTGAGCGAGCTCTTTTGCCGCTCTCAAAATCGACTTTTTCCTATCCGGCGACGCGGATAGGAACATAAGTCGATGGGATTAACCTCAGCACTGACCACCGCCCTCACGGGACTTTCAGCTTCCGAAACACAGATCGATGTGATCGGAAACAACCTGGCGAACTCGCAAACCGTCGGTTTCAAGTCATCCGAGGCGGTATTTGCGACTCAGTTCCTGCAGACCTTGTCGCTCGGTGGTGGCCCCACGACAGATAACGGGGGCACCAACCCTCGCCAAATCGGACTTGGGGTTCAAGTCGCGGAAATCGCGGCGAACCATAACCAAGGGACGATCGAAATCAGCAGCAGCCCGTCGGACCTCGCGATCCAAGGCGACGGATTCTTTATTGTCGAGGGAGCTTCCAGTGAACAGCTCTACACTCGAAACGGCATCTTCAAGCTGAACAGCAATGCGGAACTGGTGAATTCAACCGGTCAGCGATTGCTTGGCTACGGCGTCGACGAACAATTTCGATTGCAGGAATCCGAACTTGTGCCGATGACGGTCCCGCTAGGTACCGAAAGCGTTGCTAAAGCGACTGAAAATGTTTCGTTCGAGGGAACTTTGACTCCCGAAGGCGAACTCGCGACCCAAGGTCAAATTATCCAGAGTCTGCAACTTGGCGACTCCAAAGTGCCTCGCGCCGACGCCAGCAGCGTCATCATTGAAAGTGCTCCGCTTTCGGATCAAACCAACATCACGGTCGACAAAAGTGGCGTAGGGACTCTAGCCGCCGGAGTCTACCAGTACCGAGTCGCGTTGGTCGACAGCCAAGGCAACGAGGCCGCTCCGAGTGGTGCGATTAATGTCACCGTCGGCTCGGGAGGCCGGGTGGACCTAGGCAGTCTTCCCGCAGACCCCAACGGGGGCGATTACCCCACGGTCAACGTTTATCGCACCGGCCCCAATGGGCAGGACTTTTTCCGCCTTGGTTCGGCCGCCGCCGGAGCCACCTTTAGCGATACCGGCGCAACCCCGCTGTCCTCCAATGCGTTGGATACTGACACGTTGACCGGCAACTATACCTACATGATCACGTATGGTCGTGCTGGCGAACCGGAAACGCGTCCCAGTGTGATGATCGGTCCTCAAAATATTGTGGCTGGCCGAATTTCACTTTCGGATTTCCCCACGCCACCGACGCCATCGATCACTGACGGATTTCCGAACTACAACGAAATCAAGATCTACCGCAACCTGTCTAATGACCAAAACAACTTCTATTTGGTCGACACGGTTTCGCCGGGTGAAACCTACACCGATGGAAAATCGGACGCCGAAATTTCCGATTTGAGCGTCTCCGGAAACAAGACGCTCGACCTGGACGGCCCCCAAATCAATGCCGGTACGCTGTTGACGGATGTGCTCAAACGTGATGGAGTCACATACGAAAAAGCGTTCCAACTAGGAACACTCAGCTATAGCGGCCGCAAAGGGGAACGGGCCTTGGGCACCCAAGAGTTCGAAGTCACCACCACCACCACGCTTCAAGATTTCATCGACTTTATCGAAGAATCCTCAGGGATCCAAACAGTCCAAGTCGATGCACAAAATCCGATCCCGCAATCGGAAAACCACTTGCCAGGACAAACCGGAACGATATCCGCCGGCGGATATATCCAAGACGGCAAGATTCAATTCGTCAGCAACAACGGCGAATCCAATGCGTTGGACATCGATCTCGCGGCGTTTCGTATCGTCGGTCTTGATGGCAACGTCACCACGCCTAACTTGGCCTTTGGAACGGTCCAAGAAGCCACCGGGCAGAGTGCGGTCAGCGACTTTGTCGTTTATGACTCGCTCGGGGTTCCGATCAACGTTCGCATGTCGACCACGTTGGAAAGTCGCACGAACGAGCAAACCATTTATCGTTGGTTCGCCGACAGCAGTGGTAATCAATCCAATAGCGGCCCCGATATCGCCGTCGGCACGGGATTGATCAAGTTTGACGGGAACGGCAACTTCATCAACGCCACCAATGATAAAATCGCGATTAGCCGTGAGGGGACACCGAGCGTTTCACCGCTGCAAATCAAAGTCGACTTTGGCCGCGTCTCGGGTCTAGCGACTGCAAATTCCACACTCGCAGCCACTCAACAAGACGGTAGCGGCCCTGGCGTTTTGAACAGTTTCGCGATCGGGGAAGACGGCACGATCCGGGGTGTATTCAGCAACGGCATCTCGCGTGACCTCGGCAAAATTCAACTCGCTCGCTTTGCCAACCCAGCCGGTTTGGAGGCTCGCGGGCTGAACCTGTATGCTCAAGGGGTCAACACCGGTCTTCCCGTTCAAGGGGGTCCCGGACAAAACGGGATCGGCAGCGTCATCGGCGGTGCATTGGAACTCAGCAATACTGATATCGGCAAAGACTTGATCGCCTTGGTGCTGGCGAGTACCCAATACCGAGGTAACAGCCGGGTGATCACGACCAGTCAGCAATTGCTTGACGAGCTGCTGAATCTGCGTCGATAACGTGCCGCAGGCATCGCCGACGTCGTCGACATGCTCGCATCGATTGATTGCCGTGCAATTCCAGCATGGGGATGCGAACATCGGGGTCTAGCCAAATCCGCTAAAGCCCCCACAATCTGCGTTTTCGCAGGTGACCGTCCGTTTCCGCCTGCCCGCCTCGTTTTGACTGCCCGCATGGACTTGCCTGCTCGTTGTTCCAGGCGTCTCCATTCCCTCAACTTCCTCGTGATCCCATGGCCAAAGCACCTCAGACCGCCATCCAACCGACTCGCGCCGACGACTATCCCGAGTGGTACCAACAGGTGATCCGCGCCGCTGATTTGGCCGAGAATTCGCCTGTCCGCGGATGCATGGTGATCAAGCCATGGGGCTATCGATTGTGGGAAAACATGCAGCGGGCACTGGACGACATGTTCAAGGCCACCGGGCATCAAAATGCCTACTTCCCACTGTTGATCCCGATGAGTTTCCTGGAAAAGGAAGCAGAGCATGTCGAGGGATTTGCCAAGGAATGTGCCGTCGTTACGCATCATCGCCTTGAACCCGATCCGGCTGGTGGTTTGCGTCCGGCCGGCAAACTCGAAGAACCATTGATCATTCGCCCCACCAGCGAAACGATCATCGGCGCCACGTATGCCAAGTGGGTCCAGAGTTACCGTGACCTGCCGATCTTGATCAACCAATGGGCCAACGTGTTGCGTTGGGAGATGCGGACGCGGATGTTCTTGCGGACCGCCGAATTTTTATGGCAAGAAGGACATACCGTTCACGCAACGTCCGAAGAAGCGATCGAAGAAACCCAGCGGATGATCGACGTGTATGCCGACTTTGCCGAAAACTGGATGGCGATGCCGGTCATCATCGGCAGCAAGACACCTGCGGAACGCTTCCCCGGCGCCGTTGATACGCTGACGATCGAAGCCATGATGCAAGATCGCAAGGCGCTGCAAGCAGGCACAAGTCACTTCCTGGGCCAAAACTTCTCGAAGGCACAAGAGATCGTATTTCAATCGGAAGCGGGCGAGCGAGAGTTTGCCTGGACCACCAGCTGGGGTGTCTCGACTCGTCTTATCGGTGCGTTGATCATGACTCACAGCGACGATGACGGGTTCGTGCTGCCACCACGATTGGCTCCGGCACAAGTGGTCATTTTGCCCATCTATCGCGATGCGGATCAGCGAGCCGACGTGATGCAGTACGTCGAAACGTTGAAAAAGGACTTGATGGCCCAATCGTATGCAGGAATGCCCATTCGCGTCGAAGTCGATGATCGAGACGTTCGTGGTGGCGAAAAGAAATGGCACCATGTCAAACGCGGAGTGCCACTTCGCGTCGAAGTCGGCCCTAAAGACATCGAAAAAGATTCGGTCTTCTTGGGACGACGTGATCAAGCCAAGAGCGTTGGGTTACCTCGTGCAGAGTTCATCGCAACCATTGCAACGATTCTGGGCGACATGCAGCAAAACCTGTTCGACCGTGCGCTCAAGTTGCGAGAAGAAAACACGGTCACGATCGACAACGAAGCTGATTTCCGAGCGTTCTTTACGCCTAAAAACGAAGAACAACCCGAGATCCATGCCGGCTTTGCAAGTTGCTATTTCTCGGACGAAGAATCGATTGATGAACTGCTCAAAGAGCTGAAGGTCACGATTCGCTGCGTGCCCCGCGATCAAGACACAGGCAGCGGCGTGTGCTTTGCGACCGGCCGTCCGGCCACGCAAAAAGCGATCTTTGCCAAAGCATATTAAGATCGCTGACATTTTGTTGATGCTTATTGCGATGCGTTCTGCGCCGCAAGAATCAGCTGTTGGCGTTTGGCCAACAGTTCGGGTTTCTGATCTTCCGCTGCGGAGATCATCGACAATGTTTCGAGTGCTAGTTTCGGTTTCTGCAGGACCGAGATTTGGATCTGCGCGATACGAATCCGTGCTTCGTCCGCCAGCACGCCTTGCCGATCGCTGATCAAATGCAGGGGGCGGACCGCTTCGAGCCACTTTTTCTGTTTGCCCAACAACGCGACATAGCGAAACAAGGTGCGTTCGGACAAACCGCTCGTCAGTTGCAACTGATCAAGCCTCGAGAACGATTGTTCACACATCGCCAGGTTGCCTGTCTCGACCGCTTGCCGCATCGAGAACGACAAACGATTGAATTCGGGGTGGTCGTTAGCCTGGGGCTCAACCTTTTCCGTCTCGGCAGCCACTCCTTTCTCGCCCTTCAATCGCTGGCGTAGCATGGCGGTGGTGCTCGCTAATTTTGTCGAGATCGATTCCGTCGGTGCGGATGGCGGATCAGTGCTGCGAACTTGCGTGGCAGTCGTTGCTACCGAAGGTCGCGGGGATGACGCTACCACAGCGGTTGCCGTCGGTTTTGTGCCAACAAGGGCCAATGCCGCTGCGACCGGATCATGATGCGTTGCCACCTTTTGCGTAACGCGTCGACGCTGCTTGTCGGACATAAAAAAAGTGTAGTCATGCAGAAATGAGTTTCGCGAAACGATGTCCCATCCCTCGCAATCGACCCAATCTTGACGCAACATCAAAAAACCAATCGCGAGCCCCATCAGAGCTCCGAACAGATGCAACATTTCCGCCGTCAACGAAAACGGTCGGAACATGATTAAGACGAGTTGTAAAAAGACAAACGTGACACAGATCACAACGATCCGAATCTCGACGCTTCCCGCAAGCCGGAAAATCCAATAGAAGCAGTCGAGTTCATTTTCCGGTGCCCATAGCGCCGCGATCACCATCAATCCAAAAATGATGCTGGTGGTTCCCGCGACGCCATTGCCAGCCCCCTGGAAAAACAACGGCACCTGGATCATCGCGCTGCCCACGACCCCCAACAACAAATAGAGCGCCGCGAACTTAAACCCACCGATTTTGCCTTCGATCACCAACCCGAATGCAAACAAAAAGAACATATTGACCAGCAGATGCTCGAAACCTGCGTGGATAAAGACATTTGTGATCCACTGTAGCGGATTGATTTGGTTGAACTGCAGCATCAACCATTCAATCGAGTCGGGCTCGAGATTCCCGATCAGGACTTGGAAAGAAGTGGCAAAGTACGCCGCGATGTTAGCAACCACGATCACGCCCGTCGCAATCGGCAGGTGATAGATCGGAGCATCAGTGCTGTAGGGGACAAACAGCATTCGCAAACTCTCACAAGTCGTTAGATCAAAGCCCACGGATCAAAGTCCACGGCGGCGAATACCGCCGCTGCCCCAACCCCATCGATGTCGGCAGGAACGTGGCCCGAGGCCATCTTAACACGCTGCTGCAGGGGTGGCACGCAACGCGTTCCCGGGCCAGAAGACTCGAAACTCGCTGCCAATCTCGCTACGACCGAGCCGAAGTCTCCGTCAATTCCGGTATCCGAAACGGGCGGGGTATTTGTGCACAAAATACAGGCACCTCTAGTTCGACATGCCCATCTCGTTAGCTCGCACGATCTTCACAACTGCCCAACCCGATCAAAACGAAAAATAAAAAATAAACTTAAGTCGTTTAACTACATCAACTTGCGACACGAACCAAACGCCTCCTAAAGCGTTTGGCCCACCCAATGCTAAGACTCTCAGGCAACAAGAAGGCACTCCCACTTTCTCAGCGTTTGAGTTTTCAGCATTGAAAAGCGTAAGTGAGGTGCCGTGTTTTCTTGTCGTGGTTGGCCCGCGGGTGATTGGCACAAACGGGCGTCATCGCATCACCGATTTAACGATTCAAGGTTCACAGAAAGAAGGCGGATTTATGTTTTACGGCTTACGGACGCCGATGCTGTCGGCATTGGTACTATTTGGCATGTTGTTGGGGAGCGGCATCGCGCTCGCGCCGGTCGCTTCGGCTCAGGATGAGTCTGCGGCGGTTATGGAAATTGCGGAAGCGGTCGTCGCGGGCGACGCCGCTGCCCCCAGCGAAGAAGCAGTGGTAGAAGAAGCCGACTTGGGTGTTGGCTACGCACTGGACAACTTTATTTTGTTCATCTGTGCGGTCTTGGTTTTGTTCATGCAAGCGGGCTTCGCAATGGTCGAAGCAGGGCTGAACTCGGCCAAGAACACCGTCAACATTCTCTACAAGAATTTGATGGACTTGGCGGTCGGAGCACTGCTATTCTTCGCCTTCGGCTTCTCGATCATGTATGCGGGAAGTTATGTTTCGGAACCGAACGCGTTCATCAACATGCCCCATTACGGCATCTATGACGCGGCAGCGGACCGAACCTTCAGCCCTCAAGTGGACTGGTTCTTCCAAGCGGTGTTCGCCGCCACGGCAGCCACGATTGTTTCGGGTGCGGTTGCGGGACGGATGAAGTTCGTCGCCTACTTGGCATACAGTGCAATTTTGACTGGCTTGATCTATCCGATCAGCGGTTTCTGGAAATGGGGCGGTGGCTGGTTGATGCAGTTCGGGGAACTGACAGCCGACGGATACAGCATGGGCTTCCAAGACTTCGCGGGTTCCGCAGTCGTCCACATGGTAGGTGGTTTTGCTGGCCTTGCCGGTGCGATTGTGCTTGGCCCAAGACTCGGACGTTTTACGTCCGACGGAAAGTCAGTACCACTTCCTGGTCACAACATTACTTTTGCCGCACTTGGCGTGTTCATCTTGTGGGTCGGTTGGTATGGGTTTAACCCCGGCAGCCAACTTGCTTTCCAAGGTACGGGTGACATTGACGCGACCGTATTGATCGCTGTGAACACCACGCTTGCTGCTGCAGGCGGTGTCGTCGTGGCAACCCTGATTAGCTGGGCCTTGTTTGGTCACCCTGATTTGACCATGAGCCTGAACGGTGCTCTGGGTGGACTTGTTGGCATCACTGCTTGCTGTGATTGCTTCACCAACGGATGGTCGATCGTCGTCGGTGCTGTCGCCGGTGGACTTGTCGTGTTCGGTGTGATGCTGTTGGACAAACTGAAGATTGATGACCCTGTCGGTGCATGGCCCGTTCACGGACTGTGTGGCATGTGGGGATGCTTGGCGATTGGCCTGCTTCCCAACACGCACCTCGCGGGTGGTAGCACATCGTTGATGATTCAATCGGTCGGCGTCGTCGCCTTCGCCGCTTGGGCATTCATCACCATGTTCGGACTGTTCTTGGTGCTCAAGGCCGTCGGAATGTTGCGAGTATCACCTGAAGAAGAAAAAGCTGGACTGGATGTTTCCGAGCATGGCATGCACGCCTACCCATCGGACTCGTACGGTGCAGGCGTCACAGCGTAACGCTGAGGAAAAGAAAGGCTGAGGAAAAAGCCTTCGATAGAAGCTACCTACCGCAGCTCCGCCGTTGCACGAGATGGATTCTCTCACTGCAACGGCGGGGCAGCCCGGTAAGGCGGAAAAACCAAGTTGATTTTTTTGGCTCCTCACGGAGTCAGAATGAGCCCCAACGGCCCGCGGCGAGTGTCCGCCTCACTCGTCCGGGTCGGGGTTTCGCTCACAAGTCTCGCGATTCAAGTCGCGAGGCTTTTTTTATGCACTTTTGCAATCAGGGACGCCCTACGCCCTCGCTGGCTGTCACCGTACAATGCCGTTATCGTGTCTGTTTACCCATGATTCCGAGTCTCTACTCTAGACCGGCAATCATTCGCCTTCCTTCGTACCCGATCGTGCTTAGCCGTGAAGCTGATTATCGCCATTATCCAGCCGAGTCGGCTCGAAGCCGTTAAAGAAGCCCTGACCAAAGTCGAGGTGTTTCGCTTGACCGTGATGGATTGCCAAGGATTTGGACGTCAAAAAGGTCAAACCGGCGTGTACCGCGGTCACGAATTCAGCGTGAATCTGCTGCGAAAAGTTCAGCTGCAAATTGCCGTCAACGAAGAATTCGTTAAACCCACCGTCGACGCGATTCTCGAAGGTGGCCATACCGGCGAAATTGGCGACGGCAAGATTTTTGTCCTGCCGATGGACGACTGCGTCCGCATCCGCACCGGCGAACGCGGCAGCGAAGCGATCTAAGATCCGCGTCGATTTTCCACAGCCGCTCGCTGCTTCCCCAACCGCATCACCGTCAAAGAGATCTCTTCATGGCAAATAACGACTTCCCGCTGTCTGGCAAACGCATCCTGATTCTGGTCGGCGAAATTTACGAAGACCTCGAACTGTGGTACCCCAAGCTGCGGCTCGAAGAAGCAGGTGCCACAACGACGATTGCGGGCCCCGCAGCAAACCAACACTACAACGGCAAACACGGTTATCCCTGCACCAGCGATACTGCGATCGCGGACATGACCGCCAACGATTTTGATGCATTGATTGTGCCCGGTGGATTCATGCCCGACAAATTGCGTCGCGATCCGGTGCTACTGCAACTCGTACGCGATTTTGACACGGCTAAGAAGCCGATCGCCGCGATCTGCCACGGCGGTTGGATTACAATTTCCGCAGGCGTCTATCGTGGCGTCCGGGTGACAGGATCACCAGGGATCAAAGACGATCTTGTAAACGCCGGAGCCACCTACGAGGACAAAGCCGTCGTGGTCGACGGGCACCACATCAGTAGCCGTCGCCCCGATGATCTTCCCGAATTCTGTCGCGCGATCATCCAAATGATGCACTAGCCATCAACGTTCGAGTCACCGGTGATTTTGTCTTTGTAAGTCGCCAGCTGACCGAGCGCTTGATCCACATCGGCTTCGTTCGCCCCGTGAGCTCGCGCCGCCTCCGCAAAGTGGGTGCAGAACAAGGCAAAGTGCGAAGCACGGATCCCGCGATTGTGATGAATCGCAGTCAACTCAGCTCCGGTATAGTTCACCGGGCCTTGAAAGGCCGACGCCAAGAATTCGTATTGCATCTTTCGCACCCGATCGGTCTGCACATTCTTAAAGAACGGTGCGAGCTGAGGATCCTTCAAAATACGTTCATACATCTCTTGAACGATCGCGGAGAGCGCGTCGGCTCCCCCCATTCGATCAAACAATTCGGGCGAATCATGATTCATCGAAGCGAAGCCTTGCGTGTAGCGGTCTAGAGAACGGCTGTAGCATACTTCTTATAGCCAAAGCCGCCAAGACTTTCGCCGAACCACTTTGTCGCTGGTTCGATCGCTTGGCTAGTACTACATCCCCGTCGTCTCGCACTCGATCTAACAGTGCAAACTTACTAACGGCGCAAACGATCGGCGCAAAAGAAAACCCGCTGTCCTGATTGGGGACAGCGGGTTTCTTTCTTCTCGCGAAGAGCAGTGAGGGCGCTGGGACTCGAACCCAGGACCAACGGATTAAAAGTCCGTTGCTCTACCGACTGAGCTACGCCCTCTGATTTTCTTGCGTTGGAAAAACCAACTCAATCGAAAATCACCTGACTTTGGAAGTACCGAATAAAAAACCCAAGAGCAACCAAGTTTTTCTTGGTTTAACGCTTTTGGGTCTTCATCTAAGCGGAGCGGACAGGATTCGAACCTGCGGACCCAGTTTCCCGGATCACCGATTTAGCAAACCGGCGCTTTCGACCACTCAGCCACCGCTCCATATTCGCTTTGCTTCGTTAAACTTCAGTCAAGCAAGCCAGATTGTGCTGAATCAGCTCCGAAAACGCAACCCACAGTAGGCCGATGTTGGCAAGGCTTTTTTTCGGTCGCTGCAAAAACGTTAGGAACCGCATATTCTCCGTATTTACCTGCAATCGACGTGCTTGACGCCGCTAACGACGTACCAATAGACATCAGCATCGGCTCGATGTTCACGACAAGCTGAAAAAAAATTCCAGACTTTTCGTATTCAATCCGCCTCCGCTCCCCTCAACACCGACCCTCTGGATGACTTCGCCCCCCTCTTCCTCGAACGAATTTCCCAGCGAGCCCAGCAATTCGCGCGACACGGACGAACCGATTCGGTCCGCCGCGTCGGGCGCCTATTCGATTTGCCAAATCACTCGCAAGGCAATGGCTACCGAATTTGTGATTCTCTTGCCTAGCCAGGATGCCTCCGCTCCCTCACCCGATCCTTCCGTCGACTCATGTTCCGTCGACTCGGACCAGGAACGTGAGCACGACGATCGTCCTGGTAAAGCGGTCGAAGCAGCAGTCGAAGCCGCCGATCTGCTCGAAGGAATCGAAGCGGATCTAACTATCTATCGCCCGACGAGCGAAATTTCCAGAATCAATCTGCTGGCGAGCGAATCAGCCGTCTCTATTTCCAAGCCGACCTTTGACCTGCTGCAACGCGCCGTGTACTGGGGCGAGCAAACCGGCGGTGCGTTCGACATCACCGCCGCCCCGCTGGTCGAAGCTTGGGGTTTCACCAAACGGAGCGGCAAAAAACCGACGGCGGCGGAAATTGAAAACGCACGTCGTGTTGTTGGTTATCAACATTTGAATCTAAACCCGTCCAACCAAACCGTTGGCTTTGCGATCCCAGGCATGGCGATCAATTTAGGGGGCATCGGCAAAGGGGACGCGTTGGACCGACTAGCAAACCACTTGCGAAACCGAGGCGTCAATGACTTTTTGATCCACGGCGGCAACAGCAGCGTGATCGCCAGCGGCGACCAAACGCCGGGCAGCGGGCAGGGGTGGGCCGTTGGGCTCGCCCATCCCACCAAATCAAATAGGCGACTCGCCGGCATCTGGCTTCGCAACCAAGCACTCGCGACCAGCGGATCAGGCAAACAATTCTTTCATCATCAGGGACGTCGTTACGGTCATGTGATCGACCCTCGAACCGGATACCCCGCCGGCGATCTGTTGTCATTGACGCTGTTGATGGACAACGCGACCGATGCCGATGCCTTGGCGACAGGATGGTTTGTCTCGGGTTCCGATGTCGTTCGCGATCAGTTCCAACAAACCAACCTTGCCGCCGCAATGTTGGTCCACCGAGGCGATCGACAAGACTCGGCGAAAATCGAAACGCTGGGCGAATTCCACTGGATCGATCCGCCAGCAGAGAGCGATCTCGTCTGAAAAAGGTGACGTCGCTTGAAAACGGTGAGACGAGCGTAAAGATCGCGAAGCGATCAACGACAATCCGAGCGATCAACGAATCTCGAAACAAACGACGCGGTCATCTCCTCGCACCAACATCCGATTGCCAACCACTATCGGAGCCGACCAACATGGGTAGCGAATCGGCGGCACATCGGCATCGCCTTCATCGAGTCGCCACTCGTTCACCAGTTCGAACTTCTCAGAGTTTGCCTTAACGACTTGCAGTGTGCCACGCTCCTCTAACACGAGCATCACATCGCCAACGCGAGTTGCCGAGGAACGTGTGCGACGTGGGTCGCTCCACTTGACTTCACCCGTGTCCCACTGAATACAGCGGAAATCGCTATCGGGAGCGTTCCGGCCACTGCATCCATACAAAAACCCGTCGATCAAAACGGGCGTGGCCCAGTGCGACCGCATCGATTGACTGCGACGATCAAACGGCGGGTCCTTCCACACCGCTTCTGCTTTTTGTGCCGTCACGTTTAGTAGCACACTGCCGATCTGGTAACACTCACTTAAAAAGACTTGGTTGGCATCGACCACAGGGGTCATCGCTATCGCACTTTCGAGAATGTCGGCGCGATGAGGATATTTCCAAAGCACTTTGCCAAGCTTCGGATCGACGCACAACAAGTTTTCGCGAGCGTAGGCAAGCACAAGCGTTTGCCCTTCGATTTGAATCGTTCGTGGACTGCTGTAGCTGGCCAGATCATCACCGCACTTCCACCGTTCCTTGCCAGTCGCTTTATCAAACGCTACCAAGGCCGAACCATTCGGCGACACACGATCGAGTCGTCCCGGCGCAATTGCGGCGTCTTCGGCGGGGCTACCACCCACCATCACGATCACCAAATCATCAAACAGCAAAGGTGACGAACCGACTCCGAAAAAGTTTTGCACGACGCCGTATTTTTTATTGGTGTCGACGGACCAACGGACTTGATGCGTGCTGCGGTCTCGACAGACAAGTTCTCCTGAGACGCCGAAAGTGAACACCGACTGCGAATCGAGTGTCGGGGTAGTACGGGGACCACTTTCGTAACCATACATATCGCGGTAAACGAGGGGCCGAGCATCTTGCCATTTCACCTTGCCCGTGGCGAGGTCGATGCATCGCAACCGCTCTACCGGACCAGTTGCCGATAACTCCGCATCGAACTGAAAATATTCGTCACCCCATACCGAACCGAGTCCATAGCCCTCACCGACCTCGAGCGACCACAGAAAGCTTGGTTTGCTTGACCAATCGAAGGTTTGCTCGGTTGCAGCGTTTCCGTCAAAATCCTCGCCCAACAAACGAGGCCAACGGAGCACCGATTTTTGAGTGGTCGGATCTTCGCAAGCGGCGGGCAGCGATGTGGCAATGATCGCAAAGCCCAGCGAAACCCCCAACGCAATTCCAACTTGACAACGCACAACAAACCCCATTCAAACGTCTCCGGTTGGTATTTTCATGAATCAATTTCAAAGAATCGTCCCCACCTTACGCGAGGTTTCTTTGGATTACCAACATAGGCAAAAAACTTTACCGATGTCGACTCGGCTGCAACTCGGCCTACAATCTACCGCAGAACCATGAACGATCTATTTGTAAACACACGACTGACGATTCCCGCGGGGGATCTAATTTTTACGGCGGCGCGAAGCAGCGGTCCCGGTGGCCAGAATGTCAACAAGGTCAACTCGAAAGTGACGTTGCGGTGGTCGATGGCCGATTGTCGAGGTTTTGATCCGGGGTGGCGACGCCGCTTCGCCAGCCGCTATCAAAATCGGATCACCCGTGATGGCGAATTGTTGGTGCATAGCGAGCGGTATCGCGACCAGGCTCGCAACCTCGCCGATGCACGCACCAAATTGGCCGAGATGCTACTGGAATGCCAAGCCCCGCCAACGCCCCGCAAGGCAACCAAACCCACCCGCGGAAGCCAGCGGCGAAGGCTCGATAAAAAGCGGCAAAACTCGCAGAAAAAGCTTGGTCGGCAGGGCCCACGCGGAGACGACTAATCCTGGCCACGAGCGACGTGGGGGCCGTTACTCGCTGCGGAGCGATCGAGAAATCCCCTCGTACCAACGGCCCCAAACTCACCCAACGGCATACGAGGTAAAATGTCAACAATGCTTCACCAAGCTTGGCGGGCTGTTATACTCGGGGTTCGGCGCTGAAACAGCCGGTTTTCATCCTAAATTGAATAGAACGGATTGATGAAGCGAGCGATGCATTTTGACGACCTACTTTCCAACTGGGAATTTGATCCTGGGAATTTAAATGTCCGCTTGATCAAAGGTAAAGACGGACGCGATGTCATCCAAATGCGTGTGGACATGGGGATGCTGCAGCTCGAAACGACCGGCCGTCCCGACGGAGCGGTCTACGATGAAAGCGAAACCTATCTCGACCATCTGCAACATCTCCGGCTCGAAGATCAAGATCATAAGTTAAGCGAGAGCGAGTGTAACGAAGTCGATCGCGAATTCATGCAGTTCTACCACCGACGCATTTGTTGGTTGCGACTGCAATATTATCATCGGGCGGTGATGGACGCGGATCATACATTGCGTTTGATGGACATCAGCAGCGAGATGAGTCCCGAAGAGGACTGGGGGGCTGCGCACGAGCAATACCGTCCTTTCGTTTTGTTCCACCGCACGCAAGCACACGCGCTCGGAGAACTCGAAGACCACACGGCCGAAGAAGCGATCCAAGCGATCAATCAAGGGCTCGATGTGATTCACCAATTTTTCATCAAACACGAAGCCGAAGAACACTTCGAAGAAGACGAACTCGTTGTGCGTTTGATTGACATGCGTGAATCATTGCGCAATGAATACTCGGTCGGCAAAACTCTCAAAGAGCAATTGGCTGCAGCGGTCGAACAAGAACAATACGAATTGGCCGCCAAGCTCCGTGATGAGCTAACACGTCGCGAAGCGAACTAGGGAAAAGGATCGCCCTTACCGTGCCTCCGTCTCGCGACCCCATGCCGATTCCGTTGATCGCTCCGGCCCGCCGCGGATCGTTTACGTGGTTGCTGCACTTGCGTTGGATGGCGGTTGCGGGGCAGTTGATCACGATCTTGGCCGCCGTTTTCCTGGCCGATGTCAAATTGCCGTTCGCGCCCCTGCTGTTTCTGGTGGCGATCACCGCTATCACGAATTTGCTGTGTGTGTCTTGGCTGTATTACACTCAGGCCGGACGATCGACTTCGGGTGTCGCTATCAATGCTTCGATCTCGGCTAAACATCCAACTGGCGACCAATTTGCCGAAGAGGACGACCCGACACTATTGCAGTCGATTGCACTCGCACTGATTCTGCTTGATTTGGTCACATTGACGCTGATGCTGTACTTTAGCGGTGGAGCCGACAATCCGTTTAGCTTCTTTTACTTTGTCAATCTTGCGGTTGGTGGCGTGATGATCCGGCCACGGCCAGCATGGTCGATGACTGCGTTTGCGATCGTCGGCTATATGATCTTGCTTCGATACAATGTACCGGTCGAAGGAATCTCAATTCGACAACCCGCCAACGATTTCAATTTGCACACTGGCGGTTTGCTATTTGCCTTTTCCACCTGCGCTACCGTGGTGACTTATTACGTCACGCGTACCGCGGGTGAGCTGCAAAATCGCGAGCGTGAACTGCGGCGGGCTCAAGCAGCACAGGCGGCGAGCCATCGGCTCGAAGGCCTCACCACATTGGCCGCCGGCGCCGCCCACGAACTAGCGACGCCATTGTCCACCATCGACGTGATCGTCCGCGAGTTGTCACGGCATCTCGAAGGTTGCGAAAAACCCCAATCGGTCGATACCGATCTGCAATTGATCGATGGCCAACTCGAAATGTGCAAGCAAATTTTGGCTCGCATGCGATCGGCCGCGGGCGATGCGATGGCTCATCGCTGGGATCAAACCACGGTCGGTGATCTGATTGACGCGACCCTCGAAGGAATTCGAGATCCTCATCGCGTCGACGTGGATGACGGAAGCGACCTTGTTGAAAACCAAGAATTGTGGGTGCCTCGCGAGGCCGTCGCTCAGGCGATCCGCAATCTGATTCACAACGGACTGGACGCAAGTGGCTGCGATGGCCGAGTGCGCGTCGAAGCCACGCTCGAGGATCAGCACCTGCGACTGCTCGTGCACGATAGCGGTTACGGGATGACCGACGATGTGCTCGAGCGAGCCGGAGATCCCTTTTTCACCACTAAAGAACCGGGACGTGGGATAGGACTTGGGTTGTTCTTGACCCGCAACGTGATCTCCCAACTCGGTGGCGAATTAAAGTTCGAATCCAGTCCGGGACAAGGCACGCGTGCTATCGTCCGCTTGCCCCTGCAGCAAGACGACGTTGGGCGACCCTCCCAAACAACCAACGACCCCAATTTGGCTGCAACTCACAACGGACTCGAAAGCTAGGCACAGGGGTCGAAAGTCCATCGGGCTCAACCGCTTTTGTTCTCCCACGGTTCGTGATCTACAAAGTTTGTGCTAGGATGGAGCCCGACGCGGATCCACCGTAAAAGTTAAATCCAATGATTGACCCCCCAAGCGAAATACCCCCTGTCTATAACGCCGCCACTGTAGGCGCAGATAGCATCTTGCTAGTCGACGATACATTGGTCTTGCGCGAACGCATGTCGTTGGCGATGCAACAGCGAGGATTCCGCGTCGAAATGGCGGCGGATTTCGATCAAGCCGTCGAGGTTTTCAGCCAACGTCCCACCGATTTGGCCGTGCTCGATTTGCGAATGCCCGGCAAAAGCGGCTTAGAACTGCTGCGAAAATTGCTGCAGATGAAACCGAGCACACGTGTGATCTTGCTGTCCGGTTTTGGAAGCATCCCCGCTTCGATTGATGCCGTCCGAGCGGGTGCGGTTAACTTCCTGAGCAAGCCAGCTGATGCCGACGATATTCTGTCGGCGTTCGTCCGCGGCGTCGAACCTAGCGTTCCGGACGGTGCAACCGCGTTTCCGGCGCCGTCGCTTGCCCGCAACGAGTGGGAACATATCCACCGAGTGTTGTCCGAATGCGGCAACAATATCAGCGAAGCCGCACGTCGATTGGGAATCCATCGACGTTCATTGCAGCGAAAACTCCGCAAACGAGCTCCCGAAGATCCGGCGATTCCAGACGCCGACGACGAGCTGGATGATGACGAGTAGATCGCAGGATCGTTCGCGGCCTGTCCCCCAGACCCGCTAGTCCATGACGGAGAAGTAGTTGTCGACAGCGAAGTCGAAGTACTCGTTCTTGAGTTCTACTTTTAAGTCATTGTACATGCAGAAATTTCGCACTTGCAGCAACAAGTCGCGAGGTTGGCAATTTCGGAACGGGCGATTGACAGGCAAGTAGTGTGTTTTGATCAAGTAGTCGATTGCATCGGCGTCGTAAGGAATCTTCGTGATCTTGCACATGATTTCAAACAGCTTGCGAAAATCTGCCTCTGGCGGATTGGGCACTTCGATCTTGTAGGGAATACGCCGTAAGAACGCGTCATCCACCAAATCTTTGGGCTCGAGATTGGTGCTAAAAATGACCAACTGATCAAACGGCACCTGAATTTTCTTTCCGTTTGACATGTTCAAAAAGTCATACCGTTTTTCCAGCGGAATGATCCAGCGATTCAACAGCTGATCGATACTCATTTTTTGACGACCAAAGTCATCGATCACCAACGTGCCACAGTTGCTCTTCAACTGCAACGGCGCTTCCGAAATATTGCTATCCGTATTCGATTGGACCTCCAACATATCCAACGTCAATTCGCCCCCGGCAACAATCGTCGGCCGCTTAATTCGCACCCAACGCTTGTCGAACCCACCAATATCAAGAATGCCGCTTCCTTCTTCGGGCATCGCGAGCTCGTGGTTCATCGGATCAAAGACACGCATCACGGCGCCGTCAATTTCAATCGCTCGTGGAATCCACAAGTACTTTCCAAAAGCTCCAGTGACACGCTCGGCAATCGAAGTTTTGCCGTTTCCAGGAAATCCAAACAGGAACATACCACGACCACTGGCCACGGCGGGACCAAGCCGAATCAGCATCTGAGGATTAATCAATAGATCGCTAAATGCGCGTTCGAGGTCGACCTTTTTTGGAAACTGACCTTCGATCGTTTGTTTTTTGACGCTGTGGACATACTCCGTCAAACTGACCGGACACGCACCGTAATAAGTACAATCCTGCTGCATCAATCGTGCGATCTCACGTCCTGATTCAGTCAGCACATAAACATAATCGTTTGTGGATGTGGAACTTTTGTACCCCACTCGCTGGTCCGATTTCAAACGATTAAGTATCGGCTCAACCATCCGAAATGGTAGCTTGACTTGATCAGCAATCACGCGACCAGCGCTTTCACCAATGGTCCGCAGAAAGCGATAGATTATCGCTTCAAGTAGCGTTTCATTGACCTTGGACTCATAAGCATTTTCGGGTTCCGCAGGCCGCCAGGGCTCGTCACGTGACGGCTGGAACCCAAGTAACGCGGGAGTCGATTGCCGAATTTGCGGGCTTGAGGTTGGCGGTTGTCTCGGCGGAGCGGCAGACGACGATCTGGGCGAAGCTGGATTGTTGGGGTTAGGAACCGACGCAGGAGACGATTGCCCGCTTGTCGCAGGGGCCCCCGCAGCAGGACGCGGCGTCTGCTTGGGGCGTGACGGTTCCTCAGCACGTGGCTTCGTCCCATCGCCACTTAACGAATGAATCCGAGACAACAGTGCATCTAATTGATCTTCCACTGGATTTTGTCTCGTTTCGCTGGACGGTTTAGCAGGATTCATTGAACAATTCTCAAAAACACTGGACCCATTGCTTCGCCCCTCATCAACCACGCTTGATGCCTACGACGCTGTGCATCGCCACGTTCGTAATCGACACACTGGTCTCATCGGCACTCTGGCGTTATCGGCAATCAACGAAAACAAATCTCGCTCGTGGAAACAGCAAACGAATGCTCCCCCTGTTCGTGGTACTCATCACGACCCACGTAATCGTTGCAATTGTTAAAACCGGTTCGTTGACTCCGATTGCGAAACGGATTCACTCAGGCAATCCGTGCGCACCGCGACTGGACAATCAGGAACACTTGAGTGATTCCAGGTGCATTTAGCTGAAATCCGGAAAAAAGAAGGCTGGCTAACTCAACGGAGTCGCCGCAGCACGGTGGATGCGATCCATGATCGCCAACCCGATACCGACCGGTTCACATGTATCGATTACGATCAGATCGAGCCCCGCGTGATCCATGCGTCGCAGCGCCGCGAACAAACCCTTGGCCACTTCGCGAAGATCGCCCGAATCGCTCAACGTTTCCACCACTGCATAACGTGAGGTGTCTGATGCATCCAATTGCGCAAACGCGATGCGTCCCACCCGCTTTGACGATGAATTTGCCTGGGTTGCCGAATACAACACCAATGGAGTCGAGGGCGAATAATGTTCCTTCATCATGCCGGGTGCCAACATCGCAGAAGTGACCTCATTGCCTGTTTCGCTCTCCACAGGTCTGTCGTTTGTTGCCTGGGTCAGTTGCTCAACCGTGATACCGAAGCGATCCGCAAGCATTTCCGCTGAAATCCCCCCAGGCCGTAGCAGTCGCGGGCCACCTTGCTGAAGTGCGACAATCGTCGATTCCACCCCAAAATCACAGTCGCCACCATCGATCACCATCTCGATAAATTGATGGATCCCCGGCTGGTCCATTGGACCGTCACAATGTTGAGCCATCGTGGGGCTGACGTAGTTGGATCGATTCGCACTAGGTGCCGCGATCGGAAACGGACAACGCTCGAGCAATCGCAGTGCAACCGGATGCGACGGAATGCGAACCGCCACGGTATCACGTCCCGCCGTGACCCAATCCGAAATGTGACTCGCACGAGGCAGCACCACCGTCAGCGGTCCTGGCCAGAAATCAACTACGCAGTCAAGCTGATGCTGCAATTCGGGGGCGAGCGGCATCATGGCCGCTTCTGCGATCCGATCGACCGCAGCAACGTGCACAATCAATGGATTGTTTGCAGGCCGCTGCTTTGCAGCAAAAATCTTCGCCACGGCATCGCGATCCCATGCATTGGCGGCAAGCCCGTACACAGTCTCGGTCGGAATCGCAATCAACTTGCCATCGGCCAGCAGCGCAGCGGCGCGATCAAGCACTTGATCGGAAGGAGGTTGAATCAGGGTCATCAGCTCGATAGTTTTCCCACCAAGGTTTGCAGAGAAACGATTACGGCGTGCCGTGAATGACGCGATGATTTTCGGAATCGCCAACCAGATACCCAAACCCTTGCGCATTCGCGATACCGTGAGGACGCTTCAGTTTCAATTCACCTTTGCCCAACACCGTCTCGACCGTGTTGGCCTTGATATCGATCCTGCGGATCAATTGATTTTCGGTATCGACAACCAACAATCGACCTTGCTCGTCCATCACAAGTCCCTTGGGTCCATTAAACGTCGCCTCGGTCGCAGGTCCTCCATCGCCTGAGTTCCCCTTTTTCCCAGTTCCCGCGAGATGATGAATCCGACCGCTTGCCCGATCGATTCGCCAAATACTGTTTCCTTCGCGAAGCGCTATCCAAATCGATTTGGGGTCGATCGCTAGCGACCGTGGACCAAACAGCGTTGTCTGTTTTGCCATCGATCCATCGGTAGGCAATTTGCCGGCTCCGGTCCCAGCAATCGTCTCGATCACGCCTGTACGCAAGTCCAGTCGTCGAATCCGATGATTGTGCGTGTCGGCAATCAGAAGTCCGTCCTCTCCATCCAATACGACACTATGCGGATGTTTTAGACGAGCTTGTGTTGCCGGACCTCCGTCTCCGGAAAAACCTTCCGCGCCATCTCCGGCAATCGTCGTCACAATATTCGTTTTTGCATCAATGCGGCGAATCACGTGATTACGTGTATCTGCTACGAACAGATCACCGCGGGCATCGACACGAACCTCGTGAGGCCAATTGAACGTCGCCTGCAGCGCAGAGCCGCCGTCACCGCTATAGCCTTTTTCGCCGCAACCTGCGACGCGAATAACCGACGCTCCGTCACCTTCGCTCTTCACATTCGACGAGTTTTCATTCTTCGACCTGTCAACAGTTGACAGCCAGATACAGTGATCATCGACGGTAGTAATCCAAACATTGTCCTCGACGATCTCAATCCCAAACGGATTTCCTAGGGCAATAGAGGTTCTGGATTGCTCAACAGGAGGATTTTCGTACCGTTGCGATGTTTTTGGCGTCGCTCCCGTTCCAGCCCAAACTTGGGGGGGAGTTGCAACCGCACACGGAACTGCACATGAGACACCGTAGAAAGCTGAAAGGGCGACAATCGTGATCAAACGATGATGCATCTTTGTTGTCATGTTTTCGGAGAGTGAAAGAATGGAAGCACCCCGAGGTGTTTCTTCGTGTGCAACTCACTTTAGTCACCGCTTAAGCAATAAAAAAGGAGAGGCGTTGCCTGCATATGACTCAGCGTTTGCATCGTAAAACGTGAAAGTCCTTAACTCTCTATGCGATTGACGGTTGCCAAGCTTACCTCGATCAAAAACATTTCGGCGTCCCCGGAACGCACTAAACCGACATACACCTATTCAACGCGGCACGCTTGCTGTCTAGCTCGCTGCTCTGATTTCCCCATGAATATCCCTGACTATTGCTCCCCCACCCAACAGCGTGCTCGGTGTCGTGCATGCTATGAAACCTGCTACCTAGCCAATGATGACCTTTCCCCCCAATAAAAATATCAAGCGAAACGAAACCAAGAACAACTGCAGTCAGTGTTAAAAAAAATCAACCGTTTTTCTCAAACTGTTTGCGGTGCTCTCCACCCAAATACGCATAGTCTTATCTAGGAACGTCGCGTTCGTGATTTCCTCTTCGAGCCGCAAATTGAATAAATCGATGTCGGCTCCGATTTCATGGCACTTTTCGGGCAGATATCTCATCGAAACGAATCTGCCCAACAAACTTAGCCCCGACCTTCACAGGTATTCCCCAATGCAAACGATCACAGAGAAAGTAACTCCGCAAACGACAACGGATTCGCAACACAATGACGTGGCGGCGCAGCCACCTCAAACACTTGAATCGGTGGTTGCAACCATCTGCAGAAATGCTCGCCACAATTCACGCCAATATGTGATGCGAAGCAATACGGGGATCGATGGCGAATAGCGAGCGAATCTCTTACCCGCGTTCAATACGGGCTGAAATCACGAGTGAGTGAACACGTTCCGAACTCGGTAACATGTTGTTGTCGCCCGATGATTTTTTCAAAATGCCTCGGTGAACTATACCGAGGCTCCGGCCATGGAACGCAGGATACCCATCCCTCGCTTTAATTGCTCGTCACTCGCGGCAAAGCTAATTCGAAAGTGAGTGTCACGGGCACTAAAAATGTTGCCGGGGATGATCAAAAGTCCACGCTCGATTGCCTGTTCGACAAACTTTGCCCCGCTTTCGATCGGTGCCTTGGGGAACATATAAAACGCCCCGCCAGGCTTTGCGATTTCGTAGCAATCCGACAGCGCATCAAACACCAAATCCCGTTTGCGTTGGTAATCCTGGATATGGCCACCGAGATTGACTTCCATGGCCCGCAGCGCTCCCCACTGAGCCGGTTGGGGGGCACAGACAAATGTATACTGCTGGATTTTCAGCATCGTACGGATGATTTCGCTGGGACCGTGAACATATCCCACCCGCCAACCGGTCATCGCGTGGCTCTTGCTGAATCCATCGATCACGATCGTTTGGTCGTTGAAGGATGCCGGGGACGCAAATTCACCGTCATAGAAAAAGCGACTGTAAATTTCGTCTGACAACAACGCGATGTTCTTTTCTGCCGCCAATTCGGCGACCGCTTTCAGCTCCGCTTCGGTTGCCGTCACTCCTGTGGGATTGGCAGGGCTATTCAGCAGAATCATTTTTGTACGCGGCGTGATCGCGGCCGCTATTTTGTTGACATCCAAGCGGAAATCGGGATAGGAGTCGACGGGTACCGGCACCCCACCGCACATCTTCAGTAGTGCCGGATACATCACGAAATAGGGGTCCAGAAAGATTACCTCGTCCCCCGGATTAACCATCGTCAAGATCGACAGCATCAACCCTCCGCTGGTCCCGCTACTGATGAAGACGTCTCGATCCTCGTGAGGATATTTCTCGGCGATTTCTTGCCGCAACGCTTCCCGCAGCGGCGCAATCCCCTGAGTCGGCGAATAGGCATTTTTGCCGCCACGAATGGCCTCGATTGCTGCATCCTGAACCGCTTCGGGGACGTCAAAATCGGGTTGACCAATTGACAGATTGACGGGATCCTTCAGCTTCGCGGCCAAATCAAAAACCTTACGAATTCCGCTACTATCAAACGTAGTGGTGCGGTCGGCGATCCATGGATGCATGATGTAACTTTTGAAGGACAAGGAAGAGGGGGACGGAAAGCGAGCGAATCCACTTCGCAGCCAAGCGTGAACCGGTTCCCAAACGACGCTGGACTCGTGCCCCATAGATTAATCTAGCAATCCCCGAAACTAAATCCCGCAGAGTTTTGCAAAACAATGGCAGTGATCCAGTACGTTGAGCCCGTCGTCCGATTTTGTGCCGTCATTACCCGGCACGATGCCGTGCGTGATTGGGCGGTCCGTCGATTGAACGAAACTTGGGGCGAAACGTTCGTGCAAACGCCGCAAATGCCGTTTGAAGCAGGCGGCTATTACACTCGCGAAATGGGCGGTGAATTGGAAAAGACGATTGTCGGCTTTCGTGATTTCGCTGACCCGGCCGGACTCGCCGACTGGAAAACGCAAACCAACCTCTGGGAACAAGAGTGTGCCCAAGCGATTCCGACCGACGAAGATCGACCGCTGAACCTGGACCCTGGCTACGTGACGCAGGCAAAATTGGTGCTGGCGACCACCAAAGATCGTGACCACCGCATTTACCTCCATAACGGCATGTTCGCTGAAGTCACGTTAACATACGTCCACCGCGAGTGGGTCGACCACCGCTGGACTTATCCCGATTACCGCAGCGACGATGTCAAGCAATTCGCGCAGCAGTGCCGAAACCATCTTCGTGAGCATCTAAAATCGATTCGGAAATTCCGAAATCGCCCCTCCAGCAAACCCGGTAGCTAGCAAACCCGGCAACTGATGCCCGCTCTCGTTTGAACGTTACACACGCTGCGACCGGGTGGGTCCCCGAGCCGCTAATTCTTCGGCCAAAAGTGGTTTGCGGTTGCGTCGGCTTTGCAGTCACCTCTCCCAATCGCAGAAGATAGCTGAAGAAGTTAGCCGTTTTGGCGTTTGTCTGGGCTGCTAAAACTTGGTGTTGACGTCGGATATTGGGGGTATTTTTTTCTTCCGGGCTATACCGCAGTCACCTCTCCACCGACGAAGGTGACTGCTGATTTAGTAGCATTGATTGCAGGCCGGAGGCCGATACACCCTCTGCCGGTAGCGTAAGCTACCGGTCAGGAGAGGCAGAAAAACATGGCCCGGAGGGCGAGACATCTGCTGCCGGTGTGTCGGCCTCCGGCCTTACGGCGACAAGTCGCCCCTAAACCGTTGGCTCACGCCAACGGCAGTCTATCTGTCGGCCTCCGGCCTGTGCGTTTGCTACTAAATCAGCAGTCACCGAAGTCGGGGGAGAGGTGGCAGTAAAATTAAGCAACCAAGATTCACAACAACCCCACAATTTTAGCAGTCCAGCGCTAGCCACGGTTTCGTCATCCACCGGCACTTGCGATAAAACGGCTAACTTGAGAGCGGTGAAGTCGAACTACATCAGCAGTCTCCGCAGTTAGGGTGATGGCGACCGAGCAAGGATTGCACTCTATGGACTTCGGTACACCACCATTTTGCTCTATAGAGACACACCAAAGGAGGCAGCATCTCCTTTCCGAACTTTTTTTGCATTTTCATCGGTAAGTCCATTATTTTCCGTACGAGAAGTCTATAGCGTTGTTCGTTTTTGCGGGGGCTTCAAATCACCCTCACTTTTTTGCATATTTTCGGTTTTCTATCGGAGTGCAACCACTCGCTCCGAATTCCCCCTACCGCGTTTTGCTTTTTCGTCCCTCTTTTTTTTAGGTATTCCCATGAAACGAAATGTTCGGTCAGGCTTCACCCTCGTGGAGCTACTCGTCGTCATCGCAATTATCGGAGTCCTCGTTGGATTGTTGTTACCGGCGGTTCAAGCTGCCCGAGAAGCAGCGCGGCGGATGAGCTGCAGTAACAACTTCAAGCAACTCGGGCTTGCTCTTCACAATTATCACGCGGCTTATAACAAGTTGCCGGAATTGATGGGTGGGACAAACCAAGCCGTCGGTGGCCCCGATGCCCCTGGCCTCCTTGCTCCTACGGGTCACAACCGCCAAGAACTCAGCATCCTGGTGGGACTGCTTCCGTTTATGGAACAGCAGGCACTTTGGGAACAGATCTCCAATCCGCTGCGTGATCCGGTAACAGGCAACACTTGGCAATCGATGGGCGGGAATCCATTGATGCAGATCAGCCATCACGCCGTTTCTCGCTATGAACCGTGGCTGACCGAAGTCCCTGGGCTTCGCTGCCCCAGTGATCCAGGAGTCGGGTTGCCTTCGGCTGGACGGACCAACTATGTCGCCTGTAGCGGCGACTCGTGTTACCTGAGCAACTGGGGTTATGCTCGAGACGACGGCAACCGAGTCAACCCATCGAACCTGGGCGAATTGGCGCGAGGATCATGCCGCGGCGTGTTCACAACGCGGCAGCCCACGGCGTTTCGCGATGTTTTAGACGGCTTGGCCAATACGATTTGCATGGGCGAAATTGCGACCGATTTAGGCGATGCCGACATTCGTACGGAAGCCAAGCAAACACCTGCGAGCGGCTCGGATTCGGGCTCGGGCCAGATCCTACGTCTTGTCAACAATGCGACGTCATGCAAAACATTGGTCGATAACTCGCGGCCTCAATTCTGGGGATCAGGCACCACGGTTGGCAACGCTGAACAACGCCGTGGATACAAGTGGGCTGCCGGCCGGCCGCTCTACGGGCAATTCAATACGATCCGGCCTCCTAACAGCGAATTCTGCATTGCCAACAACAGCGGTTACCACGGCAATTCGGCGGTTGCTCCGGCGGGCAGCCGTCACCAAGGCGGATGCCACGTGTTGTTGACCGACGGGGCGGTGAAGTTTGTTACCGATTCGATCGAGTCGGGCAACCAAAATGCGGAACAGGTCTTTCAAGGCAGCTCGCTGTCACGACCGGGATCAAAATCGCCGTTCGGATTGTGGGGATCGCTCGGCACACGCGGCGCGAAAGAAACGATCGACGGCGAATTCTAAGTCGGACGAACTTAGCACCCACCATAACATCCTGAAAAAAACGTCTCTCCGCGCTATCATTATCATTGCGCGGAGATTATCGGACTTCATTCCCTACCTTCACAAACTCACAGAGCCTCCTGACGTGAAAGCCATTCAATCCTTTCCCAACACGATCGCTGCGTTTCGCTCATTTTCACTGATTCTGGTTACCACCTGCTGCCTCGTCTCGCTTGTTGGATGCGGCGAAAAAACAGGTGCGGTCGCCGATCAAGATGAAATGGCGGAATACCTCGAAGCACACCCGGAATTAAAGGAAACCAATTCCGAAGAACCCGACCTGCAGCGAGAAGACTCGATCCGAGTTGCCCCCGAAAAAGTTTGATCGCAAACGCAGCCCTGCGTGTCAGTTGGATCAGCCGACGCGTTCATCACAATGCTTTTGCATCAACGGTTCGGTCAGAACATCGATAGCGGCCCTATGTCTGTATCAGGCATGGGGCCATTTTTTTGACCACACATTAAATTTCACGGCAAACGTGTTCCGGCCCCATTTTTTTTCGGTAAGTCCCCCGGCTCAGCGAACGAGCTATCTATAGTGGCAAGCATGCTACACGCTGGACGCGTTTTCGTCGAACCAAATACACGGCACCGACATGACCCCTGAATCCCGTCAAGATGCCGATTACGAACACTTTCTCGAACACTTTTCGCGAGATCGCGACCGATTGTTTGGTTACATCTACGCGTTATTGCCGCACAAGGCTGACGCCGAGGACGTCTTTCAGCGAAGTAGCTTGTTGCTCTGGAAAAAGTTTTCCGATTACGATCCGTCGCGACCCTTCCTGCCGTGGGCGTGCACAATCGCACATTACGAAGTCAAAAATTTCATCCGCTCGGTCCATCGAGATCGACTGCAGTTTGATGTCGACTTGATCGACAAACTGGCGGAAACGAGAGGGGCATCCACTGCGAAACCCGACCTTCGCTTGGAAGCGTTGCAGCGTTGTCTGCAAGGCATTAAATCGGTTGAGCGTGAACTGATTGAACTGATGTATCGTGGCGACACTACCGTGAAAGAGTTTGCCGAAGCGAGTGAGTTGTCGGTGCAAACGTTGTACAACCGCATCAGTCTGACACGACGCAAACTACTGAACTGCGTCAAACGACGACTCGCCCAACAAGGGGCAGCAACATGAACGAAACGCATGACGAACTACTCCGCTTACTCGACGAACTGCTGAATCAAACGATCGACGCGGATCGACATTCACAGCTGCAAGAGATTCTCAGGTCCGATCCGGCGGCGCGAGAGCAGTACCTCGAGTACCTTGACTTGCACTTTGACCTCAATCGACTCCACCAATCCGCTGGCGACCTGCCCCCTAATGCCAAAGAGCTATTGAAGCTTGCGGATTCGGTGCGGGCGGCACCCTACGAAGTCGCGAGCGATTCAGTCAGCCTCGATTCGATGGCTGCTCGAGCACGCTGGCAATGGTGGGCGTCGCTGGCGGTTGCGATCGCGTTGTGCGTCGGCGTCGCTCTCTTCGCAACGTCTCAGAACTCGTCCGATTCATCTCCGCTTGCCGAACACGACGAAGTTTCATTGCAGCCTACGATGGGCAATCGTTCGCACGTTCAACTGACGCAAGCTTTAGGAACCAAGTTTTATGGCGAAGCGACTCCTCCGCTCGGCAGTTTCGTTCCAATGGGCCACGAATTTGCTTTATCCAGCGGGATGGTAGAACTACGGTTCCCCGCCGGTGCCACCACCATCATCGAAGCCCCAGCCGTATTTGTCGTCACAGACGATGCACGATTGGAATTGGCCAGCGGCAGTTGTTCGGTGCACGCTCCCGATGGAGCCGAAGGATTCCGCGTCGACACACCGCTCGGTAATGTCGTCGATCTTGGCACCCGGTTTGTGGTTAACGTGGACCAAATGGGCGAAACCAAAGTCCAAGTCGTCGAAGGCGAAGCCGATCTATTTGCCAAACAACACGCCAACGAGGCGAAACCGACGTTTGCGGCGGAACGAATTAACTTGCGGCGAGGACAAGCACGTCAATTGTTGACGGGCGATCGCGTGGACGTTTTGGAAATCCCGTTTGACGAAGCGGCCTATCGCAGCCAAATCCCCGATCGCATTATCCGCTTTCAGGCGAGCCAAGACGCCCAGGGAAACGCCAATGAATTGGAAGCGGTTTCCGTCCAGCGCGGTGGCATCGATTACGAGTACCAAGTCGATGAGTTGATTGGTATCGACTTGATTCATTTCCAAGCTGGCTCCGATGCGAATATCATTACATCTGAACAACAGCGAGATCCGATCGACTCAACCCACAGCGAACTCCCTCGATCGCGTTACGCCGACCGCGACCGTCACCTGTGTAGCGGTCTGATCAACCCAGGCGGTAGTGATACTCCGCTGACCGAGGCCCCCATTCTCGGCGACGAGACAAATGCGGCCTCCAGCACTCCTGGGTTTGCCATTCGATTCCAACAGCCCGTTGTCAATTCAGCCGGCCCCGATGTGGTCTTCTTTGAATTGCAAGTGATCATCCATCCCGAAAAAGGGGATGCGTTTCACGTCAGTCCACTACAATTTGCCGACGGTCTTCACTCCCACACGATCGAGTCGTACGACATCGACCTCTCCTCGCCCGAGTCCAAGTTCCTGGCCCCTTTTCGGCTGTATCGATTTAGCGAAACACCGACATCGCTTGGCATGCTCAACCGCTTGCCTCACGCCGGCGGCACAATTCACTCGGTACGAGCCAAAGCGATCGCGGTAGGCATCGACCTCAGCGATCTCGGCTACCCCGCAGGAGCCGAAGTCAGCGGCCTGTTCTTCCAAGACGTACAAGACGATGAAAACCGAATCGATCCCGTCTTTATCGGCGGCCTCCCTCCGACGCTATAACTTTCCCTTCTCCCCATCTCAACACTATCCCACCTATGTGTCGCACCCTATACATCTGGTCGCTAAGACTGCTAGTTCTGTCGACGTTGATCGTGTGTCCGTTGGCAGTGGCCGATGAGCCGATCACAAAATCGCAGATGCACTTCTTTGAAACCGAAGTGCGCCCGCTGTTGGCTGAAAAATGCTTTGGTTGTCACAACGCGGAAAAGCAGAAAGGCGATCTGCGTCTCGATTCGCTTGGCCACATGCTGCTAGGTGGCGAATCGGGCGCGTCGTTGGTTCCGGGCAAACCAGACGAAAGTTTGTTAATCGAAGCGGTTCGCTACGAATCGTTCGAAATGCCACCGGCGGGCCAACTCGAAGACAAACAAATCGCCGTACTGGAGCGTTGGGTTGCGATGGGAGCACCGTGGCCCGGTAGCAATCCCGATGCGGTCCTCCGTGAGCCTCGTGAACTGTTCAGCGAAGAGGATCGAAATTGGTGGGCGTTTCAGCCGGTAGTGAAACCTGCGATGCCCACGACGAGTGGCGAGGGATGGGTACGCAACGAGATTGATCATTTCGTCTATGCCCAACTGCAATCACGTGGACTCACCCCGGCTCCCGAAGCAGATCGCCATGCACTTGTCCGGCGACTGTACTTTGACATCATCGGGTTGCCGCCGACGCCCGAACAAGTTGCTACGTTTGTCAACGACACGTCGCCCGAGGCGTATGAGCAATTGGTCGACTCGCTGCTGGATTCAAAAGGTTATGGCGAACATGCGGCACGACAATGGCTGGATTTGGTTCGCTACGCCGATTCCGACGGCTACCGCGCCGACGGTTTTCGGCCATCCGCGTGGCGTTATCGCGATTACGTGATCCAGTCGTTTAACGAAGACAAGCCTTACGACCGATTCACGCAAGAACAAATTGCGGCGGATGAAATGTTCCCCCACGACGTCGATGCTCGCGTGGCCCTCGGTTATCTGCGGCACTGGGTTTACGAATGGAATATTCGCGACGCACCGGGACAGTGGAAAACGATCCAGGAAGATCTGACCGATACGACCGCGGATGTTTTTATGGGATTGGGACTGCAATGTGCCAAATGTCACAACCATAAATTCGACCCGCTGCTGCAAAAGGATTACTTTCGTTTGCAAGCGTTCTTTGCACCAATCATGCCCAAAGAGATGACGCTGGCCAGTGATCAAGAGATTCAGTCGTACGAAGCGGAGCTAAAGATCTGGGAATCGGCAACCCAGTCGATTCGCGACCAAATCGACAAAATCGAACAACCGTATCGCAACAAAGTCATGAATCAAGCGATCGACCGTTTTCCCGAGGACATTCAAGCGATTGCCCGAAAATCGCCAACGGAACGTACGCCCGCAGAGGAGCCGCTGGTCTATTTGGTGGACCGTCAAATCCAAGCCGAGTACGACCGATTGAACAACGCCATCAAAGCGGCAGACAAGGATCGTCTGGTCGAACTTCGCCGTCAACTCAAAGTACACGACAAGTTGAAACCGAAGCCGCTGCCCACTGCCATGGGCGCAATCGATAACGGTGCGATCGCCCCACCCACGGTGCTCCCCAAACGAGCGGACGAACCGATCGAGCCCGGCTTTCCCACGATCATGCAAGAATCCGCAGCGGAGATCAATCACGATTCCGTTGCCACCACCGCACCGACCACCGGGCGACGCACGGCACTTGCACTATGGTTGACCGATCCGTCGAATCCGTTGTCCACTCGCGTGATCACAAACCGTGTTTGGCAAAGTCACTTTGGCCGCGGATTGGCGGAAAACACCAGCGACTTTGGTAAGCTCGGCAAACCGCCCACGCATCCTCAATTGCTCGACTGGATGACAGCCACGTTTGTCGAAAACGGTTGGAGTCTCAAATCACTACACCGAATGATCTTGCTATCCGCCACCTATCGCCAATCGACTGAACATCCCGACTTCGACGCCTGTAACACGATCGATCCGGGGAATGAGTATTATTGGCGACGCGACACTCAACGTTTGCAAGCTGAACAGGTCCGCGATGCGTTGTTGACCGTCACAGGTGCTCTGAAAGATCGTAGCGGTGGTGGTGCCGTGCTTGGCGATTCGCCCTATCGTAGTATTTTTGTCCGCAGCATGCGAAACTCGCCCGATGAATTGCTGAGCAGCTTTGACTTGCCGATGTTTTTCTCGAGTAACTCTTCGCGAAACACGACAACGACTGCGGTCCAATCGCTGATGATGATCAATAGCGATCGAGTGCTTGGACATGCTCGAAAAATGGCATCGCATCTTTCCGAGACGACAAGTGATGTCAGCACGCAAGTCACGTTAGCGTGGCAGCGAGTGTATGGTCGCGAACCGTCGGTCGATGAACAACGCCAATCGCTAGCGTTTATTGATGCTCAAACCCAACAATTGCAACGCAAACGTAAAGACCGAGACGAAGGAAAAATCGAGACATCCAAATTGCCCTACCGAGACGGACAAGCCGTTCGTTTTATGGTCGACGATCCGTCGCTGAAGTTGGCGATCGCCCATGATGATGTAATGAATGTCGGTGACTTTACGATCGAGACGTTCTTTCAGTTGCGATCGATTGCCAACACCGGAACCGTCCGCACGATCGTTGGTAAATGGGACGGCGACAAGGGCGGACCCGGATGGCGTTTCGGCGTTACTGGAATGGGATCACGTCGCAAACCCCAAACATTGGTGCTGCAAATGTTCGGCGAACTCAGCAGCGGTAAGTATGGCGAAGCGGCGATCTTTTCGGATCACCACATCGAAATGAATACGCCCTATTATGCTTCGGCAAGCTTTCAAGCCGTTAAAGACGGCGAACCGGGCAGCGTGACGTTTTTCTTAAAAGATCTGTCCAACGATGATGAACCCTTGCTGCCCGCCGTGATCGAGCACAACATGGCCGGAAATTTCTCTAATAAAGTGCCGTTCACGATTGGCGGTGTGAGCGGTCGCAACGCACAAACCTTTGACGGGTTAGTGGACGACATTCGCTTGGTTGGCCGTGCTTTGAGCGTTGATGAGATTCTGTACACGGTCGAGCGATCCGTTAGCGACACAATCGGTCATTGGCAATTCGAACTCGATCCGGGTGTGATGCAGAACAGTGCCAACGATCGTTTGCCCATCTCAGCACGAGGTGAGTCGATCATTGCGCTGTCGGCGTCCGAAGCGGCACTGGTCGATTTTTGCCACGCGTTGCTCAATTCCAACGAGTTCCTTTACGTCCATTAGCCGTTGATCTCTCCGCGATCTAAACGTCTCTCAATCTCACCGATTACGACACTCAATCCCCCGTCGTGCATTAGGAAAGTCATGTCTATCCATAAAACAACCAATCGTCTCGCGACAATCGATCTGCCACACTACGCACAACCGACGAATCGTCGTGAATTCCTAGCACGAAGTGGTGCAGGCTTTGGGGCCATTGCATTGGCGGGCATGATGTCCGATGCGACTGCGGAGCCTGCGGCGGCAAGTATCGCTGACCGTGCACAGGCGTCCGAAATCAACCTAAATCCACTCGCCGCAAAGCCACCTCATTTCGCACCGACGGCAAAGCGAGTCATCTTTCTGTTTATGGAGGGTGGGCCGAGTCATCTGGATCTTTTTGATCCCAAACCGCTACTGCAAAAATTGGCAGGCAAACCGATTCCCGCCAGCTTTGGCGAAGTGGTCACAGCAATGGGCGAGATGCGATCGCCGCTGTTGCCGACCAAGCGTAAATGGAAACAGCATGGTGAATCGGGAACCTGGGTTTCGGACTGGTTGCCTGAAACTTCCAAGTGCATCGACGACATTGCCGTGATTCGATCATGCTGGGCAAACGGCATCAATCATTCGGCGGGTGTTTGTCAGATGAACACCTGTTCGATCTTGAGCGGGCGTCCGTCGCTGGGCAGCTGGGTTAGCTACGGCCTTGGCACCGAAAACGACAACCTGCCCGCCTTCGTTGTGATGCAGGACAACGGGGCACAGATCGTCAATGGTCCACGCAGCTGGGGTTCGGGGTTTATGCCCGCAGTCTATCAAGGCACACGGCTTAGCGAAGGCAAACAGCCGATCCCCTACTTGAATCCACCCGAAGGAATGACGGACCTGCAACAACGATCCAAGCTGGCGTTCTTGAATCAATTGAATCAGAAGTATGCAAGCCAGCATCCTGAGCAAACCGAACTGGAAGCTCGCATCTCGAGCTACGAGCTCGCTTTCCGCATGCAATCTGAAGCTCCCGATGTGATCGATTTAGCACGCGAGTCTGAAAAGACCAAGGCGATGTACGGGATCAACCAGAAGGAAACGGCGTCTTACGGTCGACTTTGCTTGTTAGCTCGACGGATGGCCGAGCGCGGTGTCCGGTTCATCCAGCTGTATCATGGCGCGGGCAGCAAGTGGGATTCGCACTCGAACATCGAAGGCAACCACAGCAACCTGTGCCGAGCGATGGACTTGCCCGTCGCGGCGTTATTAAAGGACTTGAAGCAGCGCGGCATGCTGGAAGAAACGCTGGTGGTTTGGGGCGGCGAGTTTGGCCGCACGCCGATGTCCGAAAAAGGCAACGGTCGCGATCACAACCCCAGCGGGTTTACGATGTGGATGGCCGGCGGCGGAGTGAAAGGAGGCCAAACGATTGGCGAGACAGATGATCTCGGACTGCATGCGACGGTGGATCGGTTGCACGTTCACGACCTGCACGCTTCGATCTTGCATCTGCTCGGACTCGGCAACCGGCAACTGAACTACATCCACAAAGGCCGCCCCGAAAGCCCGACGGTCAACGAAGGCGAATTCTTCCGCCGTCTCGTCACCGGTTAGGCTGCGAATCGTCCGCTTTCATCGCCTGAGGATAAAAGTAGACGTAGAGTGGAAACCGCATCCAATCGCCGACCGAACTAAGGCCCGCTTTTCGAAGAAAGGTTTAGGTAGGAAAATTAGGGGTAGGAAGATTTAAGACGGCATGCATTTTCCTACCCCTAAAGATGTCGGACTCTCTTGGCAAGCATCTTTTGGGTTAGGGGCAGATAGTTCGCTCAGCGATGAAGAGGATACCACGGACTGACATCCATGGCTGGTTTCTGTCGCCGCGTCTTTGACTGGGACCGCGATGCCAGCCTCGACTTTCACAAAGCGGCGTGACCACTGGAGTTGAGGAGGTCAACAAGTAGTTACTCGCCGCTTTCGTTGGTACGAAAGAACTCGGCGGGGAATGGAGCTTGTTTTGACTTGCTGGGATTTCGCCACGGGAATAGCGGCCCACGGTCTTCCAACAACGGCATCTCGTTGCCGCCGCTGGCGTGCAGCAGTTCCCATAGCTCGCCATTGAGCTGCTGGACTCGTTCGGAGTGCTCGGGCGAGTCAATCAGATTGTGCATTTCCCCTGGGTCGGATTGCAGATCGTACAGTTCATCGCGATCCCACAAACCGTGACATCGGATGTATTTGTAGCGTCCACCGATGATCGCATGCAGCGTCGGCGTGTGGGGATAGTTGCGTTCCCAGTAGTACTCGTACAGCAGCGTCTTGCGGTCAAAACCGGATGCTTCGTTTTGGGTCAATGCCGTCCAGAAACTTTTGCCGTCTTGTTTGGGCAGGGCGGGTGCGGAAGCAGCTTCCAGTAACGTCGGAGCGACATCGATATTGCCGACAAGAGCGTCAAACGATTGCCCTGCAGGAACCCGTCCGGGAGCCATAATCAGCAGCGGAACGCGTGCGCTGGCTTCATATGCAGTTCGTTTGTCAATCAATCCATGATCGCCAAACTGGAACCCGTTATCGCCCATAAAGACAAACACGGTGTTGTCTCGCAAATTGTTTTCTTGCAAAAACGCCATCAGCCGCCCGACGCTGTCATCGACCGCCAGAATCGATTCGCAATACCGCCGATAATAAACCTCGGGCGAAAAATCGGCCAAGTTGTATCCAAACTCCGCTCCATGACGACTGTTTCGTTGATTGCGAACCCACATTGGTAATTTGCCCGCGTCCATCTGCTCGACCGTCGGTGTTTCAATCGGAAGCGGTTGATCGGCATAACGTCCCCGATGTCGATCGGCGGGAACAAAATCCGAGTGCACAGCCTTGTGGCTGACGTACAGAAAAAATGGCTTCTCGGTGTCACGCTTTTGCAACCAGTCGACCGCATAGTCCGTTAGCTCGTCGGTGATGTAGCCGTTTTGCGGCACACGTTTCCCATTGATGTTCAGTCCATCGTAGGTCGTCTGAGGTACTTCGCGTGTGGTGCCGTGGCCGTCGGGCCAATAGGTTCCTTGGCCTTTGAAGGCGACCCAGTGGTCAAAACCACGCTGGGGATCATCGATTTCGCCTCCCATATGCCACTTGCCAATGAACGCGGTTTGAAACCCTGCTTTTTGCAAATGTTGGGGAAAGAACGTGAGCGTGGGGTCGACCGGATGGTAATTGTCGACAACACGATGGTTGTGAGCGTATTGGCCGGTCAGAATCGATGCACGGCTCGGCGAACAGAGCGATGTCGTCACGTAAGCCCGAGTCAGCATCGCACCGTCACGAGCGATCGAATCGATGTGCGGCGTTTCGATAAACGGATGCCCGGCAGCACCGAGACAATCGAATCGATGATCGTCACACAACACGAAGACGATGTTCGGGGGCGACGCGGCATTCACTCCGCCAAGAGCAATAAACGCCAACGCAATGGCAAAACAAGCGGGTAATCTCATGGTGATCCAATCAAAAAGGGGAACACCAAGAATACCACTAATGCCAACCCCACGCAGCATTTAGAAGTGGGATTTCCTTACAAGAATTAAGTCGGGTTCGCGGTGCTAACCAGTAACTGATCGACCTCGTTGCTGACGATGACTCCGTAATTAATTGCCCCGAGCCATCCGCTCATGATGATGCCAACGCTGCCGGCGTGGAACATGCCACCGACTTGCTGAGGCAGCTCGCGACTGACGCCAAGCCCCTCGAACTTCGTTCCAAAGCTCGCTCCCATCTCATGGCGTGTATAGTGATTGAACGTCCGCGGCGTTGCCGCTTCGGCGCGATCGATTTTGCTGCGAATTCCTGGAATGTATTTTTCCAACGCGTCGATCGTCGTTTCGACTAAATCTTTTTTACTTGCTTCGTAGTCCTCGTCGCTCAAATCAGCCCAATCAGACCAGTTCGCATTGGTGCTGCTGACGATCGCAAAACGATCCTTCTTTTTCTCGGGCCGCGTACGAGGGTAGTAGAAACTGAACGTGCGGCTGGTGATATCGCGGCTCAATAACAAGTCGGTTCGAAATTCTTTTGCCGTGCTGGTGAAGAACAAATCGCCGCCGGACTCGTCAATTTCCTCACCTTCCTTCAGTGCCATATAGACCTGAGTGCTGCTGTTGTTCAGCCGCACCGCGCCCGCTCGCTCGACATAATCTTTATCCAGTACTTCGCTGCCGAGCATCTTTAGCACGGTCGTTTTTAGGTTCGCGTTACTGACGACGGCGCGACAGCGAATGGTGCGACCGTTGACTTCGACTGAATTGACACTGCCGTCTTTGACATTGATTTTGTCGACACCACAGCGGATGCGAATGTCGACATTGTTCGATTCGAGTTCTTTCTTCATCCGAGCGACAAGGTCTTCGGTGCCTCCTTCGTAGATGAACACGCCCTTGCTCATGAAGTTACTAAACACGATTCCGTAAGTGATCGCGGGGTCTTCGAGGGTCGAACCGTTGGCGTACGTGATCGGTTCCATCAACAACCGCACCACGTCATCGCGTCCGGGAAAGAAACGATCAAACAGTTGCCGAGTGGTGATCTGTTGATCGTCGTAAAAGTTCATGCCTCGCGCGGTATCAAAGAACTCGTTGACTGTTTCCGGAGCGATTCCGAAATCGGAAGTCAGCAAACGGGTAAAGTCTTCGCGATTGAAGCTGGTCGTGAGCGAGAACTGAGGATTGTCGAAGCGAATGTTTTTCAATTGGACGATGCGATCGGCAATGTCTCGGTTCCAATAGCGGCGACAAGATTTGATCATGCCGTGGGGGAACCCGTGTAGCGACACGTCAAAGATGTGGCCGCCGGGACGTAGGAACCAAGTCGCGAGTCCGCCGAGTTTGTAATGTTGTTCCAACAACAGGACGCGATGGCCGGCGCGACCGAGGATATTCGCGGAAGTCATTCCGGCTAATCCGCTGCCAATCACGACCACGTCATATTCGTCCGCGGCACCTTTTAGGAAATCTTTCGCCATCGATGAAGCTACAAAACAAAGGGAGAAACGAGGGGGACACGGCTAGAAGATACAGTAAAACGCCGATTCCTTAGAGAGGGCCTTGATCGGGCTGTAACTCTGCAAACACGCCAACTTGGTTTTCCAATGGCGGTTTGTCACCGTACAACATCACGCCCGCATTGCCGACCAACCAGCGGTCGTCGATCAAGCGGATCGACCCCGTTTTCACTTTTCTTACCGTCTCTTTGCCAATTCCTGATCGCAGAGCGTCATGCGTGCCGCGAAAAATCGTAACATGCTCTGCGGGCAAGACGGTCGCCAAACGCTTGGTCCCGCGGTCGCTCTGCACGGTTGCGGTGATCTTCCACCGCGAGTCTCGCGGATCGGAGCCAATTTTTACCGTCACGACCGACTCGCCGGGCGGCAGATCGACTGCGGCAAACCACTCTGGAGCCGACGAGTCCTTGGGCCACAATGTGCTATAACACACCCGGTAACGAGGCTGGTCGGGAACACGAACTCGGGCTCGATAGGTCAGCGGTTGGTCCGATGGAGCACGCGAAGCGGCAATTTCGCCCTCCGTGGTGGGTTCCAAATAGCCATGCTCGCGACGTAATCGATCCAGTTCCAATTCGGCTCGCCGCAAACGCTGTAGTGTGACGACAAACGCGACGACTAGCATGACGATCGTGACCAGCCCCCAAAACTCACGCAGACTCCATTGCCGGGGTGCGTTTCCGTTTCGACGTGGTGGCACGTCGGATTGCGGTTGCGCGTCGGGTTGGGGCGGCGGTGCGTTAGATGGATCATCCATGCCAAGATTGTAGAGTGTGAACAATGAGCGATGAAACAACCACGGTCGACGAACTGCGAATCCTCGTCGAGAAATTTGTGGCCGAGCGAGACTGGCATCAATTCCACAACCCAAAAAACTTGTCGATGTCGCTGGCGATCGAAGCGGCCGAGCTGATGGAACATTTCCAGTGGCTGACGCTCGAAGAAGGAGCCAAGGTCAAGCTGGACGAAAAACGCAAACACGAAGCGGGCGAAGAACTCGCGGATTGTTTGGCTTACGTGATCGCAATCGCCAACGCGATGGAAATCGATTTGAGCGAGACGCTGCGAGCCAAAATGATTCGAAACGCAGTAAAGTACCCGGCGCCGTAGGCGGAATAGTTGTAGGCCGGACCGTAGCGGAGCGGAGTTCCGGCATCCTAGAATTCACCCACTCCTCGAGAGTTCGGCCGCAGTAGTGACCGGGGAGGGCTGGTTGGAATGAACTTGCACGTTGCAATCTCTAACACAACGAGGCCCCACCCAGAGCTTGCTGACGCTCGCTCTGACCTCCCCAAAACAAGTTTTGAGGAGGTGAAGCACGCGGACGGCTTGGAAAGCCGAGCGACATTGTAGGCAGCAGCGTTCTGTCACCTCTCCCGAGCGCAGCATGGGAGAGGTCGGACGGGCCCCTTCAGGCCTCGTCCGGGTGAGGGCCGACCGCGCAACATAGCGTGCACTGGCCTCGACTTGCTCGGTCGGCCCTCACCCGAGCATCGCTGAAGGCTCTGCTCGACCTCTCCCTAAAACTGCGTTTGGGAGAGGTGGCAGTACGCTTGCTCAACGCCGAATTTTATTACAGTAGTGACCGAGGAGGGCTGGTTGGAATGGACTTGCACGTTGCTAGCTCTAACACGGCGAGGCCCCATCCAGAGCTTGCTCCGCTCGCTCTGACCTCCCCAAAACAAGTTTTGAGGAGGTGAAGCACGCGGACGGCTTGGAAAGCCGAGCGACATTGTAGGCAGCAGTGTTCTGTCACCTCTCCCGAGCGCAGCATGGGAGAGGTCGGACGGGCCCCTTCAGGCCTCGTCCGGGTGAGGGCCGACCGCGCAACAAAGCGTGCACTGGCCTCGACTTGCTCGGTCGGCCCTCACCCGAGCATCGCTGAAGGCTCTGCTCGACCTCTCCCTAAAACTGCGTTTGGGAGAGGTGACAGTACGCTTGCTCAACGCCGAATTTTATTACAGTAGCGACCGGGGAGGGCTGGTTGGAATGAACTTGCACGTTGCTATCTCTAACACAGCGAGGCCCCACCCAGAGCTTGCTAACGCTCGCTCTGACCTCCCCAAAACAAGTTTTAAGGAGGTGAAGCACGCGGGCGGCTTGGAAAGCCGAGCGACATTGTAGGCAGCAGTGTTCTGTCACCTCTCCCGAGCGCAGCATGGGAGAGGTCGGACGGGCCCCTTCAGGCCTCGTCCGGGTGAGGGCCGACCGCGCAACATAGCGTGCACTGGCCTCGACTTGCTCGGTCGGCCCTCACCCGAGCATCGCTGAAGGCTCTGCTCGACCTCTCCCTAAAACTGCGTTTGGGAGAGGTGACAGTACGCTTGCTCAACGCCGAATTTTATTACAGTAGCGGCCGGGGAGGGCTGGTTGGAATGAACTTGCACCTTGCATCTCTAACACATCGAGGCCCCACCCAGAGCTTGCTGACGCTCGCTCTGACCTCGCCAAAACAAGTTTTAAGGAGGTGAAGCACGCGGACGGCTTGGAAAGCCGAGCGACAATCGGTTGCTGGATCGGCATCGCTTGCAGCGATTTGATGCGGTCTAAACCGGCAATCCAAATAAACGGCGGGCGTTTTCGGTGGTGATCGCCGCTAATCGCTCCGGGGACACGTTGCGGACATCGGCAAGACAGCGAAGCGTGTAAGCCACACGAGCCGGTTCGTTGGGCCGTTTGCCTCGTAGCGGTTCGGGGCTGAGGTAGGGGGCGTCGGTTTCAACAAGAAGTTTGTCGTCGGGAACCATTGCAGCGACCTCACGCAATTCGTCGCTCTTTTTGAACGTGACCATCCCCGCAAAACTGAGGTGCAGCCCCATTTCTAGACACTGTTTCCCCAGTGCCACATCGCCAGTGAAGGAGTGCATCACCCCCGCGGGCACGGACGATTGTCGCCGTAATTGGTCGACAATCAAATCGCCACTTTCACGCATATGGATCACCATCGGCAACCCCGTGTCGCGGCACAACTGCATGTGGCGATCAAAGTAATCGTGCTGCATCGGCAACGGCGTGTCGTCCCAATAACAATCCAATCCCGTTTCGCCGATCGCTTTCACGCCAGGCTGGTTGATCATCGCCTGGATCAAAGCAAAGTCCCCTTCTGCGGCTTCCGCGGCCGAGTTGGGCTGGATCCCAATCGTGGCGAACAAGTAATCCGGATACTCCGCGGCAAGCTCGCACGCGCGTCGGCTGGTCTTTACATCCACCCCGACCACGTTGATACCCACCACGCCCGCCTCTTTGGCTCGCGTGATCACATCGTCAACGATTCCATCAAAGGCATCGGTATTAAGATGGGCGTGGGTGTCGAAAAGCGTAAGCGTCATACGGACCAAAAGAATCGTGTGAGGTGATAAAAGACGGGTGCTGCGAAACAAATCGAGTCGATTTGATCCAACAATCCTGCATGTCCTTGGACGAGCGTTCCGGTATCGGTGACGCCTCGGTCGCGTTTGATTGCACTCATCGTCATCGTTCCGGCACACGCCATCACGGTCACAACGGCACCCAGGATCCATGCTTCCCAAGGATGAAATGGCGTGGCCCACGAGAGCGCCGCAGCAACGAGTCCGGTGGTCACCATCGAGCCTAAAAAACCTTCCCAGGTTCGCGAAGCATTGATCTTTTCGGCGATCACTTTGCGGCCTGCGAGCTTACCCCAGGCTCGTTCAAATACCGAGGCGAGTTGGGCAATCAGAACAAAGAAAACCAGCAAGCTGACGTTGCTGCCGTTCCAAGGGATCTTTCCGGTTTGCACCAAATCAAGGTCCAGCAGCGCCGGTGCGTAGCTGAGCGAGTAAACGCAGATCAACAATCCAGTTTGAATTTTTGCGCTACGTTCGAGAAATCGTTTGTAGTCGCCTGCGATCGCAGCCCGCGCCGGAATAAACAAACTCGCGTAGACCGGAATCATGATGCTATAGAAATCATAGAAGTCTCGGTTCGGGTCGGTTGTGATCCAGCTTGGAGGACTGCTGCCCAGTCCGATCAAGATGTATTGCAGCGGCGTAAAGATAAAGAACACCCAAAATAATGTCCGGTGATCTCCCCGCCGCGTCGGCGTCATCGTGATGAATTCACGCAACGCCCAGAACGAAACGAAGCCAAACAGCACCACGACTCCGACTCGGTGCAGCACAAAGCCGAACACAAAGATCGCCAGCATCATCCACCACACGCGGACTTTGTGCTTGAAGCGAGCGATCAGCGCCGATTCAATCCCCATCGGTTCACGACGCGAAAGCACTTCGCCGACGATCGTGGCAATGCCCAGCGTCGTAATGATCACGGCCAGCAGAATGTAGGTGCGGTTGGAGAGCCACTGGGCGTTCGCTAGCAAAGCGTCGGCGTTAGCGAGCAAGCCGCCACCCCCAGCCAGGGAGGCAATCGTGGGAAGCGACAGCAGCAAGTCCGTCGATATATTTGCAAATTGGCTTAAAACGTTCACGAAAACTTTCAATGCAATGCGGTCGATCAGCCGCGAGTAACGAAGTGGCTGTCATATCAAGTGACAGGCAAACCAAATTCACAGCCAATTCAAGTTCACGAGGCCGTGGAAATTGGCAACCACCCGGTCATCGTGCCTCGGATTGTAATGGCTGGGCCTAGGTTCTGACGAGCATGGCCCGATTCGTTTTATATGGACCAAAAACGTGCAAAATGGGTGTCCTATTGCCAAGAATCACTCCTGATGCCGCGAATGGTCCACAAGTTGCGTGTAAGACATGGTATCGCTTTGCGCTGTCGTTTTGGCGTCAAAGTGTGTGTTTACTCAATGAGGTGGTAAAGAGCCAATGATGCTTTACTTTTTGTTTGTGTTGCCACCCTTCCTGCTTGGTCTGTATGCCCAGTGGAAGGTGAAGTCGGCATTTGCGCAAATGAGCAAAATATCGACTCGAATGTCGGGCGCCCAAGCGGCTCGCCGGATGCTCGATAGCGCTGGGTTAAATTCGGTAGGAATCGAACAAGTCGGCGGCAGATTGAGCGATCACTACGACCCGCGTGCGAAAGTACTGCGGTTGAGCAGCGACGTTTACAACGGCCAAAACATGTCGGCGGTCGGCGTTGCCTGTCACGAGGCGGGGCACGCGTTCCAGGACGCTCAAAATTACGCACCGTTGATGATTCGCAACACCGCAGTCCCCGCAGCGAACTTTGGTTCGGGCGCTGGGATTTGGATGTTGTTGGGCGGGATCTGGTTCGGCATCCCTGCCTTGGCATGGATTGGCGTGATTTTGTTCGCGGCGGTCGTTTTTTTCCAGTTAATCAACTTGCCAGTGGAATTCAACGCCAGCTCACGAGCTCGCGAGCAACTTGTCTCGCAAGGGATCATCGCGGGCAACGAAGAACATTATGTCGCCAAGGTTCTCAATGCTGCGGCATTGACTTACGTTGCCGCAACGCTGCAATCGATCATGACGCTGGCGTACTACCTGTTCATCCTGTTAGGCGATCGCCGCTAAATGTGGGATAGGCTTCTAGCCTGTCATCGAGTTCCCTCGCGGATCATTTCAAGCTACGGTAGGACGATCCCCATTCGTCCTACCGTTTTTTTGTGGTGCCCCTATGAGCGAACCTGATTATTTTGGTGCTCTTGAAAATGTCTCCCCCGTCCAAACCAAAGCAACCGGGCCGACCGGAAAGCTGCCTCTGAGTGACGAGATTCTGCGAAACTGGAGCAGCGGCGATCTGTTTGGATTGACCCAAAGCGTCGGCATGGGATTCGACCCGCGGCGTGTTCTGGGCGACCAATATCTGATCCTCAGCACGCAGGGTGGGATGCGGAATCCGGATGGTACCCCGATCGCACTCGGCTACCATACCGGGCACTGGGAAGTCGGTTTGCTGGTCCAGGCGGCGGCGGAACAAGTTTGCAAAAACGACGGGGTTCCCTTTGCCGCGTTTGTCAGCGATCCATGCGACGGACGGACGCAAGGAACACAGGGAATGTTCGACTCACTTCCCTATCGCAATGATGCGGCGATGGTGATGCGGCGTTTGATCCGCTCGCTGCCCCAGCGCAAAGGAGTCATCGGCATCGCGACATGTGACAAGGGATTGCCGGCGATGATGATGGCACTGGCCGGATGCAGCGGGCTTGCCAACGTGTTGGTTCCTGGCGGCGTGACATTGCCGCCCACCGTGGGTGAAGACGCGGGCAAAGTACAAACGATTGGCGCTCGCTATTCACGCGGTGAAATGTCGCTCGAGGAAGCGTCCCTCGAAGGTTGCCGAGCGTGTGGTACGCCAGGCGGCGGTTGCCAGTTTTTGGGGACCGCGGCGACTAGCCAGGTCGTTGCCGAAGCCCTCGGGATGACCGTACCGCACGCGGCGCTCGCTCCGAGCGGGCAACCAATTTGGACCAAATTGGCTCGCGATTCAGCCGAAGCTTCAAGGCAAATGGTGCTGCGAGGCCAATCGCTTCGCGACGTCTTGACAGACGATGCGATCTTTAACGCGATGTTGATTCACGCGGCGGTCGGAGGCAGCACGAACTTGTTGCTGCACATCCCTGCGATCGCGGCTGCCGCCGGTCTGAAACGGCCTGACGCTGCTGCGTTTCGCAAAGTCAACCAAATGGTGCCTCGCTTTGTTGACTGTTTGCCCAATGGTCCTGTCGGCCATCCCACGGTGCGATTGTTCTTAGCGGGCGGTGTTCCCGAGGTCGCATGGCATTTGCGAGAACTTGGACTGCTCCGCGCCGAAGCGATCACGGTCACGGGTAAAACATGGAACGAATTGATCGACGAGTGGAGAGCGAGTGATCGGCGTCAGGTTTGTCGCGACCGCCTCGTCGAAGCCGACGGTGTCGATCCTGATGAAGTGATCATTCCGCCCGCCGAA